>JAJEDQ010000077.1 GCA_022821445.1 Acidimicrobiia bacterium | reverse complement strand
GCCCATGCGCTCGCGGTGGTCGCCGCCGTCGCCCCAGCCGATGCCGGAGCGGAAGTGGAGCTGGTCTACGAAGGTGCGGGGGTCGTGGGTGGACGACCACAGGTAGATGCGCGGGATCATGGCCCCGAGGTCGGCCATGCCCCCGCCGCCGGGCAGCCGCACCTTGGGGGCGTCGTAGGGGCCGATCACCGTGTTGTTCACGTTGCCGTAGGCGTCCATCTGCGCCCCCCGGAAGGCGAAGGTGTTGTAGCGGGCACCTTGGGCGTAGCTCCAGAAGTCGAACGGGGAGTTGCTCAGCATTGAGGCGCCGCCCCACAGGGAGTCCGACAGGGTGGAGTCGCCGATCTCATCGGGGTCGGCATCGACAGCGATAGAGCTGGCTCCCCACACCAGCTCAGGCGCATGGGTGCGCCGGGCCAGCAGGTAGCCGCACACCGGGATGAACGACACCGCGCCGTTGAATGCCCGGGTGTCGTTGGACATGGCCCGGGAGAAGGCCACCACCATCAACTCGTCGATGGTGCATTCGTAATCCGGCACGGGGGAGGTCACTTGGCCACCTCTCTGGTGTGGAGCGGCGTCGTACGGCCACATCCGGGTACGGGTGTGCTCATGCCGATGCCCCTGTGGCGACGCTGTTGACGGATAGGAAGTCTTCCCAGGTCTCCGGCCCCACCACTCGTTCCTGGAAGAACCGGGTGAACGTCTCCCGGTCTCGGGCGGCCTGGGAGTATTCCGTGAAGAACCCTGAGTCATGGCCGTAGTCGGGGAAGCACGAGCAGGGGTAGGCGCCCAGCGGGGCCGGGGCCACCGTGTCGATCATGAACCTCGGGTACGTCGTTCGCTCCGGCTCGGCCGCGAACGCCGCGGTGTCAACTACCCGCTCTACCGAGGCCACCGTGCGGGTGGCCGCGTTCACGATCTCGTTGTCCATCCACACCAACTTGGGATTGACCCTGGTGTTGCCCCGCTCGTCGGCCTCGTGGGCGTGGACCAGGGCCACATCCACCGGCAGGCGGGTGCAGGCCACGTAGTGCTCGCCGGTGGGGCCGTCCTTCTCCTCGCGCACCGCGCCGCTTTCGGCGTGCAGGCCCAGCACGTCGGTGCCCAGCCCGGCCTTGGTGGGCATGAACGGCAAGTTGTAGCTCTGGGCCTGGAGTCGGCAGATCAAAAGATGCTCGCTGTACTCCTCAATGGCCACCTGCCCCGACTGCACCGCCGCTCGGAAGTTGGGGGCCAGGCCCAGGCCCTCGAAGCTGACCAGCCCGGCGAGCACCCGGCGCACGCAGCCGCCGGCCACCAGCCAATCCACCGCCATGCCCGACACGATGGCCACCAAATCCAGGTCTTTCTTCTGCTGGCGCACCAGCTCGCGCGCCAGGGCCATGGGGGCGCTGTTCATCGACAGGCCGCCGATGGCCACGGTGGCGCCGTCGGGGATCGACGCCGCCGCCTCTTGCAGTGTCGTGATTTTGCTCATGAGATCTTCCGCTTCCCCCTGACTGGCCATTCTTGAAGTTCTTGCAGCCCGCCGTACTATACGGCCCAGGACCGAAGCCCCAGACATCCTCTCGCCCGAGTACGACGCCGACCCCTACCCCTTCTACGAGGTGCTACGCGACGAGTACCCGGTGATGTGGCACGAGGGCACCCAGGCCTACGTGATCAGCCGCTACGAGGACGTGGCCGGGGCGTTCCGCAACCCCCAGATCTCCAGTCGCAACTACGAATGGCAGACCGAGCCGGTGCACGGGCGCACCATCTTGCAGATGGAGGGCAAAGAGCACTCGTCCTACCGGGGCATCGTGAACCCGATCTTTCGGGGCAGCTACCTGGAGCAGAGCATCGTGCCCGCCATCACCACGGCGGCCCGCCAGCAGATCGGCGAGTTCCTGGCCGACGGGGAGGTGGACCTGTGCAAGCGGTTCAGCACCTACTACCCGATCGGGGTGATCGTGCAGCTCCTCGACCTCCCCATGGAGGACGTGCCCCAGTTCTACGAGTGGTACACGATGATCATGGACTTCGTGTCCAACATCACCGGCGACGAGGAGAAGAACCGCCGGGGCATGGCCGCCCGTGTGGAGATGGGGGAGTACCTCATGCCCAAGATCGCCGAGCGGCGGGCCAATCCCGGCGACGATCTGCTCACCGCCATGGTGACCAAGGAGTTCGACGGCGTGCAGATGAGCGACGACGACATCCGCGGCTTTTGCAGCCTGCTGCTGACCGCCGGGGGAGAGACCACCGAGAAGGCCATCACCTTGACCATGCGCAACCTGCTGGACAATCCCGACCAGATGGCCGAGGTGCGGGCCGACCGCCAGCTCATCGGCCCGGCCTTCGCCGAGACGCTGCGGTTCACCGGGCCGGTGCAGATGATCATGCGCCACACCGACGAGGACGTGGAGTTCTCCGGCGGCACCGTGGCCGCGGGCCACACCCTGGAGCTGCTCTTGGGAGCGGCCAACCGCGATCCAGAGGCATTCGCCGAGCCCGACCGGTTCAACATCCACCGCTCCGACATGGAGTTCGACAAGGCGTTCACCGCCGCAGCCGACCACACGGCGTTCGCCTTGGGCCGCCACTTCTGCGTGGGATCGATGCTGGCCCGGGCCGAGCTGACCGTGGCCATGGACGCCCTGCTCGATGCCATGCACGACATTGCCTACGCCGACGGCTACGAGCAGGTGGAGACCGGGGTGTACACCCGGGGGCTGACCTCGCTGCCGCTGACGTTTACGCCGAACCCGGACTTTGTGGCTGGCTAGCGGGGGACGACGTAGCCCGCGTCGTCGCGGTCCCAGGTGTCGGGGGTGATGCCCTCCTCGCGGAGCTTGAACTTCTGCACCCGCTCGGAGGGGGTCTTGGGCAGGTCGTCGCACCAGCGGACGAACCGGGGAACTGCGAAGTGGGCCATGCGGGGGACGCAGAAGTCGAGCAGCTCGGTCTCGGAGAGCTCGTGGTCGGGCTTGAGCACCACCACGGCCATCACCTCTTCCTCACCCAGTTCGGAGGGAACGCCGATCACCGCTGACTCCAGCACGGCGTCGCATGTGTTGATCACCGCTTCCACCTCGTAGGAGGAGATGTTCTCACCCCGGCGGCGCACGCAGTCCTTCATGCGGTCGATGAAGGTCAGGTAGCCGTCTTCATCTAGTCGCCCCCGGTCGCCGGTGTGGAACCACAGATTGCGGAAGGTCTTTACCGTGACGTCGGGCATGTCGAAGTAGCTGTCGATCATGATGTGGGGCTTTTTGGGCCGCACCACGATCTCGCCCGCGGTGTTGGGGGGCACTGGCCGGTCTTCAGGGTCCACTACCGCCACGTGGTACAGGGCGGACTCCCGGCCGGCGGTGCCGATCTTCCGCACGCCCCGGCGGTTCTCGGTGGTGATGGCCACCTCGGTCATGCCGTACACCTCGCTGAGATGCACGCCGAAGCGCTCCTCGAACGGCTCCCAGATCTCAACCGGGCAGGGAGCGCCGAATCCGTTGCGCACCGGGTTGTCGGCGTCGTCGGCCCGCTCGGGCTGCTTCCACAGCATCATGATCAGGCCGCCCTGGTAGTTGAAGGCGGTGATCCCGTCGGCCCGGCAGCGGTCCCAGAACCGGCTGGCTGAGAACCGCCGGTCCATGATGAGCCGGGCGTCGGCCTCCATGGCGCACATCACGCTGGTGTACTTGGCGTTGATGTGGAACAGGTGGAAGGCGGTGTAGAGCACGTCGTCGGTGTCATAGCCCACCAAATCGACCGTGTGGCGGGCCAGGTTCAGGTTGGCCTCGTGGCACAGCATCACGCCCTTGGAGGGACCGGTGGTGCCCGAGGTGTAAAGGATCACCGCGGTGTCCCGGTAGTCCACATCGGGCTCGGGAGCGGGGGAGTCGAGGTACAAATCGGCCAGTTCGTGGACGGTGACATGGCTGGGGAAATCGGGGGTGCCGGTGTCTCCGGTTCCCTCGGCCCGGTTGGCCACAACGTGCTCGAGGCCGGGGAGGCTGGGGGCCGCCTCGGCGATGCGGTCGAGGTAGTCGGCGTCGCACACCACCGCCGAGGAGCGCGACTGGCTGATCAGATACTCCAGCAGGTGGCCCCGGTAGGCCTGGTTGATGGGCACCTCCACCACCCCGGCCTTGTTCATGGCGAACCAGGCGTCGATGCACTCCAGCGAGTTCTGCATCATCAGACAGGAGCGGTCGCCCTGGCCCAGACCGAGCGAGGCCAAACCGGCGGCCAGTCGGTCGGAGTCCAGATCGACTCCGGCGTAGGTCTTGTCCCTACCCTCCACGGTGAGGGCCAGTCGGTCGCCGTTGGCCTCGGCCTTGTGGCGGATCCACGCTCCGATGGTGCGCGGGGTGGCGGTGCTGGAGTTTGAGCTCATGGCTGGTTCCGTCAGTTCAGCACTTCGGGAGCCTCGCGGAGCAACCTCCGCACCGCCCCTTCCCAGTAGTACCTCACCGTCATGTGGTGGCTGTTGACCGCGGCCTTCAGTGTGGGGCGCTGGTCGGGGGGCACCGGCACCGGGGTTTGGCCGGCCTGCATGGCGTCGTAGTTGAGGCGGCATACCCGCTCGAAGTTGGAGGCCCGGTAGACGGCCTGCTCGGTGGTCTCGCCGGCGATGAGCACCCCGTGGTTGGCCAGGATCACCGCAGTGGCGCTTCCCACGGCGTCGGCCATCTCCTGGCCCCCGGCGGCGTCGTCCACCCCGCCGGTGTAGGTGCCGAACAGGGCGATGTCGCCGTCGAACATGCAGGCCTGCTGGTCGGTGATCTCCGGCAGCTTGTGCAAGGTGGACAGCAGGCTGCCGTAGTAGGGGTGGTTGTGGATCACCACCCGGGCGTCGGGGCGAGCCCGGTGCATCTCGGTGTGGATGAACACCGCCGGGGTGACGTCCCAACGGCCCTCCAATACCTCGCCGTCGGAGTCGATCATCAAGATGTCGGAGGCGGTGATCTCGTTCCACCACAGCCCATAGGGGGTACACCACATGGAGCCGTCGTCGGCGTCGTCTCGCACCACGGTGATGTGACCAGCCACATCTAGGGCGTATCCCTCGGCGTCGAGGATGCGAGCGGCACAGGCGATCTTCTGGGGCACAGTGAGCGGTTGTTCGAGTCCGGGCATCACCCGGGGAAATCCGCTTTGTCCGGCGATGGCTTCGTCTAGCTTGCCCATTCCCTGCTAGATAGCACACCGGGAACGTTCGGGAAGAATGAGAGATCGCTGAGAGGAGCTGGCCATGGGCTGGAGAACGATGGGCGAGGCCGGTTATCCGGCCGGATTGGACACCAATCCGGCGGTGTCACCCCGCATTCAACGCTGGGATCACATTGGCATTGCGGTGCGCTCGATTGAGGCCGCGGTGCCGCTGTTTCGGGATGTGTTCGGCGGACAGTTGGTGATGGGGGGCGACGACATACCGCTGGGCGTCCGCACCGCCATGTTCAAGCTGCCCGACACCGTGAAGGTGGAGCTGCTGGAGCCGCTGAATGAGCAGAGCTACCTGCACCGCTTCATCGAGAAGCACGGGGAGGGGTTCCACCACGTGACCATCTTCGTGGACGATGTGGAGGCCACCATTGCAGACTTGGAAGCCGCCGGCTATGAGGTGGTCGACACTGAGCTGGGCGAGCCGCACTGGCGGGAGACCTATGTGCGGCCCCGATCAGGGCACGGCTGCCTGTTCCAGATCGTGGACTCCATCATCGACTGGCTGGAGCCCCACCCGCACTGCACGGTGGAGGATGTGATCGCCGGCAAGTGGCGCTGGTGGAGGAGCCAAATCTGGCACATCGACCAACTGCCCGACGGCTATCGGGAATGATCCTCCGGTGGGCGGCGGGTCCTGTCCCGGCCCAGCCCGCCGTCCTCGATGAACTCCGGGCGGCGGGCGCCCTGAGCCGGGCCACCCCCCGCCCACCTAGGTTGTTCCGCCGTCGGGCAGATGGTTACAGCCCCAGTTCGGCTTGGAGCTTCTCGGCGAGGCGGAATTTTTGGATTTTGGTGGCGGACATGGGCCACTCGTTGGGGGCGACGAACTGCACGTGGCGGGGGATCTTGAAGCTGGCAATCTGGCCTCGGCAGAACTCGATGAGCTCGTCCTCGCCAGCCTCGGCACCAGGCTTGAGCTCGACGAAGGCGGCGGGTATCTCGGAGTACTTCTCGTCGGGCAGGGGCACCACTTGGGCGATGGCCACCGCCGGATGGGTCTGGAGGTAGCTCTCGATCTCCACCGCGGCCACGTTCTCGCCGCCCACCTTGAGCATGTCCTTGGTGCGGCCCAGATAGCTGATGCGCCCGTCGGGGTCGAGTGAGCCGATGTCGCCGGTGAAGAACCAGCCCTCGTCGTCGAAGCACTCGGCGTTCTTCTCCGGGTCTTTGTGGTATCCCTCGAACACGTTGTATCCCCGCACCCAGATCTCGCCTGCTTGGTGGGGCTCGTTGAGCGTCTCCCTGGTCTCGAGGTCCTTGATCTTGACCTCGATGCCCCGGAACGGGCGGCCCGATGACACCGCCCAGGTCTCCGGCGGGTCTTCGGGGCCGGAGAAGGCCACCACGCCGCCGCACTCGGTGAGGCCGTAGGCGTTCATATGGCGGGCCCAGGGGAGCAGGGCGTGGATGGCCCGCAGGGCGTCGGGAGGCGCCACGTTGTTCACCAGCCGGATGCGCTGGAACTCGTCGGAGTCCCAGTCGGGGTGGTTGATCATGGCCTGGGTTACCGGCGGGAAGGTGGAGAAGCACACGGTGGCCTTCTCGTCGCGCATCTGGGCGATGGCCTGGGCCGGGTCGAAGTGGGTGATGGTGACGTAGGACGACCCCGCGTCGAGGCAGCCGATGAGCGGAAGGATCGAGCTCATGTGGAACAGGGGCAGCGGATCCCAGAACACGTCGGTTTCGGTCAACTCGAACCGGGTCCGACAGGCGGTGACTGCGGTGCGCACCAGCGACTCGTGGTTCAGGGGGCAGCCCTTGGGCTCTGCCGTGGTCCCCGAGGTGTAGATCATCAGGGCCTCGTCCCGAATGGCCACCTGGCTGCGGAGAAGTTCCACCTCGTCGTCGGTGGCCTGCTCGGCGAGCGCCTCGAATGCGCCTCGGTCCACCATCCCGGCTGGAGATGTGCTGCCCAACAGCACCACTGCCTTGAGTTCGGGAGCGACGTCGAGTTCGAGATTGGCGGGGTCGGGGGCCTCGGCCAAGCCGGGCAGGCAGTCGTGCAGAATCACCACGTAGTCGGTGAACTGGTCGATGATGTCGCTGGTCACCAGCACCTTCAGATCGGCGTTCTCGGTGACATAGGCCAGCTCCCGCCCCTTGAAGCGGGCGTTGATGGGGACCGGAACGGCACCGATGAGGGATGCGCCGAACATCACCTCGATGAAGTCCATGCAGTTGGGCATGAGGATCCCCACACGGTCCTGAGGCCGAACCCCCAGCCCCAACAGCGACCGGGCCGACCGCCGGGCGGCCTCCTCCAACGACGCAAAGCTGTGGCGCGTGTCCGGGAAAACCACCGCGTCCTGGTCCCCAAACAGCGCCGACCCCCGCACCACCAGATCGCCATACGTGGTCACATCAACCCAAGTGCTCATCCCCGTAGCTTCGCGCACAGATCTGGTGGTTCGCCTTGCCGTGAGCCAGTGATGTCGAAAAATGTATAGGTACTTGTCAAAAATCGGCTATTTTTGTCGTAATGGTGTACAGAAGGCTGCTACCGGTACCCGAACGCAGCTTCTTTCTGTTCGGAGTTCGAGGGGTTGGCAAGAGCACCTGGGGGAGGATGATGCTTCCCGACGCAACGCGCTTCGACCTGCTTGACGAGGCGCTGTTCACCGATCTGATGGGCGATCCAGCGCTATTCGGGAACCTCTTGTCTGGTATCAAGCCGGGCGGATGGGTGGTGGTGGACGAGGTGCAGCGCATTCCCGCCCTGCTGAACGAGGTCCACCGACAGATTGAAGAACGGGGGGTGCGGTTCGCTCTGTTGGGTTCCAGTGCTCGCAAGCTCAAGACCGCCGGCACGAACCTGCTTGCCGGAAGGGCAGCCCGCAAAGCCATGTACCCGCTCACCCCGGCAGAGCTGGGGGACGACTTCGAACTGGGTGACGTTCTGCGGTTTGGCACGATTCCGCTTGTATGGGCAGCCGAAGATCGGCGCGATGTGTTGGAGGGCTATACCCAGCTCTATCTCCGAGAGGAAATCCGAGCCGAAGCCGCGGTTAGAAACCTGCCCGGCTTCGTGAGATTCCTGCCGGTGGCCGCGCTGATGCATGCCCAGACGGTCAACGTGTCCAGCCTGGCCCGAGACACCGGGGTGGCTCGCCCCACGGTGGCGGGCTATCTGGAAGTGCTGGAGGACACCCTGCTCGCTACCCGGTTGGAGGCGTTCGAGGCCAAGCTCCGAGTTCGCGAGAGAAAGCGCCCCAAGCTCTACTGGGTTGACCCCGGATTGGTGAGGGCGATCAAACGCCAACTCGGCCCGGTTGCCGCCGAGGAACGCGGCGCTCTGTTGGAGGGGTGGGTCTATGGATTGCTCAGGGCCCACAATGAGACCCAGCAGGTGTTCGACGCCATCGCCTATTGGTCCCCAGTCGAGTCCAACGCCGAGGTCGACTTCGTGCTCACCCGCGACAACGAGCATCTCGCCCTCGAGGTCAAGGCCGCCGCCAACTACAACACCAGCATGCTCAAGGGTCTGCGCGCCATCGACGGCCTGCCCAGCCTCGTCCGCCGCATCCTCATCTACACCGGCCCCCACGAGTTCCAAACCGAAGACGGCATCCACGTCTGGCCCCTCGACCGTTTCCACGAGGCTCTGGCAGAAGATGAACTGTGGCCCTGAGGGCCAGCATTGGGGCAGACCTAGCGGCGAAATCAGATCCTGGAAAACTCCCCAAGACTTTCTACCACTCTGGTAGAATCCGTGAATGGACCTGAATATCAAAGACCTCGATGATGATGTGGGGCGGCGATTGCGGGAGCAGGCGAAGGCCGCAGGGCTATCAGTGCAGCAGCATTTGCGAAACGAGCTGACTCGCATCGCGTCTCGCCTGTCACCTGCTGAATTATCCGGCGATTACCCGCCGATGGACCGTTCAGAGTTCGAATCCATCCGCCAGCAGCTTCGCGACCTAGATGCCCAGTAGCGTCGTCTGCGACGCCGGTGGAGTGTTGGCTGCGGCTGGTTTGCTCAAGGGGTCGGTGCCAGTCGGCGCAGAGTTCATGGCTCTGGATTGGTCGGCGATGACCGTTGGTCGTTTTGTGGCAGCTCGCCATGAGGGCAACCTGGAGAGGGTTCAAGTAGAGATCGGGCTTGCTCTTTCCGCTGTACACGAGTGGTTCCCGGTTCGCACTCTGGTGGCAGAGACCATCTCGCGGGCCGGTGTGGGAGCAGTGGATACTCTTGACTCATGGTCGGCCCTCGTGCTCGCCGAGCATCTTGACCTGACGTTGTTCACTGCTTCAGATGAAGTCTCCAGTCCCCGTATTGAGATACGCCGACCCTGGTAAGTGCCCGTTCGCGGATAACTACAGCACGATCATCAATTGCGCTCTCTCAGATGGCATCCACGCCTGGCCCATCGATCATCCCTACAAAGTCCTCTTGATTTCAGCGGCAGAGATTGCCGCTAACCCTGCGTCGGCACAGCAGCGTGCGTTCCACGGACTTGAGGGTGAAGCCGCCTTCGGCCTCCGGCAGGTGGGCGAAGATGCGCAGCCGGTATCCGAGGATCGAGTCATCAGCCAGCCCCACCGCATCCAAAGTGATCTCCCCCAGATCGCCGATGACCGGCCCCTCGACTACTGAAATCCGCGGTGCCCCTTCCCCTTCATCGGGCACAAGGGCGCTGGCCACCAGGTAACCGAGGGCGGTCATGGTCTCAGCCGACGGGACCGAGCCCAATACCTCCACCACCCGCCAAGTGACGTCATCAGTGCCCCCCACAAACACTTCGGTCAGTGCAAGCGGGGTCGTAGTTGCTAGTGGGATTGGCGTAATTGGCGCGTCTGTGGGAGGAGGAGACGGCGAAGCCAGCGGGATCGGCGTGCGGGTCGCTGGAGTAGGCATCGCGGGCACTGACGTGGTCACAGACACCGTAGGAGAGGGTGTCGCGGGCACGGGAGTGCTGGCAGCCTCCGTGAGGGTCGGCTGCGCTGCTTCCGACGGCAACACCGACTGCTCGGTTCCACCGCAGCCAAACATCAGCACGGCCACGGCCACGATGCCCAGAATCGCCGGTCCCACTCGCAATCTCAAGGTCCTTGTTTGGCCCCGTCCACCTCACGAGGGTATCTGCGGTTGAGATACGACACTCCTGGTGGAAGGGCTCCAATCACGTCTGGTTACTCAGGCTCACAAACTGTCGCTCGTCTCTTGATAATGACATAAGTGTGAGTTGGGATCGCACTACCGTCTACGTCAAGGAAGCGAGGAACCGGGGATGTCCAGAATCATCCGCTCGATCGACCTGTTTGCAGGAGCAGGTGGCCTATCACTGGGGTTCGACATCGCTAATGATGAACTCGACGGCATGAGGTTTGAGCCTGTCTTCGCCGTTGAGCATGATCCCGCTGCGGCGCTGACCTACAAGACCAACTTTGGTGTTGGTGTGTATGACGGCGACATTGAGGGGTTTGACCCGATCACCTACCCAGAAGCGGAACTGATCGTCGGCGGCCCTCCTTGCCAGGGGTTTTCCCCGCTCGGCCGTGACCGAGATGACGAGTCTCGCTCGCAGATGAACGCTCTCTGGGAGCACTATCTGGCCGCGGTGGAGCGAGTAGAGCCGTTGGGCTTTGTCATCGAAAACGTCCCTGAGTTCCAAAAGTCAGTGGAGTTCGCAGAACTGTGCCGTCGGCTGTCTTCCCACCCGCTACTGCGTGAGTACAGCTACAGCTATGGAGTGCTGAATGCTGTTGACTACGGGGTGCCTCAGAGTAGGCGGCGAGGCATCTTTGTGGCGGTGAGGGGAAAGGAGGTTCCGTGGCCTCCACCCCCGACGCATGGAGACGGCCCAATCGGGCAAGAACCAGTACAGACAGTGCGTGACGCCATTGGAGATCTGCCGCCGAAGCCGACAACCGATCAGCCAGTCATGAGGGACGGGTTTCAGGACCTACACATCCGCCGAAACCCACGCCCAACCTCCCTTGAGCGGTACCGGGCAATCCCCGAGGGTGGAAACCGATTCGACCTCCAGCGGGCCCGACCTGATCTGACCCCTGCGTGCTGGGCCAACAAGCCAACGGGCACGACCGACGTCATGGGCCGGCTGTGGTGGGACCGGCCCAGCTTCACGATCCGCACCGAGTTCTACAAGCCCGAGAAGGGCCGCTATCTACACCCCAGCGAAGACCGCCCAATCACTCACCGTGAAGCAGCTCGACTCCAGACTTTTCCAGACGCCTTCATCTTCGAGGGCACCAAAATCGAGATCGCCCGCCAGATCGGCAACGCCGTTCCCCCGTTGCTTGGCAAGGCCATTGCCCTGCATCTCGTCAAACTGCTCGGGTAGACAAACAAAGGAGGGGTTGACCTCACGTAGGCGGGCCGTTAGAACTGCGGCCTGTGAGTCTTGGCCCTGACCCTGAGCTTGAAGCAGTTGTCGCAGAGCTCGTGGGCATTCGTGACTTGGAGAACAGGGTTGCGGCTGTTCTGCGGGACACGATTGACCAGCTCTACGACGGCCAGCGAACGGGACGCTACCGGTGGTGCGACTTGCACAAGACTGAAAGGACCCACTGTGGGACGCTGGTAGAGATCAACATGCAGCGCGAATTCAAATTCGCTGACGGAGACAAACTTGACTACAAGATCGCTGGCGTTGACGTGGACTGCAAGTACTCTCAGAATCTCGGGGCATGGATGATTCCCAACGAGGCCAAGGAGAAGCTGTGTCTGGGACTCTGGGCGGATGATGATGAGTCCGTCTGGTCTATGGGACTGTTCAGGGCGCACAAAGAGCACCTGACCTCCAGCGGAAACCGAGACGAAAAAGCCAAGCTCAACAAGGACGGTAGGTCTTCTATCCACTGGCTCTTTTTCGATAGCGATCTGCCTCCGAACGTGCTGCTTCAAGTCCCCAAGAAAGATGTTGACCACATCATGGGTGGCAAGTCAGGTGCGGAGAGAATTAGGCGGCTATTCAGGACAGTCCAGATGAAGCGAATCGGCCGCGGTGTCATTGCGACAGTGGCCCAGCAAGCCGACTACATGAAGCGAATCCGAGGCAACGGTGGTGCTCGCAGTCAACTCCGGCAAGAGGGAATCATCATCCTTGGCCAATACGAGGCACACCGTGATATTGCCCGTCAGCTGGGTCTCAATGAAATCCCAGAAAAGGGAGAGTCGGTCAGTGTTCACATCTGTCCAGTGGGGGAATCCAACAAGCCCGGATCAGCAATGATCGATGGCTCATGGTGGCGTGTGGCTGAGCCAGAAGATCCAGTGGTGTTGGCACCACTTCTACCCACCTTGGGATCGAACTGAACGTCCGCCCGAATTGTGTGCGTTTCCTTAGTGGTCAAGTTGCTACGTTGAGGCTGTGACCCAGGATGCTGGCGAGGTCGGATCGGTGCCGGTGCCGTTCTTCGGCTGCGATGCGGACACGTTGCTGGTCTTTGTTGAGGACCTCTCCACAGAAGCGGCATTTGTTGACGATGAATGGGACATGGTGGGGAATCTGGACCGCGTCTTGGACCCATCGCGATAGTGGTCACGGTGCTATCGGTTGTCATTCGTACCCTCGCCGAATTTCTGCGCGACGGTCCTATGCGTGAAGTGCGTGCCGTCAAGGATCAAAGAGTGAGCGAAGGGTGGCCATTCCCTGTTCGAGGGAACCACCGTATGGTTGCATCCATTGCGGGGGGTGAAGGGGTTCCAAGTCGATCCAGGCTGTATCGGTTCCAGCACTTCCGCCATGCTGCGAGCCGATCCCCAAACTGCCAGCCTCCCAATTCTGCAACTGCACATTCTTAGGCAGTGCCCAACAGTGAGCACTTGATGGACTCAGTCCAAGGCAGACGGCGATCTGGTAGTTCTGATCGCGCAACTGCTGGAACTTGTACCTGCCGTTTTTCCAAAGCGTGGATGACTTGACCTCCACTCGGACACCCTCCACAAGAAGGTCGGCATCACTGTCGGGAGACCGGGCGATCCTCAGTCTTTCGACGTCGCACAGACCCGCTACAAGTTCTTCAGCAATCTTGCCCCGTTTCCTGGAAGGGCGAGACTTGATCCAGGCGAATGGGCTGTCACGCCATTCCAAGTCCTCGTCCGCGTAGTTCGCTCTGAGCCGCAGCGACAGCCGTTCAAGTTTCTCGTACATTTCCTATCGATCCTGGTCCGAAGTGCGTTGCGGGACTAGAAGAGGGTTTCCAGGGATTGGGAGGTTTCGTCTGCTTCGTCAAGGAGCAAGTCACAGCCCACGAGATCCGGATTGGTGGGGGCGAGGCGGCGGGCCATGACTTGGATGGCCTCAGGGTTGTTGTCGATGAGGAGGTAGTCGCGGCCGCGCTTGGCGGCGGCTTCGCCGAGGGTTCCGCTGCCGGCGAAGAAGTCCAGCAGGAGGTCGCCGGGTTTGGAGTGGACTCTGACTAGGCGCTCAAGGACGCCGAGGGGTTTCTGGGTGGCGTAGCCACTCTTCTCCTTGCCGTTGGGGCTGACGATGGTGTGCCACCAGACGTCGGTGGGGGTCTTGCCTCGGGCGGCCTTCTCCTTGCCGACCAGGCCGGGGGCCATGTAGGGGATCCTGTCCATCTCCTCGAAGCAGAAGGTGTAGTCGGATGGGTCTTTGGCGTACCACAGGATGCTGTCGTGCTTGGCGGACCACTTCTTCTTGGAGCGCGCACCATAGTCGTAAGCCCAGATGATCTCGTTCATGAAGGAGTCCCGGCCGAAGATCTGATCCAGCAGCACCTTGCAGTAGTGGACCTCCCGATAGTCGATGTGGAGGAAGAAGCTCCCCTTGTCGGCGAGCACACGGTAGGCTTCCTCAAACCGGGGGGCGAGAAAGGCCATGTAGTCGTCGAAGGCGTCCTCATAGCCCGACTTGCCGAGGTGAATCGTCTGGTAGCGGCGGCCCGCGAAACCGGTCCGGTCGCCATTTGCTTCGTGATGAACAGTCTTGATCCTGTTGCGTTCTTGGCGCTTGCCGGTGTTGAAGGGCGGATCGATGTAGATGAGGTCGACGCTGGCGTCGGGCAACCCCTGCAACACCGGCAGGTTGTCGCCGAAGACGATTTTGCCCATCAGGGCCAAGCCTAGTGGTCCGGCCGCATTCTCCCCGGTATTTTGATAATGACTGAAAATTATTTAATCTACAGGAATATCCACATATCCACAGGAGTAGTGCAAGAGCAAGGGTGTTGACACCAACCAAGTTCCCATCCCTCAAAGCTGATGAGCTGCTGTCCATGCTGACCAAGGCTGGATTCAGGCAGGAACAGCGAAAGGGCTCCCATAGGATGCTGAAGCATCCCGATGGGCGATCGTTCACGTTCGCCTTCCACAGGGGAGCGACGGTCCGACCGGCGATTGTGCGTCACATACTGGTGAAAGAGGCAGGATTGAGCGATGATGAGATCTCTAGATTGCTCTAGCCGCTTTGGGAGAGGAGCAGCCGATGCACAAGTTTAAGGTCCATGTTGAGACCGACGGGGAGGGGTCAAGCTGGTGGTGCGAGGACGGCTGCGGATTCATTGCGGTCGCTGACACGTTGCCCCAGCTGGAGTCTTTGGTCCATGAATGGGCTGAGGATGAGGGCATCGCGGAATTCACGATGGTAATGCCGGATGTGCAGGCAGAGGTTGCGGGTATCTGAGCGGTCTCGGAGGAGTCTCGCACGAGCTGCGAACACATCTGAACCGTGATGAAGGGGTCCGTTGGTGGGCCGAGGATGACATCGGGTTCACGGGAGGCTCCGACGACCTGGAAGAGCTAGTGGGGATGATCGCGGAATGGGCCGTTTGCGCAGACGTTCTCTCCGGCCTGCCGGTGACATTCGACTCAGACGCACTGGTTGCCATGGGTGGTGAATCGGTTAAGCCCCTGCGATAGCTAGCCAGCGGCGGCAGTACCGGCGGCGTGGGCGGCCACTAGGAGGGGGCCGATGGTGCCTCCCGCGCCGGGGTAGGCGGCGCCGAGGGGGCTGGCGGCGGCGTTGCCCACTGCGAAGAGACCCTCGATGAGGCCGCCGTCTTGGTGGCGGACTTGGCCGTGGATGTTGGTTCTTGGGCCGCCTTTGGTGCCTAGGCATCCGGGTTGAAGGCGGACGGCGTAGAAGGGGGGCTCGTTGAGGGGGCCGAGTGTGGGATGGTGGGCTTTAGGGTCGCCAACGAAGCGGTCGTAGATGGAGCGGCCCCGGCCGAAATCGGGGTCGTCGCCGGTGGCGGCCAGCTGGTTGAAGCGGGCGACCGAGGCGGTGAGCTCGTCGCCGTCTACGTCGATGACGGCAGCCAGCTCGCTAAGGCTGTCGGCTCGGTGCAGCCACTCAGGGTCGGGGTCGTCTCGGCGCAGCGGGCCCAGGTGGTAGCGGCGGCGGTAGCTGGCGTCGAATACCAACCAGGCGGTGGCCGCCGGGTACTGGAACCCGGTGGGGTCGAAGAACTGCATGGCTCGGCCCACGTCGTTGTAGTTGCGGGCCTCGTTGACGAAGCGCCGTCCCCGGGAGTCCACCATCAGCGATCCGGGCCGGGCTCGCTCGGTGAGCACAAGCCGGTGGAACGTCTCGCCGTCGATGGTCTCGTCGGGCACGGTCATGGCCGGACACCACCAGGCCTCGGCCATGTTGCCCAGCTCGGCCCCCGCGGCCAGCGCTAGGCGGAGCGCGGTGCCATCCATCCCGGGAGCACCCACCGGGCCGGTCATCGGTCCCCGTAGGAACGCCTGCACTAGGGCCTGGTCTCGCTCGAAACCCCCAGAGGCCAAGATCACCCGACCAGTCAGCACATCAGGGCCGATCCGCACCCCGTTCACCGTGCCGCCCGACTGGGCCAAGCCGTCCACCTCGGTGCCGGCGAGTATCACCGCTCCGGCGGCCTCGGCAGCCTGTGTCAGCGATGCGATCATCGACCGTCCCATGGTGATCACCCCGCGGCGGGACCGGTCGGCCACCTCGTTCCAGTCGATGTATCCGGTGGCCAGCTCCCGGTAGGTGATGGGCGCGGTCACATTCGGCGCAGTCCGGATTCGCTGGTCAAGGTCGGGTGGCACCTCACAGGGTTGGGGCTCCAAGGGGCGATGGCCTGGTTTCCCGCCGGGCAGCTCGGGGTGGTAATCGGGATAGGGAACCGTCTGCCACGACAATCCAGAGGCTGACTCCAGCCAGTCGGCCACTGCCGGTGCTTGATCGGCGAAGTAGTCCACGAGGTCGTCGTCCACGTCGCCCAGCCGCAGAGCGTGCAAGTACCGGCGGGCTTCGGCAGGGGAGTCGCCCACCCCTTCCACGGCCATAAGCCGGTTGGCGGGCATCCAGGCAAGACCCCCCGACAGAGCGGTTGTGCCGCCTAAGACTGAGGCCCGCTCCATCACGGTCACCTCGGCCCCTGCTTGTGCCGCGGCCACTGCCGCGGTCAACCCGGCGGCGCCCGAACCGACGACGACTACTGAAGCCACGTCAGCAGGGCAGCGGAACCGCTATTGGCCCTGCAACGCAGCGGCCAGCGCAGCGGTGTCGAACCACTGGGACAAGCGGCGGATGCGGCCGCCTTGGACGTCGAAGATGTCTACTGCGTCGAACGAGACTTCTTGTCCGTCTTGGGTGGCGCCATTGAAGGTGATCTCCACTACGACGGTACTGTCGTCGCAGATGAAGCGGGTGGGGTTGTCTTGGTGGATGGGGAACCGCTCGAAGATCTTCTGGAACATGGCGATGGCCTTGTCGGCCCCGATGCGGGGGCGCGATCCGGAGGGGATCAGGTCGAGCTCGGGGTGCAGCACCGAGGCCATCAGGTCCCAGTCCTCGTCGTTGAGGGCGGTGAAGTAGTCCTTGACCACCGCAAGCGGGCTTCTGTTCGATCCTTCTGCACTCATCAGCCGGCCCTCAGGATGTCCTTGACTTCGCGCATGGCCCGGAACGACCAGCCGGCCAGCTCGGGGTCGCCGAAGGCAGTGACGTTCCACATGATCAGGTGGCGCAGACCGGCGTCGTAGTAGGTGCTGACCTCTTCGGCTATCTGTTCAGGAGTGCCGCAGAAGCAGTAGTAGTCCACCACTTTGGGCGGGATGCCGTCGATGATGGCCTCGGCCTGCTCCCGGGGCACCGACGCGGGGATCAGGTCGTGGAAGCCCTCTGGCGGCTCCACTCCCAGCTCACGAAAGATCTGCGGGGGCAGCATCACCATAATGGCGCGCAGCAGCGGCGCTTCCTGCATGCGTCGCAGTGTGGCCTCGTCGGGGGCGGCCAGCACATAGGCCAGCAGTCCGGGGGTGACTGCCTCGGCGTCTCGGCCTGCTTCCACCGACGCCTGGCGGATGGTGGCCAGCGAATCGGCGTACACGTCGGGGGCCAGTTTGGTGGGCAGCCACCCGTCGGCCAGCCTCCCGGTGAGGTTGAGCATCCGGGGTCCGTGGGCCGCGGTCCAGATGGGCGGAGGAGTGTTGCCGTAGGGAGATAGTCCGAGCACGGCGTCGTTGAGCTGGTGGAACTTGCCCTCGTAGCTGATGGGGCCGTCGGCATCCCACAGCGCCCGTATGATCTCGATGCCCTCTTCCAGGCGGCCGACGGGACGCTCGAAGCCCATGCCGTAAGGGGTCACGTTCATCCGCTCGCCCGAGCCCAGCCCCAAGATCGACCGGCCTTGGGTGAGGTGGTCGACGGTGAGGGCCATGTTGGCCACCATGGCCGGGTGGCGGCGGATCAGGTCGGTCACCACCGACCCCACTTTGATGGTCTCGGTCTGGGCGCCTACCGCACCCATCATCACCAGCGGGTCGAAGTACACGTGGCCGCTGGGCTGCACCGCGGCCAGCGGGCTCATGTCCGGTGTCCAGATCGAGTCGGGGTGCCAGCCCATCAGGTGGCACGGCCACCACAGGGCGTCGTATCCGTCGGCCTCGGCCCGCTGGCCCAGGGTGACCGCCCGATCGGCGGGCGGCATGATCTGGCCGGGAACGCCGATCTCCAGGTCTTTCATCCCTTGTTCCTGACCGGATAAGGGGCCGTGCCGCAGTCCATCGCTCGGTTTTTCATCCGCCGAATTCGCGGCGGCGCATGTTGTCGGGGTCGATCACCTCGCGGATAAGCCGCACCTGCTCAATAGTGGGCACCGCGGTGGTGGGCAACTGCCCCTCAGGGGCGGGCAGCTCGAAGCCGGTGGCCTCCTGTACTTGCTCGAAGGTGACCCCAGGATGCAGCGATGCCACCTGCATGTGGCGGGTGTCGGGGTGGAAGTCCATTACGCACAGGTTGGTGATCACCAGCTCGGGGCCGCCTTCCAATCCGGCGTCGGCCCGCTCTGAGCCGCCTCCCAGATACCCGGCGCAGGAGATGAAGTCCACCTGCTCCACCAGTGATCGGGGGTTGTGGTTGGGGTTCCAGTAGTAGAGGGACTTGCCGATGGAGCCCATGTCGCCCAAACCGGCGGTGCCCGGCAGCCGCACCCGGGGAGCGTGATAGTCAGTGCCGATGATCGAGTTGTTGCCGTTTCCGTAGCGGTCGAGTTGGGCCGACCCGACGCAGAACTTGGTGAGCCATCGGCCGTTCAGGGCAATGGTCCAGAAATCGCCATACTGCTCCACGTACATGATGGAGTCGCGCCACAGCGGTGCCTCCAGCGTTGAGGCGGGCACCCGGTCGGGCCGGGGCTCTAGGCCGACCGCCCCAGCCAGCCACACCAGATCAGGAGCGTGGGTGAGCCGGGCCAGCCAGAAGGCGCTCACCGGCACGAAGGAGGCCATGCCGTTGCAGGCCTGATCGCCGTCGGTGAAGCAGGCGGCCAGCCGGGCGATCATCAGCTCATCGATGGTCCAGTCTTCAGCCGGGGGGCTGTTTTGCCAATCGCCCATCAGGCCTCCCAGGTTTCTAGGGCAGTCTGCCGCTCAGATCCGCCCGCAGCCTCCAGATAGGCCGCGTGGTTGGCGGGGCCGGTTACGTACTTCTCCATGAACCCAGCCACCGCTTCGTCATCGCGGGTAGCGCCGATCCACTCCAGGTGCATCGCCGTGTCGTAGCCATAGCGGGGGAAGAACGAGGTGGGGTGGGCGCCGTAGGGGGCCTCCACCACTGCGTCCACCATGAAACCGGGCAGCACCGTGCGGTCGGGACTGGCTCTCAGCACTTCGGAGTCCACGATCTCTTCAGCGGTGACGATCACCGTGGTGGCCGCCTTGGGCATGATCCCCAGGTCGGGCCACAGCGCGGTGGGCTCGTAGCCGATGTTTCCGAACCGGTCGGCCTTGTGGGCGTGAACCAGGGCTACGTCGGGCACCAGCGCCTTGCAGGCCACCACCGACGGTCCGCCGAACGGGTCGTCGAGCATGACCAGGTTGTCGTTCACGTCGATAAGGTCGGTGCCGATAAGCCCTCGGGTGGGCAGGAACGGCAAATTGCGAGCGCCCGCGCCCAGTCGGGCGTTCAAAGCGGTCTCCGACAGCTCCTCCACTCGGATCGCGCCAGCCTCCACCGCCTTGCGGTAGCGCTGGCACAAGCCGAATTGCTCCATCGACACCGCTGCACCGATGAGGCGGTTCATGGCCCCGGCCGCGGCTAGCCAGTCAACCGGAATGCCGCCTACCAGGCACACGACTCCGAGCTCTTTGCGCTCTTGTCGGATCAGCTCCCGGACCAGGGCCATGGGCGCGGCCTGGGTGGCCATGTTCTGGATGGCCACGGTGTCGCCATCGCGAACAAGGGCCGCCGCGTCCTCAAGAGTTGCCAGCTTCTCAGCGCTCACAGGAGTTCCACCATCTCTCGTCCTCCATGAAGTTCAATCACCTGTCCAGTTGCATAGTCGGAGTCGCCCGACGCCAGCCAAGCAACGGCGCCGGCCACGTCCTCGGGGGTGCCAGCCCGACCGATGGGAATCTGGGCCTCGATGCGCTCGATGATCGCCTCGGGGATGCCCAAACCGGTGTCGTCGTCGCGGGCTCCGGTGAGGCGGGTGCCGGCGATGTAGCCGGGGGCCACCGCGTTGACGTTGATTCGGTGGCGGGCCCATTCCCGAGCCAGCGACTTGGTGAGGGCGATCACCCCGCCCTTGGCCGCTGAGTAGTTGACGTTCCCGGCGATGCCGTAGATGCCGTTGATCGACGCCATGTTGACCACCTTGCGGTGATGGGCCGGAGGGTTGTCCCGACTGCCCCGCAGAAGCGGTAAGGCGGCCCGGCACAAGTTGAAGGTGCCCTTGAGGGCCACATCGCACACCAGATCCCACTGCTCGTCAGTCATGTTGTGGGCCATGGCATCGGCGGTGATCCCCGCGTTGTTCACCAATATGTCGAGGCTGCCGAAGGAGTCTTGGGCCGCGCCCAGCATGGCGGCCACGTCGTCGTTGTCGACCACCGACCCCGCTGCGGCCACGGCCTGCCCGCCGTCGGCAACGATGGCCGCCGCTGCTTCCTCGGCGACTTCACCGTCCAAGTCGTTGACCACCACCGCAGCCCCATCGCTGGCCAAACGAGCCGCCACTGCCAACCCGATACCCCGTCCAGCGCCGGTTACCAGCGCCACCCGGCCATTCAGAACTTGAACCACTAGAAGCTTCTGGGCAGCCCGAAGGTCTCGGCGATGCTGTTCCTCGCCATCTCATTGGTGATGGGCCCGATGCGGTAGAGGCGGCTGTCTCGCCAATAGCGCTGGGGATGCGTCTCGAGGGCGTAGCCCATACCGCCCAGCACCTGGATGGCAATATCGGAGCACTTGCCAGCGTACTCCGAGGCCACCACCTTGGCCATGTTGGCCTCCCGGCCGCAGTCCTCGCCCGACTCCGATTTCCACGCCGCGTAGTAGGTCATCAGCTCGGCCTGCTTTTGCATCATGGCCATGTCGGCCAGGTTCTGATGCCACACCTGGAACGAGCCGATCTTCTTGCCAAACGCCTCCCGCTCCATCAGGTAGCTGAGAGTCTCCTCGATGCAGCCGTCGATGATGCCGGTACAGAGGGCGGCCACCATGATCCGCTCGTTGTTGAGGGTGGACAGCATTTGGTAGAAGCCCTGGCCGGGCTGGCCCACCACGTACTCGTCGGGCACGAACACGCCGTCGAGGAACACCTCGCACGATCCCACCGACCTCATACCCACCTTGGGAATCTGGCGGCACTCCAAACCTTCCGCAGGGTTCTTCACTAAGAACAGGGTTACCCCCCGGGCCGGCTTGTCGGCGATGTCCTCGGTGCGGGCCATCAAGAACAGGTAGTCGGACACGTGGGCCGCAGTCGACCAGATCTTCTGGCCGGTGATGCTCCAGCCGCCGTCCACCTTGGTGGCCCGGGTTTTCATGGCACCCATCAGGTCGGTGCCCCCGGACGGCTCGGTTACGGCGATGGCCACCCGGATCTTGCCCTCGGCCAGCTGGGGGATCAGCTCCTCGCGGGCCACATCGGTGGCGAATTTGTTGATCGACTTGGCGCAGAACGAGGAGATGCCGAAGATCCAGGTGAGCCCGGCCAGCGAGCGGGCCAGCTCCCGGGTGAGGATCATCTGGGTGACCACGTCGCCGCCCTGGCCGCCCAGCTCGGGGGGCAGGCCGATGGCGTGGAACCCGGCGTCGGACATCTTGTCCCACAGCTCGAACGG
>JAJEDQ010000122.1 GCA_022821445.1 Acidimicrobiia bacterium | reverse complement strand
TCCCCGCAGATCAACATGGCGCAGCCCGCGTCGGAGATCTGGCTCGACACCGCCGCGGTCAGCCGCCCGCCCTCGATCAGAGTGGACAGGCCGGCCCTCTTCTCCAGAGTGGTGCCCCGCCGGATGCCCTCGTCGAATTCCAAGCCGGCCAGGTGCAGGATCTCGTTTTCGAATCGGCCCTCGTCGGTGGCGGTGGCGGCCCGCTCGTGGCTGGCCAGGGCGAACTCCTCCATCTGCTCCCGGCTGATGTCCCAGTGCTCGGCGATCATCTCCGCCCCCCGGAACTGCGAAACCTCCTGGGTGCCGTAGCGGTCCACCCAGCCGTCGGAGCCGGTGAAGGGGTCGGGATCGGTCACCCCCACGTGCTCGGCCACCGTCATGGCCGCGCCAATCGGGATCATGCTCATGTTCTGCACACCGCCGGCCACCACCATGTCGTTCACGCCGGCCATCACCGCCTGGGCCGCGAAGTGCACGGCCTGCTGGGCCGATCCGCACTGGCGGTCGATGGTGGTACCGGGCACGTGCTCGGGCAGTCCGGCGGCCAACCAGGCGGTGCGGGCGATGTCACCGGCTTGGGGGCCAAGGGCGTCCACACAGCCGTACATCACATCGTCGACCGCAGCCGGGTCGACACCGGTGCGATCGAGAAGCCCGAGGATGGGATGGGCGCCCAGATCAGCCGGGTGGACCTCCGAAAGGCTGCCGCCCCGCCGCCCCACCGGGGTGCGGACCGCGTCGATGATGTATGCCTCAGCCATGGCTGCTCCTCTGTCCGATACCTGAAATCATCGCGGCTCTCGGGGAAGGCCCAAAACTCGCTCGCCGATGATGTTTCGCTGAATCTCGTTCGATCCGGCATAGATGGTGTGCGACCGGCTGTACAGGAACGTGCGCTGCCAGGAGTCCAGGGTGTATTCCTCACCGCCGTCAGCCGCTACCGCCATGCCGTCCGCCCCCCGCACCCCCACCATCAACTCGCCCAGCGAACGGTGCCAGTTGGACCACAGCAGCTTGCCGATGGACATCTCCGGTCCCGGCACCCCGCCGGCGTCCACCACCGTGAGCATGCGCAGGTTGTTGTACCGCATGATCTCCAACGTGGCGTAGGCCTGGGCCAGCTCCTGGCGGACCACCAAATCATCAGCGGTGCCGTTGGCCCGAGCTTCGGCCAGCAAGGCGTCCAGCTCTTGGCGGAAGTAGGTCTGCTGGCCCAGCGTGGACGCCCCCCGCTCAAAGGCCAGCGTGCCCATGGCCACCTCCCAGCCCCGGCCCACCTGCCCCACCACCAGATCGGCATCGGTCACCGCGTCGTCGAAGAAGACTTCGTTGAACTCGGTTCCGCCGGTGATCTGCACTATGGGGCGGATCTCGATCCCCGGCTGGTCCATGGGGATCAGCAGGTAAGAGAGCCCGGCATGGCGGGCGGAGTCCGGGTCGGTGCGGCACACCACGAAGCACCAGTCGGAATACTGGGCCAGCGAGGTCCAGATCTTCTGCCCGTTGACCACCCACCGATCGCCGTCCAG
The DNA here is from genome assembly GCA_022821445.1 of Acidimicrobiia bacterium. Classification (GTDB taxonomy): domain Bacteria; phylum Actinomycetota; class Acidimicrobiia; order Acidimicrobiales; family Bin134; genus Poriferisocius. The sequence goes on along the minus strand of JAJEDQ010000122.1, from coordinate 1,806 downwards.
CACCGCTTTGGTGCCCACGTTGGCCAGATCCGACCCGGCGTTGGGCTCGGAATAGCCCTGGCACCAGAACTCATCGCCCGACAGGATCGGCGGCACAAACCGCTTCTGCTGCTCCGGCGTGCCATAGGCCACCAACGTCGGCCCCAACAGCGTGACCCCCATGTTGGGCAGCCGCCCTGGCGCCCGAGCCTCCACATAGGTCTGGTGGAACAGCACCTGCTCCGAAAGGCTGCACTCCCGGCCCCCCAAGCGAGCCGGGAAGTCGATGCCCAGCCAGCCTCCGCCAGCCAATTCTCGCTCCCAGGCGATCTGCACCTCAGCGGGAATGTCCTCCTGGCCCATCCCACCCCGGCCCCGCAGGTCGGCAAACTCCCCCGCCAAGTGCTCCTCAAGCCACGTCCGAACCTCGTCGCGGAAGTCCCGCTCAGCCGAAGTGAGGTCAAAATCCATCTGCCGGAAATCTACTGGCAGCAGCGGCGTTCGGATCACTCAACGGGTACGGTGCTGCCACCTCCGTGTGGTGGCAACCGGCCAAGGTGGTGTATCCGGTGGTTACTCGGTGGGTGGTGGGGGTTCTTGGGGGTTGTATTCGGGGTCTACGGTGGGCGGGGGGTTTTCGGGGATGGGGCGGGGGTTGTAGTCGAGGGGTCCTGGTTCGCCTGTCCATATGTGCCAGGAGTATTCGGGGATGAAGACGATGGCGAAGCCGTAGAAGGGTGCGCCGCCGTAGATTGTTGGCAGGCTGATGACCTGTGGGTAACGGTGTGGATGGCCTGCCGATGACGCCCGTACGTGCAGGGGCGGCTCTATGATGTCATGGACTTGGCCGTTTCCTATCAGGGCCATGTAGACGCGCAGGTCTTTGATGTTCTGGTTGAGGACTTGGTCTTTTAGGCTGGGGTGCGATGTGGGGGCGGTGAGGCTTGCGCTGATGTATTCGATCATTAGCCGGCCGTCGTCGCCGATTTTGTGCTTCTCTGCCTGGTAGACGAAGTCGGGCACGAAGTTCTTGAAGAATTCCTCGTCCACCGCGCGGGCGGTGACTGTTCCGCCGGTGCCGAATGAGAACGAGCGGGTGATGTCCACCCTGGTTGACAGTTTGGCACTCACCGACAGGTCGATCATTTCGGGGTTCTCGCTCCCGGTCCAGCCCTCGATCTCGAACGGGGCGCGCTCGCCGGGCTGCACCGTCAGCGGGAAGCGGCCGCTGACCGGCTGGGCGTTGTTGTTGCTGCCCTCTTCGCCGACAGCGGGACGGGCGGTGACGGTGACCTCGCGGGCGAACTGCGTCTTGGACAGGTTGCGCACCAGGCCGCGCACGACACCGTCGCGTACCAGCACCGAGCCATCGACCACTGCCACCTCGTCGAAGTCCTCCAGCGGGAAGTCCCAGTCCAGATGGCCGAAATATCCCAAAGGGATGTCCTTGGGATGGGTTATCCGGTTCTCGTCGCTATAGGGGTTCCGGTCGTTATGGTCGTCGGTCGCGGCTTGTTCAGTGGCGAACGCGCCGCTGGGCCCGACTTCGCTCATGTACACGTAGCGTCGCCCCCCCGGCTCGTCGCACGACACCTCCGCAACCCGGCGCTTGAACGCGATGGCCTCGCGGTCTTCGTCGGTCATCACCTCGCCGGGCCCCAGCGGACGCGCGAATATCACCGCGTAGGCCTCTTGATCGTCACACAAGTCGAAGATCTCATTGGCCAAACCCAAATAGGGCGGCGGGGGCGCCAACAGCCGCAATCCGCCGGGACTGTCCCCTTCACCGGGAACCACGCCCGCACCGTCGCCGCTGTCGCCGCCGCC
>JAJEDQ010000167.1 GCA_022821445.1 Acidimicrobiia bacterium | reverse complement strand
GCTACCGAAACCTCCACAACTACCGACTCAGAATCCTGCTTGCAGCCGGACGAAAACCCGGCCAAACTCAACCCGTCACAAAAATCAGAACCCGACGTCCCCGCTTCATCGCGTAGAGCCCGTTAACGGTGGGCGGTGGGTGGCGGGTGTATCGCTATCTTCCACCGGCGTGGTGGCGGGTCCTGTCCCGGCCCATACCGCCGTCCTCCATGGAGTCCGGGCGGCGGGCGCCCTGAGCCGGGCCACCCCCCACCACGCCTACCGTTGGACCATCCAACCGTTGAGGGCTACCAGAAGAAGAAAGAGAGGGGAGGGGGGTTATTGGCTGAGGATTCCGCTGCTTTGGATGATGTCTTCGGTGGTTTCGAAACCGCCGCCGAGGGCGTCGAAATCGACGGAACCGATGGACAGGGCGGTCAGCGGGGGCAGCACCGGGTTGGGCTCGACGCCTCCGGCCAGCGGGTATTCGTAGGTGTTGCGGGTGAAGTACCGCTGCGCCGATGGGGAGAGCAGGTAGGCAATCAGATCCTGGGATGCTTTCCGGTCGGACACATTGGTGGTCATGGTGGCGGCGGTGATAATGAGCAGCGAGCCGATGTCCTCGTCGGAGAGGTCGTAGTTGGCTGCCAAATACTCCTGACCGGCCGCTTCGGCATCAGCCGCCAATCGGTAGTTGTAGTAGTGGTTCACCAGGCCCACGTCGATCTCGCCTCGGGCGGCGGCCTCCACGATGGCCACGTTGTTGGGGTAGTAGCGGGCGTCGTTGTCCACCATGTCGCTCAGCCACTGGGTGGCCACATCGTTGCCGTACTGGTCGCGGAACACCGTGAACCAGTCCACAAACGATCCGTTGGTGGCTGGTATGGCCACTCGACCACTCCACTCCGGATCGGTGAGGTCGAATACCGAGGTCGGCAGCTCGGAGGGGGGCACGATTTCGACGTTGTGGACCAGCACCCGCTTGCGCCCAGAGAATCCGATCCAGGTGCCGTTGGCGCCACGATGTTCTTCACGCACCAGTTCCAGCACGCTGCTGTCCATTGAGGTGAGCAGACCCTTTGATTCCAGGAATCCCACCGGGCCTGGCGACCGGGAAATGAACACATCAGCGTCGGTTCGGTCGCCCTCGGTGTCGATCAGAAGGGCCAAGTCGGTGGACGAGCCCCAGCGAACCCGGACTGATGTGCCGCTTTCGCAAGCGAAGGCATCCAGGACCGGCTTGATCAAGTTCTCACTGCGGCCGGAGTACACGGTGACCGACGAGCCATCTTCATCGGCGCACTTGCCGTCGTAGACGGTGGCGGCAACGCCTTCGAGTTTGGTGCCGCCGTCGCCACCGCACGCGGCAGCTAGGAGGGCCATCGCGAGCAGCGCGCCAGTCAGCCCAATACGGGAAATCTTGTTCATGGGCGCAGAACTCTAGAGTGACTGCGCCAGTTCATCAAGTTAGCCTAACAATTGTCGTATGGAAGACAAAAGTCCTTCTAGGCAGCCGGTTTGACCCCATCCCACCGCAACGGCAACTCGACGTAGCCGTCGACGAGGGTGGAGTGCAGCCGGCGCAGGGTCCGGGGATCGTACACCCCCAGCTCCAGGCCCTCGAAGCGGCCGACGATGGCCTCGAACATCATCGTGGCCTCCAGGCGGACCAGCGACGCCCCCAGGCAGAAATGGGGTCCACCGGCGCCGAAGGCCACGTGCTGGCTGGCGTCGCGGGTTACGTCCAGCGTGTCGGGATTCTCGAAGGCCCGCTCGTCCCGGTTGGCCGAGGAGTACCAGATCACCACCGGGTCGCCTGCTTTGATCTCCTGGCCCCCCACCACGGTGTCGTGGGTGGGCCGGCGCACGAACTGCATCACCGGCGTGGTGTAGCGCAAAAGCTCCTCCACGGCGTTGGGGATGAGCGACGGGTCGTCTTTGAGGATCTGCATCTGTTCGGGGTTGCGGATGAGCTCCAGCGTGCCGGTGGTGATGAGGTTGCGGGTGGTCTCGGACCCGGCGTTTTGGAGGAGCATGAAGAACACGTCGATCTGCATCTGGTTGAGCGACTCCCCGTCGATCTCGGCCTCCATCAGCACGCTGATGAGATCGTCGTGGGGCTCTTTCTTGCGGATCTCGCACATCTGGTCGGCGTAGGCGAACATCTGCGCTCCGGCTTCCATCATCTCCTCGCTGGTGTACTTCTCGTCGAAGCCGAACGTGATCTCGGTCCAGTGGAAGATCTGGTGGCGGTCTTCCTCGGGCACGCCCACCAGATCGGCGATCACCTGCAAGGGCAGTTCCACCGCGATCTCGCTGACCATCTCACAGCCGCTCTTGTCGGCCACCTGGTCGATCAACCGGTCCACCTGCGACTGGATCCTCTCCTCCAGATCGCGCACCCGGCGGGGCGTGAACCCCCGATTGACCAGCTTGCGCATCTTGGTGTGATCGGGCGGGTCGAGGCTGATGAGCATCTGCGAGTTGGAACCGTCGTCAACCGAGGGCGGCTGGTCTCCGGCCAAACAGGGGTTGGGCTGGCTCTTGAAGCAATCGGAGTCGCGCGACACCCGCTGCACATCGGCGTGGCGGGTGACGTTCCAGAAGCCGTCCCAGTGAGGGTGCTCGCTCCAGAACACCGGCTCGTTGTCGCGCTTGTGGCGGAAGTAGTCGTGGGGGAAACCGTTCTTGAATGTCGAGGGATTCCAAAGTTCCAGATTCTCCATCTCAGCCTCCTGAGCTCCTCATTTGGCGGGCTTTCGGCCCCATACCGCGATCGACAGAGAACTCATCATGACAAATCCGGGCGCCCGAACCTGAGCCAGGGCTGTCTGGCCTTCCTCAGCGGTTACCAGGCCGGCCTGCACAATACGGGGAATGGCCCGCTCCATGGCGAGGAACCACCACTCCCCTCCCGGCTCTCCAGAGCGCATGGCCCAGACCTCTCCGGTGATGTCGATGTCTTCGGCGCCCAGATCGCGGAACCGCCCCGGCAGGCGCACTCCGAAGTTGGGATCGCGCCACTCAGCGGTGGCCCCGGTGGCCATGGCGCGGTGGACGGTGGCGTAGGGCTCGGGCAGGGGCTGCTCGCTGAACGCCTGAAAGGCGCCGTCCTCCACCACCAGCCAGCCACCCGGCGCCACCGCCGCCCACAGTGTTTCAATCACTTGATCTCGTTCTGGCACATGCTGGAGCACCGCTCGGGTGTGGACGAGATCAAAGGCTGCCCGAGGCGCGGGGTCTCTGGCCACGTCGTGCTGCTCCACCGCCACGTTTGGAAGCACCGGCCGGTGGAACTGGAGATCCAAGTCGGTGGACCACACCGCACCCTCTGGCCCGACCCTTCGGCCCAGCCAAGCTGACACCGAACCCGCACCGGCGCCCACCTCCCAACACCTCCAGCCGTAGCTCAGCCCGATGCGGTCGAGGACGCGGCGGGTGCGGGGGTCGCGGGCTTCGGCCAGTTGATTGAGGCGTACGCGCTCGCTGTCCTCATAGCCCTCGTAGGCTCCGTAACTCTCGTCGGCCACCCGGCTACTCCTCTGATTCCCTTGGCGCTATACCGTATCGTCGCAGTGTGGGCAACCAAGCCGAGCACACTGAGGACACTCCCGACCAAGCTGCCTTCAGGGCTGAAGCGCGAGCCTGGCTGGCGGCTAAAGCCCCTCTGAAGGAGGACGGCGATGGCTGGTCCACCCGGACCACCCACCCCGACGTCGCCGCGGAAAAGGCCCACATGGACCGGTGCCGAGCGTGGCAGCGGGAGCTCTACGACAGCGGATGGGCGGCCATCGACTGGCCCGTCGACCACGGCGGCCAGGGCGGGGAGCGGTGGCAGCGGCAGATCTTCCAGCAGGAGGCCGCTCAATTCGATGTCACCAGCGGCTTTCTCGCCGCCGGTATCGCCCTGGCCGGCCCGGCCATCGGCCATTTCGGCACCGACGAGCAGAAGGCCCGCCACCTCAGGCCCATGCTGCGGGGCGACGTGGTGTGGTGCCAGCTGTTCAGCGAGCCCGGCGCCGGGTCCGACCTGGCCAACCTCTCGACCAGGGCTGAGCGGGATGGCGACGAGTTCGTGGTACACGGGCAGAAGGTGTGGAACTCCTCGGCCCACCTGTGCGATTGGGGAATCCTGCTGGCCCGCACCGATTCCGACGCTCCCAAGCACAAGGGGATCACGTTCTTCCTGCTGGATATGGCCACCCCCGGCGTGGACCCCCGCCCCATCCGCACCATCAACGGGTCGTCCCACTTCAACGAGGTGTTCTTGAGCGACGTACGGGTCCCGGCCGAAAACGTGGTCGGCGAAGTGAACAGCGGCTGGGCGGTGGCCCGGCTGGTGCTGGCCAACGAGTCCACCATGATCGGCGGCGGCATGGACCGAGCCGACAGCGCGGCCAACCTGATCGCCCTGGCCCGGCGGTGGGGCACGGTCCAAGACCCGATGGTTCGCCAGGAACTGGCCCAGGCCTACACCAGAGAGAAGCTGTTGGATTGGATGGGCCGGCGATTGCAAGAGGACGTGCGCCGGGGCCGTCAGCCCGGCTTCGACGGCTCGACCCTGAAAGTGTACTGGTCGGAGAGCCGCCGGGACCGGGGCAACCTGGGCGTGGGGATCCTCGGGGGCTACGGGGTGGCCGGGGACCACGCCGACACCGGGGTGTGGGCCAACGAGGCGCTGAACCGGTTCTGGGGCTCCATCGGCGGGGGCACCGACGAGGTACACCGCAACAACATGGCCGAGCGGGTGCTCGGACTGCCCCCTGAGCCCCGAGTGGACAAGCACGTCCCGTGGCGCGAGCAGGTGGGCGGCAATGGCTGACCAAGCCAAGTTCGCCGAGCAGGCCATGGTCTACATGGACCAGCTCTATTCGGCAGCCCGGCGAATGACCCGAAACACGGCCGACGCCGAAGACCTGGTGCAGGAGACCTACTTGCGGGCCTACCGGGGCTTCGGCAACTTCCAGGAGGGCACCAACCTGCGGGCCTGGCTGTTCCGCATCCTCACCAATGCGTTCATCAACTCCTATAGGAGCAAGCAGCGCAAGCCGAAGTCGGTAGACCTGGCCGGGGTGGAGGACCTGTACCTGCACCAGCGGCTGGGGGGCGACACCAAGGCCAAACTGGGGGCCAGCGCCGAGGAAGTGCTGATGGAGACCATCACCGAGTCGGAGATCGTGGACGCCCTGGAATCGCTGCCCGAGGAGTATCGGATCGCCGTGCTTTTGGCAGATGTGGAGGGTTTCGCCTACAAGGAGATCGCCGAAATCCTGGACGTGCCCATGGGCACGGTGATGAGCAGGCTGCATCGGGGAAGAAAAACGCTCCAGAAGCGGTTGTTAGAGTTCGGACAAACCAGGGGCTGGGTGGATCCACCCGACCCCGACCGGGCGCCGGCTCCGGCTGGCATCTGATTTCCGGAGGCACCGCGATGGGCAGCGAACAGCATTGCTTGGGGGTACCCAACCAGTGCGATTTCTCGCGCCGGCTCATCGCCCGGGCATTGGACGGCCAGCCCACGCTGGAGAGCATCAACCAAGTTCGCCTGGAGCTGGCCAACTGCCTCCCCTGCGTTCAGATCCTCGATGTGGAGGTGCGCTTCAAGCTGGCCATGGGCCAGGCCTGTCGGGAGTCGGCCCCCGCCTCCCTGCAAATCCGCATCACCGAGACCCTCCAGCGCGTGGTGCTCGACGACCTGGATATCCAAGATTTCTGAGCGTGCGGCCCAACTGCCCGGCGTGGAGTCTCAACAAGCAGGCCACTAGGGTGAGCGCATGGATTTGATCGCCGCCGTGGTGTGGCACTGGTGGATCGCCCTGCTGCTGGTTATCGGGACAGTTCCCTTGGTAATCGCCACCATCGTCGGCTACTTCACCAAGGTGGTGGCCCCCCGCTACAACAGTCGGCACCAGCGGGAAACCAGAGCTCAGAGCGCCGGCGAATCCGAGTAGTCCCCGGTGGTTGCAACAGCCGATCCCGTCGACTGGCGGCTGGCTGAGCGAGTAGCCAAAAAGGTGGGCGGCCACGAGCCGTTCCTCGACTCCTATCGCTACCGAAGCCTCGCCCCCGAACTCGCCGAGTTCACCGCCCAAGCCGAGGAGATGGTGGCGGCCGAAACCGGGCTGAAGTCGATGTGCGGCGCGGCCCGGGCCCGTGTGACCACTCGAGCCGGATGGATTGACGCCAACGTGGCCTCCTTTCAGCGCCTGCTGCGCCCGGTGACCGACAAGATGGCCGAGCGGGTGTCGGCCTCGTGGTTCGCCCCGGTGGCCCAGCGGGTGAGCGGCACCGAGATGGGAGCGGTGCTGGGCTGGATGTCTACCCGGGTGCTGGGCCAGTACGACCTGCTCATCATCGAGGACGACCGGCCCGAAGACCAGGACATGGTCTATTACGTGGGCCCCAACGTGATGGCGCTCGAGCACAAGCACGGATTCGACCCCCGCCAGTTCCGCCTGTGGCTGGCCCTGCACGAGACCACCCACCGGGCCCAGTTCACCGGCATCGAGTGGCTGCGGCCCCACTTCCTGGGGTTGGTGCAAGAGGCCCTCGATGCCGCCGAGCCCGACCTAGAGCACTTCAAGCAGGTGGCCAAGCAGGTGATGGACGCTCGTCGGCGGGGCGAGGATCTGATGGCCGACGGAGGCCTCCCCGCCCTGCTGGCCACCCCCGAGCAGAAGGTGGTGCTGGACCGCATCGGCGGCATGATGAGCCTGTTGGAGGGCCACGGCGATGTGACCATGGACCGGGCCGGCGCCGGCCACATCCCCGACGCCACCCACTTCGCCCGGGTGCTGCGCCACCGCCGCAACTCGGCCAAGGGGGTGTCCAAGCTGGTGCAGCGCATGATCAGCATCGAGGCCAAGCTGAACCAGTACGCCGCCGGCGAGGCGTTCATCGAGACGGTGGAAGCCAGAGGCGGCCCCGAGCTCTTGAACCGGGCGTGGGAGTGCTCCGAACGCCTCCCCACCATGACCGAGATCCGCAACCCGCAGCAATGGATCGACCGGGTCAACGGCACCCCTGCCCTGGCCAGCTGAGCCCGTCGGCCACCGCGGCGCAGCCGGCCTGATGATTCCCGAACTGCTGGCCCGCTGCACGTTTCCCTCTGCTGGCCCCTCCGCGGGCACCGCGGTGGACTGCGCGGTGTCGGGCGGGCCGGATTCGCTGGCGCTTTTGGTGCTGGCCTCCGAAGCGGGTTGTTCGGTGACCGCATGGCATGTAGATCACGGCCTGCGGCCCGGCTCAGCGGGCGAGGCCGAGGTGGTGGCTCAGGCGGCAAACCGCTGGGGGGCGGACTTTGAGGCCCGCACCGCCCAATGCGAGCCCGGCCCCAACCTGGAAGCCCGAGCGCGGGAGGCTCGCTATCAGGTGCTGCCCGAAGGAGTGCTCACCGGCCACACCGCGGACGACCAGGCCGAGACGGTGCTGTTGAACCTCATGCGGGGAGCAGGCCTGGACGGTTTGGCCGGCATCGACCCGGCCCGGCGCCCGCTGCTGGCCTTGCGCCGCCACGAGACCCGAGCGCTGTGCCGCTCCCTCGGATTGGCGCCGGTGCAAGACCCGTCCAACCTCGACCCCGCCCACCGCCGCAACCGAGTCCGCCACGAGCTGCTGCCGCTGCTTTGCGACATCGCCGATCGCGACGTGGTGCCGATCATCGCCCGGGGCGCGGGCTTGATGGGCGGCATCCGCGACTTGCTCGATGAGCTGGCCGCCGTCATCGACCCCACCGACGCCAAGGCGATGGCCGAGGCCCCCGAGCCCCTCGCCCAGATGGCGCTGCGGCGGTGGATCCAGCGGGAAACCAGCGCCGAGCATCCCCCCGATGCCGCCGCCATTGACCGGGTCATGGCCGTGGTCCGAAACGAGATTCGATCCACCGAAATTGGCCGAGGCTGGCGGGTTAACCGATCTTCCCAACGGCTCGGCCTCCAAAGATAAGCACCACTAGGTTGGCCCTCGTGTCCACCGAGGCGACCACCGGCAACGGCGACCCCGGCCCGATCCTGATCTCCAACGACGAGCTGACAACCTGCATCGCCGACCTCGGTTCCCGCATCACCGCCGACTACCAAGGCCGGGCGCCTCTACTGGTGGGCGTGCTCAAGGGCGCCTTCATGTTCATGGCCGATCTGGCCCGAGCCATAGACCTCCCGGTGGAGTTCGACTTCATGGCGGTTTCGTCCTACGGCAGCTCCACCCGCACCAGCGGCGTGGTGCGGATTGTCAAAGACCTCGACCTCGACTTGGCCGGGCGCGACGTGATCCTGGTGGAAGACATCATCGACAGCGGCTTGACCCTCAACTACCTCCGCAAGAATCTGGCTGCCCGCAACCCAGCCAGCCTGGAAGTGTGCGCCCTGCTCGTGCGCAAGGGCCGCCAGCACGAAGACCTCGACCTGCGCTATGTGGGCTTCGAGATCCCGCCCGACTTCGTGGTGGGCTACGGCCTCGACGTCGGCGAGCGCTACCGCCAACTCCCCCACATCTGCCAATACCAGCCGAACAGCAATTCATAGAAGTATCTGAAATATATCTTGCTTCAACCGGCAAGGTGTGGCAGATTGGCCCCATCGGAGCGGCTAGACGGCTCCCTCCCCGACCTTCCGGACACAATCCATGCGGATGGCAAGCGAGGATCGCCGACGACAGCTCCCCTGGGTGGCCCTCGGGCTGACCGTCACCCTCACTGCGGCGATCATCTTCGCCCTGTGGGCGTCTTCACTGAGCAGCCGCACTGCGGTGGCGGTGGCTGCCCGTGACATCTCCTCCGGCTCGACTGTTGAGATCGAAGACCTCCGAGCCGTGGAAGTTGCCAGCGGCCAAGGAGCGGGATTTGTACCGATGGCCGATTTGGAGTTCGTGGTGGGCCGGACCGTCCGAACTTCTATTCCCGAGGGGACGATTTTCCACCCAGGCATGTTGTCAACGAATTCGCTGATTGACCGAGGAGCGGCCGTCGTCGGCGCTGTGCTCCAGCCAGGCGAATACCCGATTGCCCATCTCAGCCCAGGGCAACCAGTTGGGGTAGTGATAACGAGCCATTCCAACCAGCCGAATGCCGTGGATCCAATTGACCGCGTGAATCGGACTGCATCGCCGGACACACTGGATGCGGCCATCCAAGCCACGGTCGCCGAAGTGAGTGAAATCCGGGAATCAGGCCGACAAGCGCTTTTTCTCTCGTTACTGGCCTCCGCTGACGACGCAGTGGCCATCAGCAAGGCAGCTGCGTCCAACGAGCTGCGCCTAATCCTATTGCCCAACAAGTCCCAAGAAGCCTCTCGGGAAGAGCAACCAGAAGACTCCCAAAAAGCCTCTCGGGTGGCTGGCGGACTGGCGAGGTCTCACCAGGTAGTGGCTGGGACAGGTCCATGAGCATCATCGCAGTGGGCAGCGCAAAGGCCAGTCCCGGTGCCACCAGCTTGTCGGTTGGACTCGGACTGTCATGGGAGTGGACCACCGGGCGACGAGCGGTCTTGGTTGAAGCGGATGGAGATGGCGGGGTCTTGGCGGCGCGTTTTGGACTGGCCTCCGTACCGTCTTTAGTGGAGTTATCAGGAACAGCCCGACATGAGCTGACCATGGCTCGGCTTCAAGCCAGCTGCCAGCTGCTGGCTGGACAATTGCCCACCCTCGTTGCTCCAGGGTGTGGAGAAACCACAACGTTGGTTCTCGCTTCACTGGCGAAGCGATTGACAGATGGCTTTGGCCGCCTTGACGACATCGACGCTGTCGTTGACGTTGGCCGAATACGGCCTCACTCCCCCGCTGCCGAACTCATTGAACACTGCGATCTGCTGGTGCTTGTGACTAGACCTTGCTTCGATCAGCTCGTGCCCCTCGTCCACCAGGCCCGCAGGACCATCTCCCACGACATTCCCACCACACTGGTGTGCGTTGGCGACCGCCCCTATTCGCCAACAGAGATGGCAAAGGCCTGTCAACTCGACCTCCTCGGCGTGATGGCCTACGAACGAAGAATCGCCCAGGCTCTGGGAAGAGGGTTGCCTCCCCATCAGCGCCATCGCCGGCTGCTGATGTGGCGCACCCTGACCGAGCTCGTCCATCGAATCCAGTTCCGCGTGCAGGCTGCGCCAGCCGGTCGCGAGGCGGCGTAGTGGCCTGTCCCCACTTTGAACGCGTACTTGCCGTGGTCACCCAAAGACTCGACCAGACGGAGACAGACCGACTCGGCGACCGCCATGAACAAAAGGCTCTGGCTGGACACTTCATACATGAAGCCCTTGACATGATCGCCGCCGATCGGGCGAGGGCGTTTCTCACCCCGATTGGCGAAACCGATGAGTCGCGCATTGCCGACGAAGTGCTGGCCACGTTGTTCGGCCTTGGGCCTATCGAACGGTTGTTGGCCGATGAGTCAGTCGAAAACATAAGTGTGAACGGATGCGACACGGTTTGGGTTCAATATGCCGGTGGCGTCAAACGTCGAGCCGAGGCCATCGCCGAGTCGGACGACGAATTGGTTGCGCTGATACGCAAGGCGGCTGCTCGGCTCGGACGCAATGAACGGCGGTTCGACATCGCCAACCCGTTTCTGGACCTACGGCTGCCCGACGGGTCCCGTTTGAATGCGGTGATGGCGGTCTCAGAACGCCCCGCGGTGTCAATTCGACGCCATCGCCACGAGCAGGTCACCTTGGCCGACTTGTGCGAACTGGGAACAGTGGACAAGACGCTCCGAGATTTCTTGTACGCCGCAGTGAGAGCCCGGATGAGCATCATCGTGTGCGGTGGGACCAACGCGGGAAAGACGACACTCCTGCGCGCACTTCTCAACGCCTGCAACCCCGATGAGCGGCTGATCACCATTGAAGACCGGCTGGAATTGTGCCTGGCCGCAGACCCAGATCGGCATCGCGACGTGATCGAGCTGGAAACCCGAACAGCCAACATTGAGGGAACCGGTGAGATCACCATGCAGCAGTTGGTGCGCAACGCGCTGGCCATGTCTCCCGACCGGTTGATTGTCGGAGAGGTGCGCGGGCCCGAGGTGGTGGACATGCTTTCGGCGCTGTCCACCGGAAACGACGGCTCAATGTGCACCATTCACGCCAACTCTTCTCAGGCCGCGTTTAGCAAGATTGCCACCTACGCCTTGCGGTCCACGGAACGCATCCCGGTAGAGGCCACAAACCGCATGATCGCGGAGAGCATCGACTTCGTTGTCCACATCAGCAGGGGAAAGAACGGCCAACGTCAAGTGGGATCGGTGCGGGAGGTCACCGGCACCTCACTGGGAGAAGTCAACAGCGCTGAGGTGTTTGCATCCAACGGGTCGTGCCCGGCCCGACCGCGTTCCCCTTTGCGTCCGACCACGCAACAGCGTTTGGCCGATTTCGGCTTCGACTGCTCCCCCCCAGGGCAGGAATCGGTACCAGAGGACCAGCAATGTCCTCTCTGATTGGAGCGCTGATCGGAGCAGCAGCGGGCTGTGGAATTTTCGTCACCGCACTGGGCTGGCGCGGCTTCCTTGCCCCGCCAAAGGCACTCGGCTGGAGGCTCTTTGGAGAGTTCCATTGGGCGCCCACGTCAATCGTGTTCCGCTCGGCCATTGCTCTTGCCGGTTCCTCAGCGGCATTTGCACTGACCGGATGGCTCGTTGCCGGCCTGACCGCAGGCATCGCTGGTTTCGTGTCGCCGACCCTCTTGAAGGCCAAGGCAATCCGCGACCAAGAAGTCAATCGAATGGCGGCCTTGGCTACTTGGGTGGAGATGGTCCGGGACACGTGCAGTGCAGCATCCGGGATTACCGAGACATTGAAGGCCACAGCAGATGCCGCTCCAGCGGTCGTGCGGGCCCAGGTCAAGCAACTCGCCGCCCGGGCTGAGCGGGAGCCTCTAGGTGATGCCCTGGCCAAATTTGCCGATGAGGTGAACCACGCAGTGGCTGACACCGTTGCGGTCACACTCGGATTGGCAGCGGCCAACCAAGTGGGGTCATTGCAGGAAATGTTGGGCGATCTAGCCGAGAACACTCGCCAAGAAGTGTCGATGCGATTGAGGATTGAGGCGTCTCGAGCTCGGCAATTCACCTCCGCCCGCTTCATTGCCGTCGTCGTCGCGGTGTTTTCCATTGCCATGGTGATCTTCAACAGGTCGTACTTGACGCCCTTCGAGACCCTGTCGGGGCAGATTGCCCTCGCCGGGATTGGCGGGCTGTTTCTCGGATCGGAATTCGCCCTTGTACAGATGAGCCGGTTCAATACCCCGCCCCGGACCCTCGAGGTTCATCGAACTCCTCCGACCCTGAGCGTGGTCAAAGGACACCCAGAATGACCATCGGACCAGAATGACCATCGGATTTGTGTTGGGCACCATGATCGGAGTCGGTCTCGCCATGGCCTGTTGGGGGCTGTTTCCTCCCCGCGAGCCATTGCAGGCCCGTCTGAGCGACCTTGGCCAGCGATCCGATGATGTCTGCCAATCAAGAACCCGACGCGACCGAATAGGACGGGCCGCAGCACGATCATTCGGTCCCTTGGTGTTTCGGGGCCGCCAAATCGATCGCGATCTGAGGGCTGCCGGCCAAAGCCTGGAAGACCTCGCAGTGGCCAAGCTGGGAATGCTGGTACTGGGCGCGGGGTTGCCGGTGGGAATTTGGATAGTGGCCTGGTTGGCTCGAGTGTGGATCTCTCCTGCGGCGGTTGTACTGGCATCCATCTTGGCCGGAGGACTGCTCTTTCTGGTCCCAGACTTGTCGCTGCGGGATAGAGCCCGATCTAGGCGTCGCGAGCTACGCGACCAGATCAGCACGTACTTGGATTTGATGGGCCTCCACCTGTCAGGAGGCTCGGGTATGGAACGGGCGTTGGCTGAATCGGCGGCTCAGGGTTCGGCCTGGGGGTTTATCGAAATTGACAGGGCGCTGCGGCAAGCCCAATTGGCCAACGAGCCACCATGGACTGCTCTCAAGAAGCTGGCTCAAGAACTTGGCTCGACGGAACTCGAGGAACTGGCCGCATGGCTGATGTTGGCCGGCACTTCCGGATCTCGGGTGCGATCGTCCTTGCATGTCAAAGCCCGAGGCTTGCGAGAGCGGGCCCTGAACGAGGCTGAGACTGAAGCCCAGCAGACCACCGAGCGCATGTCGCTCCCGGTTGTTCTGATGTTCTCGGCATTCCTGGGACTCATCGGGTACCCGGCACTTGTCGCAATTCTGAGCACGTGAATGCTCCAGGACGATATGACTCCAAAGTGCCAGCTTATCGGCGGCTTGAACCGCCCCAATCAATACCTCACCGGAGATGACATTGAGATTGTCCATCAAGTTCTATCAATTTGTCGCCGCAGCACTGTCAGGGCTCCAACAACGAGTCCACCGGGCGTGGCAAAGCGAGCGCGGAGACGTGACCTCGACAGTGATCATCATCGCGGTCTTGGCAGCCGCGGCCGTTGCCGCTGGAGTGGTCATCACCACCTTTATCTCCGACCAGACCGACAAGATCAGCTGATCAAGCAAGGCGAGGCCAACCAAAGAACCGAGGGCGAACGTGGCGAGGTGACAACCGCAGTCCTCGCTATTCCCATTGCCATGCTCATAATTCTTCTGATTGTTCAAGCAGCCCTGGTTTCCCACGCCCAAGCCATCATCGACGCAGCTGCCCAAGACGGCGCCCAAGCCGGCCAGGGGTCGTCGGGGAACGAGGATGTGGCCCGAGCCGCTGCTCAGTCCACCATTGGAACGTACGCCGAAGACCTATTGTCGAACGTCCACATCTCTTCTCATACCAGCCGTTCTCAGCTCTCGGTGACCGTAGAGGCCACAGTGAAGTCGCTGATCCCTGGATACAGGCCAACAATCTCTTCTACTGCCGCAGGTTCGCGCGAAGTCTTCATTCCCGTGAATCAAAGATGAATCCCTGTCGCCCGTGGTGTAACCGGCTCGGCAATGGCCCGGAGCGAGGCAGCAGCGTGGTCGGGCTGACGGTTCTCACCCCGGTAATGGCCATGCTCTTGCTCTTCGTAGTAGCTGCCGGTCGAGTCGGAGTGGTCGAAAGCAAGTTGACAACCGCGGCCCGCAATGCGGCCCGGGCAGCAACACAATCCCAGTCGCCATCAGCAGCTCAGATGGCAGCAGTCACAACGGCAGAGTCCACCCTGAACCAGTTGGATATCGGGTGCCACAGAGGACCCCAAGTTCGTGTCCTGGAGATGAATCTTGAACCAGGCGGCAAGGTTCATATCCAGGTTTCTTGCGCGGTGCGAATGTCCGACCTGACTCTGCTCAACATCCCCGGCAGCCGCACGGTTGTCGCTGAGTTCGCCTCTGTGGTGAATCACTATCGAAGCGGAGGCTCGTAGTTGTGTACTGGCGTACTTCTCAATGGTGGCCCAGTTCTTTCCCACGGTGGAGACGTTGTCAAAACCAGACCTGGGCCGGGACGGGTTCCCCCGGTTCTGGGGGAGGCACCGCGACCGCGTGGAGACTTTGTCAAAACCAGACCTGGGCCGGGAGGTCGGGATGTCGTCAAAGAGGTCAGGTCAGCGTGTTCTTCGTTGTCTTAGCTGTCGCGCTGGTCATGCTCGGCGGTCTGGCATACGACGGCGCCCAGATCCTGAATGCCAAGCGAACCGCTTCAGGATTGGCCCTGGAGGCAGCCAGAGCTGGTGCCCAGGCAATCTCCAGTGAGTCGGTTTACCAAGAGCCTGGAAACGTGTCCGTTGACCCGACACTGGCTCAAGTCGCCGCCGCCGAGTACCTCGGCCAGCACAAGAAGTGGTCGCTTTCGGTCCAGGGCGACACGGTTTCGACAACCGTCTGGTTGACCCAGCCTCTTCTGATCCTCTCAATGCTCGGCCTTGATTCACGCCAAGTGGCCGGCTCAGCCACCGCCCGAGCGGTCCGAGGCGTACAGACAGGAGATGACCTATGAATCAGAATAGAGAATTCCGTCAGGAGCTTGTGCGCGGCTTGGCCTCCGCCACATTGCTGGCCAGCCTGCTGCTGGGGATTCCGATACTTCTCATCGCCGGAGTGGGTTGGCCATTGCCCAGAGGGTTGCCATCGGGCTCAGACGCATCGGCCGCCATCAAGACAGGTGCCATTTCCGCATCCCTGATCTTGAAGTCGATCTCAGTCGTCGTGTGGGTTCTGTGGCTTCAATTGCTGACTGGACTAGGAGTCGAGGTCTGGGCTCACTTTCGTGGTCGAGTTGCCCCTCGAGTTGTTCTGGTGCCCTCGTTTGTGCAGCGCTTATCCGCTCGTCTTATGGGAACAGCTCTGTTCGTTGCATTCTCAGTTCAGAATCCCGGCACCGCCATAGCCGCCAACCAGGACCTCCTTGCCCCGACAACAATCGAGTTAGACGTTGACTCCCTCGATAGGGAGGGCGCCACTGAGGATCTCGTAGGCCACCCGCCGACAACAATCGAGTTAGACGTTGACTCCCTCGATGCGCAAAGTGATGCCCTGATCGCTCACACCAGTGACAACCCCCACAGCATTGAGCCCTTCGACGCGGCTGGAGACCATCGAGGAGCTCAAGGACCAGGACCAGGTGACAACCCCCACAGCATTGAGCCCTTCGACGCGGCGCCATTTGTTCACACCGTGGAAAGACGCGACAGCCTACAGATGGTGGCTGAACAGTACTTGGGCGATCCAGACAGATGGACTGAGGTGTTCATGCTCAATCATGGACAGGCGCAAGCAGATGGTGCCTCGCTTACCGATCCGACCCGACTACAACCAGGGTGGGAGCTTGTCCTGCCCACTGACGCCCGCCCTCCCGCTTCGGGTGAGTACAGCGCCTCAGATGACACACAACTACTTGGCAAGCCCTTCGATGAGTCCGACGATTTGCTGATCACGGTGCAGAGCGGAGACACGCTGTGGAACCTGGCGGACCACCATCTCGACGACCCCGAGAGATGGGTTGACATCTACGAGTCCAACCAGAGCATCATTCAAGACCCCAACCTGATCTTGCCCGGATGGCAGCTTCAAATCCCAGCTCATGACCCTGAGCTAACCATCGTTGAACTTCCTGCCCAATCACCGCCCGAACCAGCTGACCGCTCCACTGTGGCAACTCAACCACCGCCGCAGCCAGCCGATCATTATGCACCGGTAGGCCAGCCGTCGGTGGACCCGGCCGACCTCCCTGATCGGGCCGTTGCCTACACCACCGCCAGGGCCACCGTGACCGCCAACGTCCCACCGAGCAGACCCGACGGACAATCTGCTTCCAGCAAGCAGGCGATGTTCACACTCGGGGGTCTGGGAGTGTTCGCCAGCAGCCTTGGCTGGGTGTTGGCCCGGCTCCGCAGGACTCAGCGCCGCCGACTGCCGAACGGTCGAATGCCCCCTCCACCTTCTCTGAAGGCCGTCCAACTAAATCAGCAATTGCAAGCCGCCTCCGATCCCAACCGCGCGCTCTTCTTGGATGCCGCCTTACGGGTCATGTCTTCCCGGATTGCCGGCGATCCGCCGCCCGAGATCATCGGGGTAACCCTGGATGTGGACAGTGTTTCGATCCACCTCAACTCTCCTTCCGCCGCGCCCCCCGGATTCCACACCAGCACGGACAGCAAGACTTGGACGCATTCGAAGGACGTAGTGCTGGAACCGCTTCTCGCTGAAGCCGACGGTGTACCGGCACCGCTCCCCACCCTGGCCACCTTTGGCAAGAGTGATGGCAAGGAATGCTTGTTGAACCTTGAACATCTAGTGGCGGTGAGTCTGGAAGGAGATTCAAGAGCGATCATCGATTTGTGCGCCGCTATGGCCACCCAGCTGGCCAGCAGCCATTTGGCCGATGACCTCACGGTCATCTGTGTGGGCTTCGGTCAAGAGCTGGCAGTGTTCGAGCGGGTCGAATACGTCCCGGATGTGGCCTCAGCCATCGAGCGAATCAGGCATCAACAGCGTCAGAACCAAGCCTTGTTTGGAAATCATCCGCTTCCTATCAACAGCAGATTCGGAAGCAGCGGTGACTACTGGCACCCCCTGGTGACCTTGGTTCCCCACCGTCAAGAAACACTTGGCCTTCTCGAATTATGCGGTTCATCGGTATGCGTTGTTGCTCACGGACTCGAAGGAGCACCTTGGGTAGCCCAATTCGATGAGGATGGTGTGCTGTTGCAGCCAATCGGCCTTCGGCTAGAAGCTCACGGCCTGCCTGATTCTGGCGTCACCGCCTTTGCCGAATTGGCCTCATCGGCAAAGGACACCGAGGGCGTGGTGTTGACAGTAGCCAAGCCCAACAACAAGCCCTCCTCTCCGGATCCAATGATTGTTGACATTGAGGTTCGGGTGATGGGATCGGTGGACGTTCTCGGCGCTGCGCAACCGTTTACCTCCCGCCGAGCGCTGGATCTGGTGACCTACCTGGCCTTCCATCCTGAGGGAGCTGACCGAGATCAGTTAAGGACCCAGATTTGGCCACCAGACGATCCTCCTTCTGAGTCAACCCTGGCCAATACGGTGAGTCGGGCCCGAAAAGCACTGGGCATCAATGAAGACGGCGAGCCCTACTTGCCGAGAGTGAGTCCAGAGGGGATTTATCAGCTGCGAACAGAGGTGGGGACTGATGTCGGCAGGTTCGAAGCTCTCGTCTCCGCCGCCCGCACCGATAGTGGGGAACGCGGCCGAGAACGGCTTCAAACCGCTCTCGAACTGGTTCGGGGGACCCCCTTCACCGGGGGCGTTGGAGACATGTACCGATGGGCCGACTTCGGTCTTCGGACCCGAATCGACTGCCTAGTGGACAACACGGCTCATGATCTGGCCAAAAGGTGCATCGATGTCGGCGATTTCCAAGGCGCTCGACAAGCGGTTATGACCAGTCTCCAATTGGTGGGCGTTTGCGAGGAGTGTTACCGCTGGCGGTTGATGGCCGCAGCCGAGAACCCCACCGAGGTGCGCCAGATCATGGCCGAACTGGTGGGCTTGCTCCGGCGGGAGAGCGACCAGCCCGAGGCTGATGATCTGATCAGTGCCGATCTGTTGGAGTTGTACGAGCAGCTCATGTCGGGCCGCATGGTGTTCAGCTAGCCGACGCAGTCTGCATCTCTTTCTTCTGCCTGCGGCGGCGGATCCACCAGATCAGAGCGGCAATCACGGCGATGATGGGCAGGAAGGGCAGCAGCACACCGACCACGATCAGGATCACGCTGAACACGGCCACCACTCCGCTGGCGCCGTCGGACACCGAGTCGCCGAAGCTGGGCAGGGCGTCGTCGGTGGCCACCTGCACCCACACCACCGAGTCGCCCCACACCTCATCCAGCGCAGTGCCGTCGAAGTCGATGGGGGTGGCGGTTACCTCCAGTTCGATGGGCAGGCCTCGGGTGGCCACTCGGCCGGCCAGGCGTCCCTCTTCGATGGGGAGGGTGAGGACTGCGGCCATGAGCTCGTTGGCCTCTATGCGGCTGAAGCGGCCCTGGATGGTTTGGAAGTTGTCCAGGTTGAGGCGGAGGTTGCGGGTGCTCACCTCCACGTCGGTGAGGGCCGAGGTGCCGCTGTTCTCCACTTCCAGACAGAGGTAGACCTTTGCGTCGGGCTCCACGGTGATGTTCTGCACGCCCAGGCAGGGATCGTCGGCGTCTTCGGACACCCAGGCGGTGACCATGATCCCGGTGTCGGGCAGCACGGTGGGCGACTGGGTGATGGTGAGCGTGATGGTGGCCAGGTCAACCTGGTCTTGCAGGGTGCGGAGTTGGCCCCGCAGCCGCTCCAGGGTGGTCTCTCGGTCGAGCAGCTCTCGCTCGAGCTCGGCCACATCTTCGAGATCGGTGGCGGCTTGGAGGAAGTTCCGCAGTCGCTCCACGCTGGCCTCAGCGGTGATGATGCGGCTTCTGAGATCGACGATGATCTCGGTCACATCGTCGGAGCTGATGGACTGGTCCACCAGCTTGCCCACACCAGCCAGCCGTTCGAGGGCGGTGGAGAAGTTGTCGGGCAGAACCTTGAAGGTGATGGCGGTCCAGGGCAGGGGCTCGGTTCGGGTGATTTGGGAGAACACAATGCCGCCCAAGCCCTGCACGATGGCCACCGCCTCCCTGTTGGCCGCGGCCACATCGTTGGCATGCACCCTGATCTCGGCGGTGTAGATGATGTCACGGCCGAAATCGGTGGGGGTGAGCGCGGTGGGAGCGGCTAGGCCGCTGTCGTCCTCAGATGGCATGCCCTCCACCACCATCGGAGCATCTTCCATGCCTGCTTCTTCATCTGGTTCCGGGCGGGCCAGTCTCTCCCCGGAGTCATCGGTATCGGCCGCCGGGGCATCGAAATCGGCAGGAACGGAAGCTTCTGCCATGTCGTCGTCGCCGTTGTTGCAAGCACCCAAGAGCAAGAACAAGGCACTGAACAACGCCAGAAGCATGAAGCTAAGGGTGCGGCGCTTCGGCCGGGTTGAAGTGCGGTTTGCGTCGTGCATGGGTTTCCTCCCCTATCGAGCGTTGCCAGCTGAGACGAAGGGAGGAGCGGATTAGTTCCCGGCGAGCCAGAGGCACAGTACAACCTTCCGGGGGCGGCGGGTGGGTACCCTCGGGGAATCAGAGGCGCGGCGGATGACACGGAGCTGGTGGAGAAGGCCCAGAAAGGCGACCAAGACGCCCTCGATACCCTGCTGCGCCAGCACTACAACAAGATCTACGCCATTTGCCGGCGGCTGGCCGGCAACGAGGCCGACGCCCTCGATGCCACCCAGGAGGCGCTCATCACCCTGGTGCGGCGTATCGACCGCTTCGACGGTCGGTCCAAGTTCACCACCTGGATGCACCGGGTGGTGACCAACGCCTGTTTGGACGAGATGCGACGGCGGGGCCGACGCCCGGTGCCGTCCCCAGTGGAAGAGCAGCCCTTGGCGGCGGCCGAGCGGCCGGTAGCAGACACAGTGGGCGATCGCCTGGACATCGAGGCCGCTTTGGCCCAGCTTCCCGAGGAATTCCGGGTACCGGTGGTGCTGTGCGATCAGGTGGGCTTGAGCTATGAGCAGATAGCCGAAGAGCTGAACATCGCCCCCGGGACAGTGAGGTCCCGCATCTCCCGGGGGCGCCGACGTCTGGCGGAAGTGCTGCGCGGGAACCCAGACAGCCCCGGCCAACGTCACACTGGGGAGAGACCATGAGCGACGAACGCGGTCAGATGACCCCAGAAGAACTCGACGAGCTGGCCTCCGCCTATCTGGACAGGGAGGCCACGGCGGAAGAGGCCGCCCTGGTGGAGAGCGATCCCCGGCTGCACGAGCTGGCGGAAGAGCTTCGGGCGGTCAGGGAACTGATAGCCGCCCCAGTGGAGGTGCCCTCCGACGAGGTGCAGGACCAGATGATCGCTCGGGCACTGGATCACCGGGCCCCGGTGGTGTCGATGGAGACGGCCCGGCGCCGGTTGCGGGCCATCCCCCCGCAGGCCAAGGTGATCCTGGCCGCGGCCGCGGTGGTTGCGGCTATCGCATTGGTGGGTGTGACCATCTTTGAGCAGCAAGGAGACGAATTCGCCGATGACGACGTGGCCTCCGCCCCCGTGCAGGCCGATGCGCCGGCGGACGCCGAGGACATGCCACTGCCCGCCGCGGCCGCCGAACCCGAGAGCATGAAAGCTGCCGAAGAATCGGCTGCGAGTTTTGATTCTGACGACGCTGATGATGTCTTCGCTACAGAAGCCCCTGCCGAGGAGGGATTAGAAGACGAAATGGCCATCGAACTCGTAGAAACCACCGTGGACGGCGGGGCCTACCCAGAAGAGGAACCCGCCGAAGCCCCCGCCGAGGAGTCCGGCGAAGGGGAGGTGGCCATGGCCGATAAAGCGCCCGACGTTGCGCCGACATCAGGAGAGGCGCTCCTGGTATTCGAGACCGCGTCTGATCTCGTCGACTACATGATGCTGTTGGCCGAAGACCTCATCGCCGCTCCGGACACCAGCAGACTTGACCAGTCCACCGCAATCGACCTCATGAGCTGTCCGCTGCTCCCGGACGAGGGCATCGAATTGCTGAGCCGATTCGACGCCGTAGTCGATGAAGTGGAAGTGCAGGTGTCGGTGTATCTCGACGGCGACGATCTGCAATTGACGGAGACATCCCCGCCCCCCGATTGCGAACTGCTCAATTCCCACCCCTTCCTCAACTGGCTCGATTAGCCCCCGCCCTCTCTCCCCCAACATCCGATCTGACACACCTCGGCGGTAGTCTGAAGTCCTATGTGGCGTGCCGAGCGGGTGCCGGGGACGATCCCCGATCTGACACACCTCGGCGGTAGTCTGAAGTCCTATGGCTGAAGCCTCTGAGCCGAAAGACGAAGCAACCACTGCTTCCATGCTGGGGCTGTCAGAGGACTGGCCCGAGCAGGCCGCCGATGCCGTGGTGAACGCAGTGGACAAAGTCCGCGATGTAACCACCGGGCCGGTTATCAACATCAGCCGCCTGCTGGCCTACCTCCTTTTCGGCGTGTTTCCCCTGGTCATCGTGCTAGTGCTGGGCATCATCTCGGCGGTACGCGGGCTAGAGATAGCCACCGGACGGGCTTGGGCCGCACACGGCGTCCTTGGTTTGCTGTTCGTATCACTCGGTGCTCTTGCCTGGGCGAGGCGAACCTCATGACCGCCACTGAGCAGGACATCCGCAATGTGGTCATCGTCGGCTCGGGCCCGGCGGGGCTCACCGCGGCCATCTACTCGGCTCGGGCCAACCTCGCTCCCCTGGTGATCGAAGGCGAGCCCTCGTCCACCAGCGACCAGCCCGGCGGCCAGTTGATGCTCACCACCGACGTGGAGAACTACCCCGGCTTTCCCGACGGGGTGATGGGACCAGAACTGATGATCAAGTTCCGAGAGCAGGCTCAGCGATTCGGCGCGGAGATGCTCACTGACAAGGTCACCAAAGTGGATCTGTCGGGGCCGCCCCACGGCGTGTGGGTGGGCGATCCGGCTGCGCTTGAACCCACCTACCGGGCGTGGGCGGTGATCGTGTCCACCGGTGCCCAGTCGCTCATGCTGGGCCTGGAAGCCGAAGAGCGGCTCATCGGCCACGGCCTTTCCACTTGTGCCACCTGCGATGGATTCTTCTTCCGAGACCAGCACATCGCCGTGGTGGGCGGGGGCGACTCCGCCATGGAGGAAGCCACCTTTTTGACTCGATTTGCCTCAAAAGTCACGGTAATACACCGAAGAGACGAACTGCGGGCCTCCAAGATCATGCAGGATCGGGCGTTCGCCAACGATCGCATCGAGTTCTTGTGGAACAACATGGTAACTGACATCCACGGCCAAGACAAGCTCACCGGCGTCGAGGTGCAGAACACCGCCACCGGCGAAGCCTCAGTGCTAGATGTGACCGGACTGTTCATCGCGATCGGCCACCGGCCCAACACTGACCTGTTCGAAGGGCAGTTGAAGCGCAAGGAGAACGGGTATCTGGTGACCGAGCCCGACTCCAGCCGCACCGAGATCGAGGGCGTTTTCGCCTGCGGCGACGTGCAAGACGACTTCTACCGCCAGGCAATAACCGCCGCCGGCTCGGGCTGCATGGCCGCCATCGACGCTGAGCGGTGGCTGGAGTCCGCCGGACACGCCTAACCCCGAAATCCGCTGATAGGCTAACCATTCCTCGAACGCTGCAACCGAAGGGATCCCCGAAGATGGCCGAGAGCATCACCACGCTCACCAATGAGACCTTTGATGAGGTCATCGGCAGCGCGGAACTGCCGGTTGTTGTCGATTTCTGGGCCGAGTGGTGCTGCCCGTGCAAGATGATCGCCCCGATACTCGATGAGATAGCGGTTGAGAAAGCCGGCGTGATCAAAGTGGCCAAGCTCAACGTGGACGACGCCCAAGACGTGGCGCTTCGGTACCAGGTAATGAGCATTCCCACGCTGATCGTTTTCAAAGACGGTGAACCGGCCAAGCGGATCGTGGGCGCCAAGGGCAAGCAGCAGCTGCTTCAGGAGATCGGCGAAGTCGCCTTCTAGTTTTCGCTCATAAGCTGCGGGGGGTTGTAGCAGGAGCACCAGTTTTGGCCGATACCCAACTCCCCACCTTGAAACGAGGAGACGAGAGCGAAGACGTCGTTCTCTTGCAGCAGCAGCTGGCAACGGCCGGGTTCGCCCTCGCGCTGGCAGCAAACGGGCGTTTTGACGCCTCCACGGCGGCAGCCGTTGCCGATTTCCAAGCCAGTCGGGGGCTGACTGTGGACGGGATCTGCGGCCCGCATACCTGGAACGCATTGCAAGAGGCCGACTGGTCGCTCGGCGATAGAAACCTGTACTTGAGCCAGCCGATGCTGCGGGGGGACGATGTGGCCGAGTTGCAGCTGCGCCTGGGTTCGTTGGGCTTTGACGCTGGACGGGTAGACGGCATTTTCGGCCCCAATACTGCGAGCGCGGTCACAGAATTCCAGGTGAACAGCGGTCTGATCGTCGATGCGGTATGCGGGGAGGAGACAACCGGCTCGCTCCAGCGCATGTCGGCCAGAGTGACGCCGGCCACAGTGGCCGCGGTTCGAGAGCGGGCCAAGCTCCAGGGGGCACCTCGACGGCTGACCGAACAGCACATCATGATCGCATCCACGAGCACCATGGCCGCGGTGGCGGGAGAGTTGGCCACCGGTTTGCGTCGATCAGGGGCTACCGTGAGCGAGGTCTGCGATTGGCCGGAAGCCGAGCGAGCCGACGAGGCTAATCGTTTGACCGTGGATGTGTACCTGGGATTGCTCCCCTCAGAAGAAGCGGAGTGCCGAGTGGCCTACTTTGCCACCGAGGGATTTGTCTCCCCGGGCGGCCACCGGTTGGCCAGCATTCTGGGACAACGGCTCCCCGCCGCCTTGGGCATTGACGGGGCTGAAGTGAGGGGCATGCGGTTGCCCGTGCTGCGCCACACCCGCATGACCGCAGTTCAATGCCGTATCGGCCCCACCGGCCTCGTGCAAGCCCGTCTCTCCCCCCTCGCCCGCTCCATTGAAGGCAGCCTCGCCCGCTGGGCCACCCAACCCGCCTAACCCCCGCCCCCTCCTAACCCAAAAGAGAGGCAAGGGTCTCAACACAGGCAGACTGGCGGGTGGCCCGGCCCATGATGACCAACGCCGTCATCTGCCTGGAAGACCGGGTCTCAACACAGGCAGAC
>JAJEDQ010000141.1 GCA_022821445.1 Acidimicrobiia bacterium | reverse complement strand
GAACTACGCCATCATCATCGTGGTCGGCGGCTTCTCCAGCATCCAGGGGGCCATCTTCGGCTCGGCGTTCTTCTGGTTCCTGCCCGAGTGGTTCAAGTGGGCCCGAGAGGAACTCTGGATCGTGAGGGATATCGACTTCCTAAGCGACTACCCCAGCGAGATCGACTTGGCCATCAAGGGGTTCCTGGTGGTGATCATCTTGATGTTCAAGCCCGATGGGCTGGCCGGGCTGTGGAAGGACGTCAAGGGCTGGATTGGCCGTTCGCTGGCGAGGAGAGGGCCATGAGCTCTGACGGACTCGACCTGCGGATCGAAGACCTCACCGTGGTGTACGGGGGCGTCACTGCGCTGGACAGCGTGAACATCACCGTGCCCCCCGGCGGGTTCGTCACCGTCTTGGGGGCCAACGGCGCGGGCAAGACCACCTTGGTCCGGTCGATCACCAGCCTGCTCTATCTCCATAAGGGCCGAGTGCGCCGGGGGGACATCACGCTGGGGGGCGAGTCGATCCTGGGCAAGAAGAGCCCCGACATCGTGAAGTCCGGCGTGGCCCAAGTACCCGAGGGCCGCAAGCTGTTCCCCAACCTAACGGTGAAGGAGAACCTTCTGTGCGGGGCGGCCAGTCGCTCCGACGTCGACGCCATCGACGATTCCCTGGAACAGAACCTGGAGCTGTTCCCCCAGCTTCGGCCGCTTTTGAACCAGACCGCTGGCTTGCTTTCGGGCGGCGAGCAGCAGATGGTGGCGGTGGGACGGGCGCTGATGTCGGATCCGGCCCTTCTGATTTGCGACGAGCTGTCGCTGGGTCTGGCCCCCAAGATCGTGCATCGCCTGTTCGAGCTGCTCACCGAGATCAACGAGAGGCGGGGCACGTCGATTCTGGTGATCGAGCAGAACGCCAGCTTGGCACTACAGCACGCCGCCGATGCTTACGTGCTCGAACTGGGCCGGGTGCTGATCGAGGGCAGCGCCGATGAGCTCCGGGGCAATCCCATGGTGCAGGAGCTGTATCTGGGCGGTGGTGGGGAGGCCCACACCTCTTACGCCGCTATCGAGCGACCCAGTCGCCGACCGGAATCCCATGGCCGACGACCACCGGTATCTGAGTCATGAGGAATTCCGCCCCCGGCATCGACCAGGACGCAGAGCCATGAGCGACGAGATTCTGAGCTTCGACAACCTCACCGTGCAGTTCGGTGGCGTGCGGGCCTGCGACGCCATCGACGGCCACGTCAAGCGAGGCTCCCTGTTCGCCTTGATCGGACCCAACGGAGCGGGCAAGACCACCCTGGTCAACGCCATCTCCGGCGTCTACAAGCCGCTGCCCGGCGCCCAGGTGCAATTCCATCCCGCGGGCAAGCCAACCGAGGATCTGCTGTCCTACCGGCCCTTCCAGATCGCCCGGCTGGGGGTGGCCCGGACGTTCCAGAACCTGGGTCTGTTCATGGGCGAGAACGTGCTCACCAATCTGCTCCTCGGCCGCTACATCCACGAGCACACCCGGCTCATCGAGGGCGGCCTGTTCACCCGAAGGGCAGTCAAGCGGGACCTGGCTGCCCGCCAGGCCATTGAACGAGTGGTGGACTTGCTGGACTTGGGCGCGTTCAAACGAGAGCCGGTGGGCGATTTGCCCTACGGCGTGCAGAAGAGGGTTGAATTCGGCCGAGTGCTGGCCATGGAGCCGGAGCTGCTGATGCTCGATGAGCCCATGGCCGGCATGAGCGTGGACGAGAAGCAGGACATGATCCGCTACATCTACGCCGCCCAGGAGGAGCTTGATATGACGGTGTTCCTCATCGAACACGACATGAGCGTGGTCATGTCAATCGCCGACCACGTGATGGTCTTGGACTTCGGCCAGAAGATCGCAGAGGGGACGCCAGCGGAGATGCAGCAGGACGAGCGGGTGATCGCCGCCTACCTCGGTACGGAGATGGCCGAAGGCTGAGGTTGACTCAGATTTAGCCCTTGACGCTCATTGTCAATTAGAGTTTCGTGTTGGATTTCCAATTGTTGGATTATCAACTATTGGATTGCCAACAAAAACACTCACCAACACAACTCTTGAGGGAAGAGGGGAACCCATGACTCGACGCTGGCTGAAGCTAGTTGCAGCCCTGTTTGCGTTCGCACTGATCGCAGCAGCCTGTGGCAACGATGATGACGACGGTGGTGCCGCTCCGGCGCCAGCGCCTGCGGAAGAGGAAGCACCCGCTCCGGCACCGACCGAAGCGCCCGCCGAGGCGCCCGCTCCAGCGGAAGAGGAGCCAATGGAGATGACGGTTCCCGATAACCCCGACAACGGTGTTACCTCCGACTCGATCAAGGTCGGCTGGATGGGAGACCTGACCGGTCCGACCGCCTCGTCGCAGTCGTTCAACAGCCACGGCATCGAGGCCTACTTCGAGTGCGTCAACGAGAGCGGCGGCATCTTGGGACGGATGATCGACTATCTGCCCGAGGACGACCAGTTCAACGCCGACAATGCCGCGATCAACTTCACCAAACTCACCGAGGACGACAAGGTGATCGCTCTGCTCGGCTTGGGCGGCTCGCACATCAGCACCCAGCTCCAACCCGACGTCGAGGCCCTGAACCTGCCGGTGATCGGCCCACCCCAGACCATCGACATCCAGCTCGAGGGTGACCAGTACTTCAACAACCTGGCCCACTACGGCGACCAGGCCGACCTGGCCGCGGGACACATTGCCGCCACCGTCGGCGGCATCGAGAACGCCGTGGTCATGGGCATCAGCCTTGAGGTGCCCTCCGGCACCGAGTTCGCCGCTTACGTCGAGCAGTCGGTACTCAAGGGTGGCGGCACCTACGTCAACACCCTGTACGTGGCGCCGGGTGCCACTGAGGTCACCGCCCAGATGGTGGAACTGCAAGAAGGCATCGAAGATCAGGGCGTGAACTACGTGACCCTCCACGGCTCGCCGGGCGCTGGCCTGGTGGTCATGCAGGGCATGGCCGACGTGGGCATAACCGATGTCCCCATCATCGGCATCCACGGCATCGCGGCCAACTCGATCTGGACCGAGGGGCCGGAGTCGGTCAGCGGCCAGACCTTCGGCATACACTCCTTCATGACCGCCAACAACGACATCGCAGCCTCGGCTGACATGGAGCGGTGTGCAACGCTGGCCGGCTACGACGGCGAGCATCTGAACCTGAACTTCTCCCACGGCTTCCTCAACGGCTACGTGTTCCACCAGGCCGTAGAGCGGGCTGCGGAGACCGGCGAATTGAGCCGCGAGAGCCTGACCGAGGCCCTGAAGGGCACATTCGACACCATGGGCATCACCTGCCCGATCGACTGGAGCGCCAGCAACCACAGCCAGTGCGGCGCGGCGTTCTCGCTCGATCCCGCCTCCGGCGGCATGGTGCCGGCCAATCCGTTCAGCTTCTACGCCGACAGCTTCGACGGCGAGTACGGCATCGAGATCGGATAGCCGAATCGACTAATCGAAAGGCCCCCACGTTGCCGGATTCCAGATCGGTCGCTGAAGACTTCAACGCCTATCTGACCGACAACGTGGGGGCCGACCCCTATCCGGCCTTCCGCCGGATGCGCGAAGAGGCCCCGGTGGTGTGGGCTGAACCGCTCCAGGCCTGGGTGCTCACCCGGTGGGACGACATCACCGCCATGCTGGAGGACACCGAGAACTTCGGGGCGCTGATGAACCGGCCGGGCACGTCCAGCATCTTCGGCCGGGCCATCTTGCAGATGTCGGGCGACGAGCACCGACGCAAAGACGCCATCTTGGCCAAGCGCCTGCGGGGCCCCCGCTATCTAGGCTCCACCATCGAGGAGATCGTGTCCGGGTTGGTCCACGAGTACGGCGACGAGCTGCCGGTGGCCCCGGAGGTGGCCGACCTGCGCACCGGCCTCACCGAGCCGGTGCCACTGGGGGCCATCGCCGAGCTGATGGACATGGGAGCGGCCAGCAATTTCCGGAACTGGTACAACGACATCGTCGCCGCGGGAACCTCCAACTTCGCCCAAGACCCAGAGGTCCACTCCCGGGGCGAGGTGGCCCGAGACGAGCTCTACGACTTCGTCACCCCCAGCATCGAGGAGCGCCGCGGCTGTCCCGGCGACGAGCTGCTGTCCGACCTGTGCTCCATGGAGTACGAGGGCGAGCGGCTGTCCGACGACGAGGTCCGCAGCTTTACCGCGTTCTTGCTGTCAGCCGGCATCGAGACCACCGATCGGGCACTGGCCAATCTGGTCAAGCACCTCATTTTGCAGCCCGAGCAGTGGCAGCGCCTGAAGGACGATCCCTCCCTGGCCAGCTCGGCCGCCACCGAGATTCTCCGCTTCCGCCCCCCGGTGCAGGCCATCGTGCGCATGACCAAGCAAGACATGGAGGTCAGCGGCACGGTGATCCCCGCAGAGAGCAAGCTCATGGGCTTCATCGCCAGCGCCAACCACGACCCCGACCGCTTCGAGAACCCCGGGGAGTTCGACGTGGGCCGTTTCCAGGGCGCCGAGCGCCCCAACTACACCCCGATCGGTCCGGTTCGGGCCTTCGGCGCCGGCCCCCACACCTGCACCGGATCGCTGCTGGCCAAGCTGGAGATGGAGCGCACCCTGGAGTATTTGGTCGAACGGTTCGACCACTTCGAGTTTGCCGGTGACGTGCCTCCCGACACCGGCATCGTGCTGCGCTCTCCCGAGACCCTCGACATAGTTCTCCACCCCGCCGCCTGATCCGGCCCAAGCCGGGGGGCGGTCTAGCGACTAGGAGACAAACTCGGCAGGCTGGGCCTCGAAGCGCTGTTGGCAGCCGGAAGCGCAGAAGTAATAGGTGATGCCGCCGTGGATGGAGCGGTAGCGGGCGTCGGCCACCAGCACGGTCATGCCGCACACCGGGTCGACGGCCTCTTCAGGGCGATCTTGAAACGCGGCCTCGGTGTCGGCTGCGAGGTGGCCCTCGGCCCGACGAGCCACCAGGTCGGCCATGATGGCCGCCGCGATCTCCCGGTTGGGAATGCGGCCCAGGTTCAAGCCGGCCGGAGAGCTGATCCGGGCCAGATCGTCGTCGCCAAACCCCTGGGTGCGGAGGTAATCGTTCATGGCTTCGGCCCGCTTGGCCGATGCCACCAGTCCGATGTAGCCAGCATCGGTGCCCAAAGCGGCCGCCAAAGCCACGTCGTCGTAGTGCCCCTGGGTGGCCACCACCACTGCGGTGGCCTGGTCTACGGTCAGGCCGCTCAAGTCCAAGCTGGTGCGCACGAGCTCGGGGCGCTCATGGTCGTCGGGCTGACCGCCGTCGTCGATGACCACCGCATCCCAGCCGACGGCCATAGCCACCGCGGCGATGGCGTCCACCGCCGGAGAACGCCCGATCACCACCACCTGGGGGGCAGGCAGGCTCGGCTCCAGATAGATCTCCATCGCTCCCTCCGAATCGCACGCCATGGCAATCGTGCGCAGCCCGTCGCTGTACTCGTCGGCTTGACCAGTTCCCGCGCTCCGCTGGTGGTCCCGGCCGTCCGATGCGCCCAGGCACAGCAGCCGGGGTTCGCCATGGTCCAAGCAGGCCAGCGCCTCCACGATCACAGTGGGCTCGGCGCACGCCCCGCCCAGCCAACCCCGCACCGAGCCATCGGGCAGGATCACCGCTTGCGACCCCTGCTGGCCCGACGACGGCGCTCGCCGCCAGATCACCGAGGCCATCACGAACGGCTGGCGTTGCTGGCGCAACTCCACGGCCCGAGCCATGACGTCGACGTTCACAACGCGAGCACCCTTGGCTAGCTGGCTTCTTCGATGGCGGCCCACACCCGGTCGGGCAGTACCGGCATGTCGATATTGCGGACGCCCAGGTGGGCCACCGCGTCGATCACCGCGTTCACGAACGCCGCTGGCGATCCCACGGTGGCCGACTCGCCGACGCCCTTGGCCCCGATGGGATGGTGGGGCGAGGGCACCTCGGTGGCCAGCAATTCGAACCGGGGGGTCTCCCAGGCGGTGGGCACCAGGTAGTCCATGAAGTTGGCTCCGATGCAGTTGCCGCCTTCGTCGAAGGTGATCCACTGCATGGCCGACATGGCGAAGCCCTCGGTGAGCCCGCCGCAGATCTGGCCTTCCACAATCATCGGGTTGATCCGCACTCCGCAGTCGTCCAGCGCCACCATGCGCTGCACCTGCCACACACCGGTGTCCGGGTCTACTTCCACCACCACGATGTAGCTGCCGTAGGGGTAGGTGAGGTTGGGCGGGTCGTAGTAGGTGACGTCCTCCAGGCCGTACTCCATGCCCTCGGGCAGGTTGGTGTAGGCGGCCAGGGCCACGTCTTGGATGGTGACCGACCGGTCGGGGCTGCCGGCCACCGAGAACACTCCCGAGGCCAGCTCGATGTCCTCGTCGGCCGCCTCCAGCAGGTGGGCGGCGATCTTCTTGGACTTGTCGGCCAGCTTTCGGGCCACCACCGCGGTGGCCGCCCCGCCCACCGGCGTGGAGCGCGACGCGTAGGTACCCAGCCCGTAGGGGGTGTGGTCGGTGTCGCCGTGCTCCACCTTGATGTCGGTGGCCGGGATGCCCAGCACCTCGGCCACGATCTGGGCGAAGGTGGTCTCGTGGCCCTGGCCCTGGGTCTTCACCCCCAGCTTCAAGATGGCCTTGCCGGTTGGGTGTACCCGCAGCTCGGCCGAGTCGATCATCTTCAACCCGGCGATGTCGTAGGTGCGCGACGGCCCTGCCCCCACCGCCTCGGTGAAGTGGGCGATGCCGATGCCGATTAGCCGTCCCTCAGCACGGGCCTCGGCCTGCTCCCGGCGCAGGTCCTCGTAGCACAACTCGTCGAGGGCTGTGCGCAGCGCGGTGGGATAGTCGCCGGAGTCGTACACGAAGCCGGTGGCCGTCTCGTAGGGGAACTGCTCGGGCTGGATGAAGTTGCGCAGCCGCATCTCGGCCGGGTCGATGCCCACCTCGTAGGCCGCGTTCTGCACCAGCCGCTCGATGAGATAGGAGGCCTCGGTGATGCGGAACGAGCACCGGTAGGCCACCCCGCCGGGCGCCTTGTTGGTGAACGCCCCCTTGCAGTCGATATGGGCGGCACCGAAGTCGTAGCTGCCGGTGACCACGTGGAACAGCCCGGCCCGGAACTGGGTGGGCTGGGCGTCGGAGTAGAACGCCCCCTGGACCGACAGCATGTTCACCCGCAGGCCCAGGATGCGGCCCTCGTCGGTGACGGCCAACTCGCCCTTCATGTAGTAGTCGCGGGCGAAGCCGGTGGAGATGAGGTTCTCGGTGCGGCTCTCCACCCACTTCACCGGCTGGCCGATGAGCAGCGACGCCGCGGTGGCCACCACGTAGCCGGGGTAGATGGGCACCTTGTTGCCGAAGCCGCCGCCGATGTCGGGGCTGACGATGCGGATGTTCTGCTCGGGCAGCCCGGCCACCATGGCGAACAGCGTCCGGTGGGCGTGGGGGGCTTGCGAGGTCATATAGATGGTGGCCTGGCCGGTCACCGAGTTGACGTCAGCCACGATGCCGCACGTCTCCAGCGGGGCGGGGTGCGAGCGGGGATAGTGGGTCTCCAGGGTGACCACCCGGTCGGCCTTTGCGAAGGCTTCCTCGGTGGCGCCCTGGTCGCCGGCCTCCCAGGTGTAGGCCAGGTTGTCGGTCTGGCCCTCCTTCTCGTCGCGGATCAGCGGCGCTCCCTCCTCCAGGGACTGCTGGGGGGTGGTGATGGGCGGCAGATCCTCGTAGTCCACCTCGATGAGCTCGAGGGCGTCGGTGGCGATGTAGGGATCGGTGGCGATGACCGCGGCCACCTCCTGGCCCTGGTAGCGCACCTTGTCGGTGGCCAGCACCGCCTGGGTGTCGCCCGACAGGGTGGGCATCCAGGCTAGGCCGTGCTGGTCCATCAGATCGCCGGTGACCACGGCCACCACGCCGTCGAGGGCGGTGGCCGCCTCGGAGTCGATGCCGTTGATCCGGGCGTGGGCCAGCGGCGAGCGCAGGATGGCCATGTGGAGCGTGTTGGGCAGATCGATGTCATCGAGGAAGTTTCCCTGGCCCTCGATCAGCCGGGCATCCTCTTTGCGCTGGACGCTGTGGCCGATGCCGCCGATCTCAGCGGGAGTTGTTGGTGCAGCCATGATTGCTCCTCAGCTTCCGATGGACGATTCGGCCACTCGGGCCGCCGCCGTTCGTATGGCCTTGACGATGTTGATGTAGCCGGTACACCGGCACAGGTTGCCCGAGATGGCCCAGCGCACATCGTCGTCGGACGGATCGGGGTTCTCGGCTATGAGCGAAGCGCCCACCAGCATCATGCCGGGGGTGCAGAACCCGCACTGGAGGCCGTGGTCGTCGGTGAACGCCTGCTGGACGGGGTGCAGGCCGTCGGCACCTTTGAGGCCCTCCACGGTGGTGACCTCCGAGCCGTCGGCCTGCGCGGCCAGCACCGTGCAGGCCTTGACCGGCTTGCCGTCCATCAGCACGGTGCAGGCCCCGCAACTGGTGGTGTCGCAGCCCACGTGGGTGCCGGTGAGTCCGACCGTGCGGCGTATGTGGTCCACCAGCAGCGTGCGGGGCTCCACGTCGCTGGCATGGTCGGAACCGTTGATGGTGATGTTGACTTCCATGTCAGCTCCCTTCGGCCTGCTGGGCGGCGGCGGCCAGCCCCCGCTTGGTGTAGGTGCGGACCACCTGGCGCTTCCAGGCGGCGGTGCCCCGGACGTCGTCACGGGGCTCGGCAGCGGCTGCGGCCAACTCGGCAGCCTCGGCAAACAGCTCGTCGGAGGGCTGTTGCCCCACCAGTAGAGCTTCGGCATCGGCCACCTTGGTGTTGATGGGATTGACCGAGGTAAGAGCTAAGCCTGCCGCTGAAATGGCCCCTGAATCGTCCAACTCAAGGTGGGAGGCCACTGCCACCGTGGCATAGTCGCCGATCTTGCGCTCCAGCTTGAGGTAGGACCCACCGGAGCGGCCCGACGGGACGGGGATGCGAAGCCCCACCACCAACTCGTCTTCGCCCAGCGTGGAGGTGAATGCCCCATCCACGAAGTCGGCAATGGGGATCGGCCGCTCGCCGCCGGGCCCCTGGGCGATCACATCAGCCCCGGTAGCCAACAGCACCGAGTTCCAGTCGCCCTCTGGGTCGCAGTGGGCCACCGACCCGCACATGGTCCCCCGGTTGCGCACCAGGGGATCGGCCACCCAGGGGGCAGCGGCGGCAACAGCTCCAAACGTGGCATCCGAGGCCACCAGATCAGCGTGGCGGACTAACGCTCCAATCTGAAGATGGCCGTTGACCCGCTCAATGGCATCCAGCCCGGCGATGCGATTGATGTCGATGAGCGTCTCGGGGAACGCCACCCGCATCTTCATCATGGGGATGAGACTCTGGCCCCCGGCAAGGAACCGACCCCCCTCCCCCGCGTCCACCTTGGCCTCCACCGCCTCCGCGACGGTCTGAGCCACGACAAGGTCGAACCGAGACGGGAACATAGGCCCTCCTCCCCTGGGCTCCAGTTGTCCCCGCCACCCTACCCCTCAGCCCAAACCCCC
The DNA here is from genome assembly GCA_022821445.1 of Acidimicrobiia bacterium. Classification (GTDB taxonomy): domain Bacteria; phylum Actinomycetota; class Acidimicrobiia; order Acidimicrobiales; family Bin134; genus Poriferisocius. The sequence goes on along the minus strand of JAJEDQ010000141.1, from coordinate 3,897 downwards.
CGCTGAGGAAGTGAAGGTGTTCATCTCAGGTTCACCCCAAGCGGCGGTCCAGCCGATCGCGAAATGCTCGGGCGCCGACGACGACTGCGCCGTGGCAGCGGACTCGCCGTGCCAGGTCGCGGTCGGAGGTGACCACCGTGGCCGCCGACGGATCATCCATGTCGGCCACTTCGTTGGCGATGCGGTCGTCGGCGGCGTTGGGGCCACGGCGGGAGGCGTAGGCCAGCTCCACGAGGCCGTGGCTACCGGCTGGAAGGCTGGGCACTGGTCGGCCGTCGGCCACCACCAGCGCCGGCACTCCGGCATCGGCAATGTCCTCGACCAAGCGGATCAGCGCGCCGTCGCGGTCGGCCCACCAGCCGTTGGGACGGCACCCGATCACGTTCATGGCGTCAACCACAATCACTGTGGTTGACCCCCTCTACGCCAGGCTGGCGTCGAGGCACTCCACGGAGGGAGCGAAGTAGTAGCTGCCCGAAGCCGGGTTCGAGAAATCGGTGAGCATGTCGCGCACCTGGCCGTTGCGGCCGTACATCGCATCCATGCGCTCCCTGAACGGGGCCTGGGTCTTGCAGAAAGCCATGAAGTAAAGGCCCACGGTGCCATCGTGGAAGGCATACGGGGTGGACCGGCGGGCGATCTCGTCCCGCTTGGGCTTGGAGGCATCGGCGGTATCGCCGTCCCGCAACTCCACATGGGAGAGGTGCGAGTGCGGAGCTTGCTCGTCGAGGCGGGTGGAGTCGGCCTTGGTCCGACCGAAGTTCACCTCTTGGGTGGGCACATCAAGCTGCTCCCAGGCCACCAGGTCGTGAACCCAGCGCTGGGCGATGATGAAGCTTCCGCCCGCACCGGCCTCGCCGTCACCGATGATGGCCACGGCCGGCTGATCCTCGTCCTCTGGGTTGCCGGTGCCGTCGATGAAACCGGTCATGTCCAGGCTCTCGCCGTAGATGAATGTGGGGGTTTCCCGGGCCACGCTCATCCCGCCGGCAATCAGGGCCATGCGGGCGTCCCATTGGGCCTTCCACACCAAGTCCTTCTCGTCGTGGGTCATCCACAGCAGCAGCTCCTCTTGGGTGCCCTTGGCCTCGCGGCCGCTGCCGTCGATGGACTCCACCGTGTGATACGGCTGGAAGTCGCCGGGAACGTCGTCGGTCAGGTCGGCCAACAGGGTGGGGCCGAGCCCGATGACGAGGTTGATCCCCTGTGCATCGCAGTTGCTTCGGCAATCGGAAATAGCCGACTTGATAGCCCCCAAATCGGCGCCGTCACCGCGACTGAGGTGGACATACCACTGGTATTTGCCCATTTCGTTGAAAATTGCCGGCTGGCAGGTCGCCATTGCGCATCTCCTCCCTGAAAACGTTGGCTGCTTACGAAGTCTGGCACTATTGCCAGGCAGATTCACCTTGAAGCGCAAAAATCCAGAACCCATCCTGACATTCACAGGAGGAGCCCATGAGTTCCAGCTATATCAGTGCAATTTCACCAGGGAGAGCACGGCAATGAATCCCGACGACTATGGCGCATTGGAGGTGTCCACCGCCGATCGCATCACCACGGTGGTGCTCAACCGGCCCGAGGCTCGCAACGCCATAAACGCAGCGCTGCACGACGACCTGACCCGGGTGTTCACTGATCTAGACCAAGACCCCGACACCGACGTGGCCATCCTTACCGGAGCGGGCGGTTCGTTCTGCGCTGGTGGCGATATTCCCTGGCTGCGCCAACTGGCCGGAGACGTCTCCGAGGTGGAGCGGGTCATCCGGGCCGACCGGCGCATCACCGAGTCGGCACTCACATTGGAGAAACCAATCTTGGCCAAGGTGGACGGCCCTGCGGTGGGCCTGGGGTGCTCGCTCGCCCTGTACTGCGATTTCGTGTACGCCTCCGAGCGGTCGGTGTTCGGCGACCCCCACGTGTCGGTAGGTCTGGTGGCCGGCGACGGGGGCGCCCTTCTGTGGCCCCAGCTCGTGGGCTACGCCCGGGCCCGGCGCTACCTGCTGACCGGCGACTTCATCAAAGCCCCGGAGGCCGCCGACTTCGGCCTCATCACCGAGTGCGTGCCTGGCGAAGAGCTCGACGACACCGTGCAGTCCATGGCCGAGCGGATGCGCGACGGGGCCCGCATTGCCATCAAGTACACCAAGGCGTCCATCAACGCCGGGCTGCGCCAAGTGGCCAATGCGGTGGTGGACCGGGCCGCATCCACTGAGGGCATCACCATGATGACCGAGGACTTCAAGATCGCCCTCGACGCCTTCTTGGCCAAAGAGCCCCCGAAGTTCATCGGCCGCTAATTCGGAGACACGCTGTGGACTACCCCAAGGCCCTACAACACCTACTTCTAGGGCAACACCGATGCCGGGAGTTCTAGTGGACTACCCCCAAGAAGCCGAGCACCACGGGCTGTTGAGGGAGACCGTCCGTCGCTTCGTCGAGGCGGAGGTGCCCCGGGAGTTGGCCCGGCAGTGGGACCGCACCAACGAGATCGACCGGGGCGTGCTCTACAAACTGGCCGACCTCGGACTGTTCGGAATCACCATCCCCGAGCACTACGGCGGGTCGGGCCGGGACATCACCGCCACCATGATCGTGATTGAGGAGCTGTGCCGCCGCAGCACCGCCCTGGGCAGCGGCTACATCTACGGTGCCTGCTACGCGGGCATGAACCTGGTAGAGACGGCCAGCGAAGACCAGCGCCAAGCGTGGCTGCCCAAGGTGGCCCGAGGGGAGATGCTGTTCTCCTACGGGCTGACCGAGCCCGACGTGGGCTCCGATCTGGCCAGCGTTGCCACCACCGCGGTACGCGATGGCGACGTGGTGCGGATCAACGGGGCCAAGCGGTTCTGCTCGGGCACCACCTACACCGACTACATATACGCCCTGGTCAACTCGAACCCCTCCGGCGATCGCTATCACAACCTGTCGTTCGTGCTGATTCCTCCCCGACAGCCGGGGGTGACCATCGAGCCCCAGCACGCCATGGGCCTCAAGGGATCGATGACCACCGATGTCACCTTCAACGACGTGGAGGTGCCCGCCGACAACATCGTGGGCGGCGATGAGGGCTGGAACCAGGGTTGGTCCAAGCTGGCCGGCCCAGGGCTGGATGTGGAGAAGATCGAGGTGGCCGCCATGGCCTTGGGCATCGCCACCGGAGCGGTGGAGGACGCCTGGGCCTACGCCCAGGAAAGGGTGCAGTTCGGCAAGCCCATCAGCAGCCACCAGTCCATCCGCCACATGCTCTCCGAGGGCCGCACCCGGCTGCTGGCCTCCCGCCTGATGACCTACCACGCCGCCAACCTGTTGGATGAGGACAAGCCGGCGTCGGTGGAGACCTCCATGGCCAAGCTGTTCGTGTGCGACACCGCCAAAGACATCGTTTTGTCGATGCAGCAGGTGATGGGCGCCTACGGCTACGTGGAGGACTTCGACATGGAGCGCTACGTTCGCGACGTTCTGGTCATGCCCATCATCGGCGGCTCCTCCGCCATCCAGCGGAACAACATCTCCAACCGTCTCAAATTAGCGAAGGAATAGCCCACCATGACCGTCACCAAAGACCCCATAGACACTGATGCCGCCACCGAGAAGGTGGTGGCCTGGCTAGAAGGCAATCTGGGAGGCACGGTCACCCATATCGAGCGACAGGCCCGCTGGCGGCCGGTGTGGTTCGCCTACGTGGAGCGCAGCGGCGAGCGGCTCGAGCTGTGCGTGCGGGGGGATCGCACCGACATGCCGCTGGTTTTTCCGCTCGACCACGAGATGCGGCTGCAAAAGGTGCTCGACGACCACGGCATCCCCGTAGCCCATGTGTACGGTTGGATCGACGACCCGACGGCCTATGTAATGGACCGGGTGCCGGGCGAGAACCACTTCGAGAACTGCACCGAC
>JAJEDQ010000109.1 GCA_022821445.1 Acidimicrobiia bacterium | reverse complement strand
CCCGCACCACCCTGCGATGCGGCTCGCACCCCGAACCCGCAATGCGCTCCAACGCCTCGCGATCACCAGCCGACAACACCAACGCAGCACCCATCACCCCACAATAGCCGCCCCAGCTATTTCAGCGACGGACCACTAGGAAGCTTCGTTGACGGCTCGGGCGGCACCACCCCCCGAGCCGTCAACCGACGGGGGGGACAAAGCCCTACCCGCCACTGCGAGCAACCAGCCCCAACACTCCCACGGTCAGATCCGTACAGCAACGTAAGGGGCTACGGGCCAAATTGTTGCTCCAACTGGCAATAGAACTAGAGTACCGTCATCGCAGACGAGAGAAAGGGCCTCGGGTGACTGCTGCCCCAATCGCCGAGCGCAAACCCGTGGAGCGGATGCCCGTCCACGGGAAGTTGTCTCTAGCGCTCAGAAACTGTGTGTGTTGGGCTCATTCTCTCGCGGTCATTGCTGAGATCAAACGCCGCTCCCCGTCTCGTGGCGATATCAGGGTCGTTCTCGACCCGCGCTCTCAGGCGTTGGCCTACCAGAACGGTGGAGCCGTGGGAATCTCGGTTCTCACCGACACAGAGCGGTTCGGGGGGAGCGCCGACGATCTTAGAGCTGCGAAGAGCGCGGTCACAGGCGTGCCCGTTCTCCGCAAAGACTTCCTAAGGACGCTGGAGGATGTCGAGGAGTCGGCGGAGATGGGCGCCGATGCGGTCCTCCTCATCGTCGCCGACCTAGAACCCGGGCATCTGGTAGCCATGCAATCCGCCGCCCACGATCTGGGAATGGACGCTCTAGTCGAGGTGAAAGACGAAATGGAAATTCAGATCGCTTCAGACATCGGCGCCACCCTCATCGCTGTGAACCAGCGGCATAAGCCCGAAGACTCAGCGTTCACAGTCGACTACCGCATCGCCGAGCGGATGGCCCAGCACTTGCCCGACGACGCGATCAAAGTAGCCGCCTCAGGCATCGGAGTCGAAGGCGGAACCACAGTGGCCGCAGTGCGCGACGCTGGATACGACGCAGTGCTTGTAGGCGAAGCGCTCATGCTGGCCGACGATCCCGCTGAAGCCATCAAGGCAATGCGGATCGCTCATTCGGCATACCTTTAACCACCGCTGCTTCTGTAAGGCCGTATCCGGCACAGCGGCCAGGTTCAGATGGAGCGGCCCGCTTCTTCCCAGTGGTGGGAGCGGAGCGCTTTCTTGTCGATCTTGCCGATGGCGGTTCGGGGCAGTTCGTCGACTAGGTCTACTGTCTTGGGGGCCATGACCGATCCGATCGCCTGCTTTGAGTGGGCGATGATGTGGGCTTCGGTGAGGTCGGCGCCGGGGTGGAGGCGGACTATGGCCTTCACTTCTTCGCCCCAGCGGTCGCTGGGCACTCCGATGACCGCGGCTTCGGCGATGCCGTCGATGTTGAGGAGGGCCTGTTCGACTTCGCCGGAGTAGACGTTGAATCCGCCGGTGATGATCATGTCTTTTTTGCGGTCGATCACATAGATTCGGCCGCTTTCGTCCACCACGCCGATGTCGCCGGTGAGGTGCCAGCCGTTGCGCCTGACCTTCGCCGTTTCCTCCGGATTCTGGTAGTAGCCCTCCGACACCATGGGCCCTTTGACCGCTATCTCGCCGCGGGTGCCGTTTGGGACCGGGTTGGCGTCCTCGTCGACTATGGCGACGGTCGACAGGACCGTCTCCCGGCCCACCGAGCGCAGCGCGGCGTCGTCGAGGAGCTCGCCGCCGATTTTGCCGTCGACGAAATGGTCGGCGGTCTCTCGCTGCGCGATGTAGATGGGGCTCTCGGTCTGCCCGAACCCGCCGACCATGACCGGGCCGAACACGTCGAAGGCCTGGCGCAGGCGGGGGACCGACATCGGCGCCGACCCGTAGGCGAAGCGGCGCAGGGAGCTGAAGTCGGTGGTGGGCGTGGCCGGGTGGTCGAGCAGGCTGTAGATGGCCGTCGGCGGGAGGAACAGGTCGGTGACGCGCTCGCGTTGGATTGCTTCGAGGATGGAGGCCGGGTCGGGTGCGCCCAAGATCACCAGCCGGACGCCGATGCCGAGCGAGATGAGCGCGGCGCGCCCGCCGACGTGGGTCATCGGCGCGGCGCACAGCATCACACGGGGCTCGCCGTCCCAGCGCCGGCGCCCGGCCCACGCCAAAGCGACGAAGTTCCGGTGGCTGAGCATCACCCCCTTCGGGGTCCCGGTGGTGCCGCCGGTTTGGGGCAGCGCAAGCGTGTCACGCCCGTCGCGCTCCACGAGCGGCGCGGTTGGGGACGCGTCGGCGAGCCAGGTTCCGAGCGAGTTGGCGGGGAGGTCGTCGATGGGCACGAGGATCGCATCGCCGATCGCTTCGGCTGCTCCCGCGGCGGCTTCGGCGAAGGCCGGCTGGTGGAACAGCACACGGCACCCGAAGCGCGACAGGATCTCGATGTTGGCGGCCGGCGAGTGGCGCGGGTTGATGGGAACCCAGACCCCCCCGGCCCGCACGATGCCGAGGGCAGCGGCGAACGCGGTGATGCTGTTGGCGCTGTAGACCCCGCCGAGGTCGCCCGGGGCGAACCCGTCGCGCCGCAGCGCATTGGCCACCCGGGCGGACAGCGCGTTGAGCTCGGCATAGGTGAGCTGTTGGTCTCCATGGACCGCGCAGATCTGATCGGCGTGGGTGCGGAAGGCGTCGTCCAGGAGGGGAAGAAACGACCGGTCGAAGTCGGGGAATTCGCGATCCATGGGCGTCACAGGACGATGGTCGCCCGCTTCAGCCAGAGGCGGCAGGGCAGGTGAGCACCGGCATCTCGGTGATCGCGTTGAACCAGGCGCTGTACATCGGCGTCGGCGCGTCGGCGAGCGCGATGTCGGGCAGGCGGGTGTAGAGCTCGCTGAGGATGCAGCGGAGCTGGAGCCGCGCCAGGCTGGCGCCCAGGCAGAAGTGGGCGCCGGTGCCGAAGGCGAGGTGCTTGTCGGCGTTCGGGCGCAGGATGTCGAACCGCTCCGGGTCATCGAACACGTCTTCGTCGCGGTTGGCGGATATGTAGGACATGTAGACCTTGTCGCCCTTGGCGATTTCGGCGCCGCGGAGGGTTACGTTCTCGGTGGCCGTGCGGCAGAATTGCATGACCGGAGGCGAGAACCGGAGCACCTCTTCGATGGCATTCGGAAGCCGGCCCTCGATGTCTTCGAGCAGAAGCGCCTTCTGGTCCGGGTGCTCGTCCATGAGCCTGACGAAGTGGGCGGTGGTGTTGCGAGTGGTCTCGTGGCCCGCAATCGACAGGGTCTGGAAGAACTGGGTTATCTCGCCCTCGGCGAGCTTTCGTCCGTCCACCTCCCCGTGGACGTACTTCGAGACCAGCGTGTCGTCGGGGGCGTCTTGGCGGGTCTTGACTATGTCGTCGAGCAAGAGGAACAGGTTGATCTGATCTTCGACGAAGTTCTCGTTGAACTCGAAGCTGGCGGTGGCGTTGCCCAACTCGAGGTACTCGTTGCGCCGGTCTTGGGGCACGCCCATCAACTCGCATAGCAGGATCATGGGCAGCTCTGCGGCCACCTCGAACACGAACTCCGCCCGGTCTCGCTCGGCCAGCTCGCCGATCACCTTGGCGGCCTCCTTGCGGATGTGGGGCTCCATCGCCGCCACCGACCGGGGGGTGAACCCCGGCTGGACGAGTCGCCGGAACTGGGTGTGCTGGGGCGGGTCCATGCCCATCAGGCCCGCTCGCTGCGCGGCGAGGGCCATCGGGCTCTGCTTGACGTCGATCCACAAGATGGCGTTCTCCCAGCACGAGAAGCGCTCGGTGTCCTTGGACACCGCCGCCACGTCTTCGTATTTGCTGAGCACCCAGAAGCCGCAGGGCTTGTAGTCGTCCACGTCTCGCAGGACGGCGCCGTCCACCGGCGGCGGGTTCCAGAACACCGGCGCCTCCCGCCGAAGCACCGCGAGGTACTCGAAGGGCACGCCTCCGACCTTCACCATGTCGCCGCTGCTGGCGAGATTGATGTCACCGGGCTTGAGGGTCATGGGCTTCTCCTATCTGGGTTCTTGTCTTATCTGTCTTCTTGGTCTTCTGCTGCCGCTGCCAGGAAGGTGGCGACGGTTCTGTTGAGGTCGTAGTCGGCGGTGTCGATCTCGGCGAGGCGGTCGTAGGCCTCGGCCATGTCGTCGGCTCGCTGCTGGGCATAGGCGCGGGCGTGGTAGTGGGTGGGGATCAGGAAATGGCCCTCCGCTATGGCGTCGAAGGCCCGCTGGGCGACGGTTTCGGCGCTCATGCCCATCTGCTCCATGAACACCCCTGCGCCCGGGTCGCTGTCGGCGTTGCCGCCGTATTGCCGGGGGCGCTGGCGGGTGGCGTTCCACAGCTTGCTCACGGTGAGGCCGGGGCAGACCACGCTGATCCCGACGTGGCCGGGCAGCTCGGCTCGCAGCACGTCGCACATGCCCAGCACCGCGTGCTTGGAGCCGGTGTAGGCGCCGGAGTTGGCGTGGGGAACGCCCACGGAGTGCTCCGATCCGGTGGCCATGAGCCAGCCCTGTTGTTGGCCGTCGGCCATAAGCCGACCGAAGCTCTGGAGCGTGTTGATGGTGCCCAGCACGTTGACCCTCACCACCCACTCGGCGTCGCTCGAAGCGGTGTGGAGCAGCGGCGCCATCGCCGACATCACCCCGGCATTGGCGCAGACCAGGCCGGGGACGCCGTGTTCGGCGGCGACAGCCTGGGCCAGCTCTTCCACAGCCGCCGCGTCGGTCACGTCGCACTGGCGGGCTGCCGCGGCGCCGCCCTGGGCGGCGATGCTCTCGGCCACCGCTTGGGCGTCCTCGACGTCGACGTCTGAGACCGTGATGTGGCCGGCGCCGCGGTTTGCGGCCTCCAGTGCCAGCGCCGCCCCGATTCCGCTGCCTCCGCCGGTGACCACCACCGGCCTTCCCTTGATCTGCGCTCCCATAGCTCTCTCCTGTTCTGCTTGGGTCAGCTTGCCCGGGCTTCGATCTGATCCAGTATCGGCAGCAGGTACCGCACGAATGCCTCGGGGTTCTCCTGCATCGGGAAGTGCCCCACGCCGGCCATCTCGGTGTGGGTGGATCCGGCGATGGCCAGATGCGCCTCCCGGCCCGCCTCGACGGTTCCGGTGTAGTCGTACTCGCCGTTCATGATGTGTACGGCGGTGGCGCCGGTGTCGATCTCGCCGGCCCGGTCGCGGATGTCGTAGTCCTCCATGTAGTAGAAGAGGTCGCCCAAAAACGAGGGCGGCCATCCGGAGGAGTACACCTGCGACACCTCCTTCACATAGGGCAGG
>JAJEDQ010000038.1 GCA_022821445.1 Acidimicrobiia bacterium | reverse complement strand
AATCACCGGACATCCGGTTTCGGTGGAGGTCCATGTCTCTACGGGCCTCCCGACGTTCACCGTAGTGGGCCTGCCCGATGCCGCTTGTCGGGAGGCCCGTGATCGGGTTCGAGCTGCCCTGCTCTCCAGCGGGGTCAATTGGCCACCGGGGCGGATAACCGTCAACTTGGCCCCTTCGGGGATCCGCAAAGAAGGTCCTGGGCTTGACCTGGCCATCGCCATGGGAGTGCTGGTGGCCGATGAACAGCTTTCTGCTGAAAGCTTGGCCGACACGGCCTTCCTGGCCGAACTGGGGCTCGATGGCAGGCTTCGAGCGGTGCCCGGGGTACTGCCCCAAGTTCGCTGTTTGAATGCTGCCGAAGTGGTAGTCGCTCCCGAGAGCGCCGCAGAGGCTGCCTTGGCCAAGGGTCCGGTGATCCGGGCGCCGACCACCCTTAGCGAGCTCATCTCGGCAATCCGAGGAGAAGAAGCATGGCCTGATCCACCCGAGCCCGGGTCGGCGAATCCGCTGGATGAAATCGCAGACCTGGCTGACGTGAGAGGTCAGCACATGGCGCGCTTGGGCTTGGAAGTGGCCGCGGCAGGCGGACATCACCTGTTGATGATCGGTCCTCCGGGCGCAGGCAAGACGATGTTGGCCCGGCGGCTTCCCGGACTTCTGCCGCCGTTAGACGAGGCCACTGCCATCGAAGCCACCATGGTGCACTCGGCCGTCGGATTGAACCTGCCCTCCTCGGGACTGATACGGCGAGCTCCCTGGCAAGCGCCCCATCACTCTGCTTCGATGATCGCCTTGGTAGGGGGCGGGAGCAGGATGCTCCGTCCCGGTGCCATCAGCTGCGCTCATGGCGGCGTGCTGTTCTTGGACGAAATGGGAGAGTTCGGCCCCCAGGCTCTGGATGCGCTGCGCCAGCCCCTCGAAGAAGGGGTCATCCGAGTCAACCGCGCCGCGGCGGTGGCGTCGTTTCCCGCTCGATTCCTACTGGTGGGGGCGATGAACCCGTGCCCCTGCGGGGAACTGGGACAGCCCGGCATGTGCCGGTGTACGCCCCTGGCCCGATTGCGCTATGCCCGGCGGTTGAGCGGGCCGTTGCTGGACCGCTTCGACCTGAGAATCCATGTCGGCCGGCCGGAGGTCGGCGACCTGTTCGACGCGCCGCCAGGGGAATCTTCGGCCGAGGTGAGGGCCAGGGTGGACCGGGTCCGAGTGGTTGCGCGCGACCGCGGAGTGGCGTCCAACAGCGAGTTACCCGATGATGTCTTGGAAGAGTTCGCTCCGCTCGACCCAGAGGCCAAAAGCCTGTTCAGCCAAGCCATCGCAGATGGCCGTCTCACCGCTCGAGGGTTCCAGCGGGTCCGACGGGTCGCCCTGACTATGGCCGACTTGGCTGGACAGGAACCCCCGCTCACTGGAGGAATCGTGGCGCAGGCGTTGTTCATGCGCACCGAACCTGTCACCGTGGCCCACGATCCCTGGAGTCTTGCCAATGCCCGGTGACCGAGCCTTGTCGAGCATTGGGTCGGTGACCCCTGGAGACTCGCCGATGCCCACCAGTGGGCACCTGGCCGCAGAGGACTTCGCCGCGGAGGACATTGCCGAGGGCGCCGGAGAGTTGCCGGTAGAGGCATGGCTTGTGGCCTTGGCCTCTCTGCCCGCAGTGGGACCGGCCCGACTGCGGGCGCTGCTGTCTGCGGGAAGCCCGGCCGAGGTGTGGGCCCGACTGCTGGGACCGCCACCTCCTGAGCTGTTGCGGGTGGCCGGCAAACGGGAACTGTACGAGCAGTGGCACCGCACCGCCGCTGGTCTCGATGTGGCCCAGTTGTGGGAACAACACCGAAAGCACGGCGTGGGAGTGGCTGCCTTGGGCACTCCCGGATATCCGTCTGCTTTGTCTTGTGACATAGACCCGCCCGCGGTCGTGTTCCACACTGGCGATCCCCAGGTGGTTGACGGTCCCCGCGTGGCCATCGTCGGCACTCGCCGATGTACCCGCTATGGCAGCGATGTGGCGTTTGAATTGGGCCGAGACTTGGCCTCAGCCGGTGTGGGCGTCGTCTCCGGTTTGGCCTTGGGCATCGATGCCGCCGCCCATGCCGGCGTTCTGGAGGCCAAAGCTGCTCCGCCCATCGCGGTGGTGGGAAACGGCCTCGACAGGGTATATCCCGAGCGCAATCGTGCCCTGTGGCGGGCGGTGGCCGAGCATGGTGTGCTGTTGGGGGAGGCGCCAGTGGGAGCACCGCCCGAACGATGGCGGTTTCCGGCTCGCAATCGCATCATCGCCGCTCTCGCCGATGTGGTTGTGGTGGTGGAGTCCCATGCCTCTGGAGGAGCCATGCACACGGTGGCCGAAGCCGCAGCCCGGGATCGGGCTGTCTTGGCCGTTCCCGGACCGGTTCGCAGTTCCGCATCAGGCGGATGTCTAGAGCTGTTGGCCGACGGCTGCGCCCCTTGCCGCGACGCCGACGACGTTCTGCTGGCCTTGGGTCTGTCCGGGGCGGAGACATCCCGCTTGGACTCCCGCCCCGAACCCGGTCCCATCGGCCGGCAGGTGCTGGATGCACTGGGCTGGCAGCCCGCGGATGCCGAGCAGATCAAGAGCCGGACCGCTTTGCCCATGGTGCAAGTGGCCGGAGCGGTGGAGGAGTTGCGGGCGGCAGGCTGGATAGCAGTCTCAGGACGTTGGATTGAGCGGGTGGGCATTCCTCGGTGAGATGGCAAAGAACCCGTAGTCTTGAGAGTTGATGGGGTGGGATCTGGACGCCTTTGCCGCGTCGACCGCTTCGGTCAACGAAGACACCGCGGCGATGTACCGCCGTGAAGTCGCCGCGTTCTCCAATTGGCTGGCAAACACTGAAGTCAGCTCCAGCACGGCTGCTGGGGGGGAAACAGGTCCTGAAAGTGTCGACCTCCGCATGATCCGCAGGTATCTGGCCTACCTGAGCACGGAGGGCTACGCCCGGAAAACAGTGGCCCGAAAAGCCAGTGCCCTACGCCGCTATTTCCGCTGGGCGGAACGCACTGGCCGGGTGGCCGCCGACCCCACGATCGGTGCGATGACGCCAACTCAAGAGCGATATCTGCCGCGGGTGCTTCGCTCTGAGGAATTGGGCGCCTTGTTGGACAAGCCACGAGCAGCATTGGCCGACGACAGCAGAGCTCGGCGCCAACGCGACGTCGCGGTCTTGGAGCTGCTCTATGGCAGCGGCCTCCGGGTCAGCGAGGTGTGCGCAATCCGAGTCGGCGACGTCGATTTGGATCGTCAGCGCCTCACCGTGAACGGCAAGGGATCGAAGCAGCGGATCGTGCCGCTGAGCGAGCCTGCGGCCCTCGCTCTGGAGGAGTGGCTGGCCAATGGCCGGGGGGAAATGGCTGATCCCTCCACAGCCGGTGATGCCGTGTTCGTGAACCTGTCTGGGCGGCCGCTGAACACCCAAGGGGTGCGCCGGCTGGTCAATCGGGCAGCCAGCACGCAGACCAACCCCCATGCTCTGCGCCACACCTTCGCCACCCACCTCCTTGACGGGGGGGCCGACCTCCGGCAAGTGCAGGAGCTATTGGGTCACTCGGATCTGGGATCTACTCAGATCTACACCCATGTCAGCCGGGAACGGCTCCGCAGAGTAGTGGAGGACAACCACCCGAGAGCCTGACTGCCGCGGTTTGCCGATAGCCTGAGCTCGCCTCCCCCCGACTTCAGAAGATCGAGGGGATGTCATGGTGCTGGGAATGCGCATCGGCGGGTTGGCGGCTGCCGCGGTTTCGGCCTGGCTGACTCTGCAACCCGGCCCACCAGTTGTCCAGAGCCCGCCGCACGCTGCTCAGGAATCTGTTGTCCAGAGCCCGCCGCACGCTGCTCAGGAATCTGGTGTCCAGAGCCAGGATGCGGTGGAGCACCCCTTGGCGTATCGGTCTCCGGTGGATGCAGAAGTGATCGATCCGTTCCGGGCCCCTGCGCATGTGGGGGCACCGGGCAACAGGGGCTTGGAATACGACCCCGAGCCCGGATCGCCGGTTCGGGCGTCGGCGGAGGGGGAGGTGGTGTTCGCCGGATCGGTGGTTCACAACCGGTTTGTGACCGTGCTCCACCGCGACGGGCTACGCACATCCTACGGGTACCTGGGTTGGATTGCCGTCGAAGAGGGCGACCGGGTGGCGCTCGGCCAGCAGCTGGGCACCACCTCTGAGCGGTTCTTTTTCAGCATCCGACACGGAGACCGCTATCTAGACCCCGCGTTGGTGTTGAGCGCCGGAAGGGTGCGGCTGGTGCCGCACCTTGAGCCCCGCGGTCGAAGTCGGCTTCCTGCTTATGGATAAGTCTTGTGGCTCGGCTATCGTGTGCCCCGGCCTGGAAGCAGTTCCCGGCCGAAGAAATTACCGCCCGGGGCATCCCACGGTCGCCAATTGGTGCTGACCCCGGGTTTCGCTGAACCGCTGGGAGAGGAGAAAAGCCATGGCGCCAGTCGTGACGATGCGCCAACTGCTGGATGCCGGAGTCCACTTCGGACACCAGACTCGCCGTTGGAATCCCAAGATGCAGCGCTTCATTTTCGGTGAGCGCAACGGCATCTACATCATCGACCTGACACAGACGCTTGCCCGCATTGAGGCTGCCTACACTTATGTACGCGACCTCGTGGCTGGAGGGGGTCAAGTGCTGTTTGTGGGCACCAAGAAGCAGGCCCAAGACAGCGTGCAGAGTTACGCAGAGCGTGTGGGAATGCCTTATGTGAACGAGCGGTGGCTAGGTGGTCTCCTGACCAATTTCGAGACCATCTCCAAGCGCATGGGCAAGATGAAGGAGTTCCAGCGCATGCGCAGATCGGGCGAACTTGACGTTATGCCCAAGAAGGAGGCCCTTCTGATTTCCCGGGAACTGGCGAAATTGGAGCGGAACCTCAACGGCATCCGAGATCTGACCCGGCCCCCTGATGCGGTGTTCGTTCTGGATACCAAAAAAGAGCACATCGCCGTGGCCGAGGCGAACAAGTTGAAGCTCCCGGTGATCGCAGTGGTGGACACCAATTGCGATCCCGATGTGATCCAGTACGTCATTCCCGGCAATGACGACGCCATCCGCTCCGGCGAGCTGATGTGTCGGATTATCAGCGACGCCGTTCTTGAGGGTCGCTTCATCGCCCAGGGAAACAACGTTGCCAAAATCCAGCCTGATACTGATGCTCCTCAGCCCGAGGCCGCAGTCGAAGACAAGCCAACCGCCGAGGCTGTCCCTGTGGCGGCGGAGGCTGAGGTCCAGCAGGCTGTCGCTGTGGCGGCGGAGGCTGAGGTCCAGCAGGCTGTCCCTGTGGCGGCGGAGGCTGAGGTCCAAGGGGCAGTCCCCGAGGCCGCGGAGCCAACTGTCGAAGCCGAGCAAACCGATCTCCAGGAGCAAGCGTGAGTTCGTTTACCGCCCAAGACGTCAAGGCGCTGCGCCAGGCCACTGGCGCCGGAATGATGGATTGCAAGCGCGCCCTCGCCGAAAGCGACGGAGACATGGAGGCCGCCACCCAATGGCTGCGCGAGAAGGGCATCGCCAAGGCGGCTGCTCGGGCCGAGCGGGCCAGCGATCAGGGCGCGGTGGCCTTGGCGGTGGACGGCAATGCCGCTGCCATTGTCGAACTTCGCTGTGAGACCGACTTCTCGGCCAAGGCCGATGACTTCACCGCCCTGGCTGATGAGCTGGCTCAGTTGGTACTGGCCTCAGGCGAAGAATCGGTGGAGACTCGCCAAGCCGCACTCGAGGATCTCAGTCTGGCCAAGAAGGAGAACGTCCAGTTGGGCAAGGTTGTCAAGGTCGAAGCTGCCGATGGCAACATCCTGGACACCTACCTCCACACTCAGGATGGCAGAGGGACCAGTGCCGTGGTGGTAGAGGCCCGCGCCATGAGCCAAGACCAGGCCCACGAAGTGGCTCTTCACATCGCCTTTGCCAAGCCCTCGGTGCTGCATCGCGACGACGTCGACCCCGACGAAGTTGAGCGGGAGCGGATCGCCCTCACTGAGATGACCAAAGCTGAGGGCAAGCCCGAGCAAGCTTGGGAGAAGATCGTCAGCGGCCGCTTGCGGGCATGGTTTGCCGAGCGCGTCCTACTGGAACAGGGCATGTTCGGAGAGAAGGAGACCGTACAATCTCGTTTGGGTGACGGTGAGATTGTCCGTTTCGAGTTGGCATCCATCGGCAGTTAGTGCTGCACAATGACCGCCGACGGCGTAAAGCGATCAGGCCGGTGGGACCGGATTGTCCTGAAACTCTCTGGAGAAGCATTTGCCGGAGAGGCCGGATATGGCATTGATGGCGAGATCGCCGCGCAAATCGCCGACGAAATCGTCAAAGTCAGGGCTGGATTCGATGTGGACGTGGCGGTCGTGGTCGGAGGGGGAAACATCTGGCGGGGTATGACCGGGGCGGGCGCGGGCATGGACCGGGCTCAAGCCGACTACATGGGGATGTTGGCCACGGTTATCAATGCCCTTGCCCTCCAGGACACGCTTGAGCGACTCAATCAGCCCACTCGGGTGCAGACCGCCATCGGTATGGCCCAAGTGGCCGAGCCGTATATCCGCCGCAGGGCCATTCGCCACCTGGAGAAGGGGCGGGTAGTGATCTTTGCGGCCGGGACAGGCAACCCATTCTTCACAACCGACACCGCGGCTGCTCTTCGGGCGGTAGAGATTGAGGCCGGTGTGTTGTTGAAGGGAACTCACAGTGGCACCGATGGGGTCTATACCGCCGATCCCCGGATCGACCCAGATGCCGAAAAGCTCGATGAGGTGCAGTACTTGGATGTGCTGTCCCAGGGTCTGAGGGCCATGGACAGCACCGCCGTCTCGTTGTGCATGGACAACAAATTGCCCATCGTCGTCTTCGACCTCATGAAGCCGGGAAACGTACGCGCCATACTCGACGGCCAGCCGATCGGTACTCTGGTGTCGTGAGGGGTTATCCGACAACCTCGAAGTCATGACTACCGGTTCTGATGTCTTCCTGCCGAGCGGCCGTGGTCGTTGAAGGATGCGAGCGGGATGACCACCGGCAATGAGCTGACCGACTTGGTTCTGGAGGAGGCCGGGGGGCGAATGGACTCTGCGGTGCACCACACCCGACAGCAGTTCGCCTCCGTCCGGACCGGGCGGGCATCTCCGGCGCTGTTTGAGAGGTTTCTCGTGGACTACTACGGCACTGAAGTGCCGCTCCAGCAGCTTGCCAGCTTCAGTGTTCCCGAGGCGCAGCTTCTGGTGATCTCCCCATTCGACAAAGGCTCGATTGCCGCAATTGAGCGGGCCATCATCCAAGCTGATCTTGGGCTCAACCCCAGCAATGACGGCAATGTGGTGCGACTGACATTCCCACCGCTAACCGAGGAGCGCCGCCGCGAGCTGGTACGACTGGTCAAACAGATGGCAGAAGAGGGGCGGGTGGCGATTCGCAACACCCGCCGCAGCGGGCGCCATGAGGTTGATCAACTCAGCAAAGCCGGCGATGTTTCCGAGGACATTGCTGTCAGAGCGGGGAAAGACCTTGACCAGCTAACCCACGACCATGAGCAGCTCATCAATGATGCCTTGAGCGTCAAAGAACAAGAGCTGCTCGAAATCTAAACTGTCTGAATAACTGGAGGGGCAGTGGCCGAAGACAATCCTTTCCAAAAACCCAACGACCCGTCTGGAGGACCTCCCGACGACGAGCAGGCCGGCTTCTTGGATGATCTGACATCTCTCTTCGACGAGGAAGAAGATGACGCTGATCTGCCTCGCTGGGATGAGCCCGCCGATGCGGAATCAGAGCCGGAGGAGGATTGGGACAGTCTCACCGATGCTGCTCCCCGCTGGCGCGACGATGCGGCGGAGGACTCCTTTGCCGACCTGTCCGACCCAGAAGACGTCAGCCACGCTCTGGAAGAGGCGAGCGTTTTCGAGGACCCAGTGCCCACTGAGGCCGTGGAGTTCCCCTCGGTGGACCGGGTGGACGAGGTCTTGTCGTTGGACGTTTCCGAGTCTCCGATTGCCTCGGGGATGGTCGAGACCCGGGACTCTCCGTTGATGCCGCCATCTCCGGCAATGGCCGATGGCCGGACGACTTCTCGAAACGGCAACACCATGACCGCTCTCGTGGTTGGTCTGGTGCTGGGCGGAATCGTCTTGGGCGCTGTTGCCCTGGGCGAGGAGGTCACGCTCGCGGTGCTTGTCATCGCGCTCCTGATTGCCGCCGCAGAGTGGTTCACCACCATGCGCCATGCGGGCTATCAACCTCCGGCGTTGGTGGGGTTTGCCGCAGTGGCGGCCATGCCGCTGGCTGCCTACTGGCGAGGTGCCGACGGCATCGTGCTGGTATTGGTATTCGCCCTGTTCGGATCGGGGCTGTGGTACCTGGGCGGAGTGGGCGGCAACCGGATCCTGGCCAACCTAGGGGTAACCCTGCTGGGGATCACCTACATCGGGGTGACCGGGGCCTTCGGCGGACTTCTGCTGGACATGCCCGACGGCGCCGAACTGGTGCTGAGCGCAGTGATTTTGACCGTGGCCCACGATGTGGGCGCATACGCCGTTGGGCGGGCCGCAGGCCGCACCCCGCTGTCGAAGGCCAGTCCCAGCAAGACGGTGGAGGGTCTGATCGGCGGCACCATCCTCACCATCGCGGCTGCATTGGTGTTCATCTCCATCCTGGAGATCGGTCCTTTCGGAGATGGGTCTGGATCGCGTTCCGACGGAGTGGTCCTGGGAATCGTGGTCGCCGTGGTGGCGCCGCTGGCCGATCTCACGGAGTCGGCCATCAAGCGAGATGTCGGCATCAAGGACATGGGCTCGCTGCTGCCCGGCCACGGAGGGATGTTGGACCGGATCGACGCTCTCCTCTTTGTGCTGCCGGCCACCTACTTCACCGCCCTGATGCTGGATGTAATCTGAGCCACCGGGCGACACCGACGCGATTCGCTCATGACCTCTCTGTCTCTGCTTGGTTCCACCGGCTCGATCGGAGTCCAGACGCTGGATGTGGTGCGGGCTGAGCCCGGCGCCTGGGACGTAGTGGCATTGGGTGCCGGCCGCTCCGTCGACCAGTTGGTGGCCCAAGCCCAGGAGTTTCAGCCCCGATTAGTGGTGGTGGGCGACTTTGAACGGCTCCCCGAGGTTCAAGAGGCGCTGCCGGGGATTTCCGTGGCGAGCGGTGCTTCTGCCCTGGCCGAAGCAGCCGTGATGGGAGATGTGGTGGTGAACGGGGTTGTCGGATTCGCCGGCCTGCCGGTGACCCTGGCCGCCCTGGAGGCGGGCCGGCGCTTGGCTCTGGCCAACAAGGAGTCGCTGATTGCCGCCGGCCCAGTTGTCCAGAGAGCTCGTCAGACTCCCGGCGCCGAACTGCTTCCGGTGGACAGCGAGCACTGCGCTGTCCACCAGTGTTTACGGGCCAACGATGTGTTCACATCTGACACGGGAATGGCCTCTGAAACGGGAATGAAACGCGTGCACCGCATCGTGCTCACCGCCAGCGGCGGACCTTTCAGGGGTCGCAGTCGAGATGAGTTGGCCGATGTGACGGTGGAGCACGCATTGGCCCATCCCACATGGAGCATGGGGCCCAAGATCACGGTGGACTCCTCCACGCTGATGAACAAGGGCTTGGAGGTGATCGAGGCCAACGAGCTGTTTGGATTGGGCTACGACCGCATCGAGGTCGTCGTCCATCCTCAGTCGGTGGTCCACTCGATGGTGGAGTACAGCGATGGCGCCACCATCGCCCAGCTCTCGCTGCCCGATATGCGGTTGTGCATCGGCTATGCCATCGCCTACCCCGACCGCATCGCCACCCCGTTTGGCCGCATCGATTGGGCCGAGCTGCGCCGGCTGGACTTCGAGCCCCCTGATACCGAGGCATTTCCCTGCCTGAGTCTGGCTTACGCTGCCGGGCGCATGGGCGAGACCGCACCCGCGTTGCTGAATGCGGCCAACGAGGTGGCCGTGCAGGCTTTTCTCGATAAGCGGATACGATGGACGGCAATTCCCGAGGTTTTGGAGACGGTCTTAGGCGACCACGACGGCACTGAGGCCGACTCCCTGGAGGCGGTCATGGAGATCGACGGCAAAGCCCGAGCCGCGGCCAAGCACGTTGTCGCCCGCCGGTTCGACCGCAGCTAGGCGATGGGCTTTCATCTACCTGGTTCGTGGCGGGGCGGCCAGTCTGGACCATCTCCACTCGCCACCTTGAAGGCGTCTCGCGAGAGTTGGCAGGGGTTGGTGCTGGTTGCGGGATTGCTCGCGGTTGTATCGGCGATTTGGGGTGTCCCAATGCTGGTGGCGCTGCTGCTCATTCTCCTCATGCTGTTCCTTCACGAAATGGGGCACTACCTGACGGCGCGGTGGGCGGGCATGAAGGTCACCGAGTTCTTCCTGGGATTCGGGCCCCGGCTCTGGTCGTTCCGTCGGGGGGAGACAGTCTTCGGCCTCAAGGCGATTCCGTTTGGGGCGTATGTCCGGATTATCGGGATGAACAACCTCGAGGAAGTTCCTCCTGCTGACGAGTCCCGAACATACCGAAGCAAGCCCTATTGGCGGCGAATGTCTGTGGCTGTGGCGGGCTCTACCATGCATTTTCTGCTGGCCCTGGTGCTGCTCTTCACCTTTCTGGTGATTGGCGGGAGGACGGAGAGCGTTCCATCTTCGGATTGGTCCGTGACCCAAGTAGCCGACGATTCACCTGCTGTGGAAGCCGGATTGCAGCCCGGCGATCGGATCGTGTCCGTGAATGGGGATTCGGTGGCCACTATGGACGACTTGGTGGTGGTTCTGCCCGAACCGGGGACGCCGGTCAGCCTGGGCATTCTTCGAGACGGCGATCTCCTCACCCGCTCGCTGACACTCGGCACTCATCCTTTCGATGCAGATCGGGGCTACCTGGGGGTCCGTTCTCTGAACGCCCGGGAAAGCCAATCGGTAGAGGTCGGGTTTGTCGAGGCCGTTCCCGAGTCCCTGGAGGAGTTCGGCTTTCTTGCCAAAGAGTCCGCGGTGGCAATCGGGAAGCTCTTCTCACCCGGTGGACTCAGCGGTTTCTTCCAAAGGGTTACCGAGGAGCCTGCAAGCCAAGAAGTCTCCTCGGTGGGCGGAGGGACGTTCTCCAGTACCGCAGTGGATGATGAGGAACGAGTGATCTCCATCCTCGGAGTGCTCAGGATATTTGCCGACTTCATTGCCGACATCACCGAGAATTACGGCAGCCTGCTGCTGCTTTTCGCCCTGGTGAACATCTTTATCGGGGTCTTCAACATGATTCCGCTCCTTCCCTTCGATGGCGGCCATGTGGTGATCGCCACCTATGAGCGCCTTCGCTCTCGCCGAGGCCGCCGCTATACCGCCGACGTGTCCAAGATGATCCCTGTCGCCTACGCGGTGGTGGTGGTCCTGCTCTTCGTCGGCCTCGGGGCGCTCTATCTCGATGCCTCTGATCCGGTGCGGCTTCCGAGTTGAGGAGCGGGATGATCACGGGCAATTGCGGATACCGCGGGCCGGGCGTGTCAAGCTGAGGGCATGGAAGTCGAGGCTGCTTTCGAGCGACGCCCCACCCGTGGGATCCATGTGGGGGATGTGGCCGTCGGCGGTGGCGCGCCCATCACTGTCCAGTCCATGACCACCACCCGCACCGCCGATGTGGAAGGCACCCTTCAGCAGATATACGCCCTGGCTGCGGCGGGGGCCGACATCGTGCGCTGCACTTGCAATGAGGTCGAGGCCGCCGAGGGACTGGCCCAGATTGTGCCCCGGTCTCCGGTGCCCATCGTGGCCGACATTCACCACCAGTACCGCATGGCGCTGGCCGCCCTGGACGCCGGCGTCCAGTGCCTGAGGCTGAACCCCGGCAACATCCGCAAACCCGAGCACATTCGAACGGTGGCCTCAGAGTGCCGGGACCGCGGGGTTCCCATCCGCATCGGAGTGAACGGGGGGTCGCTGCACCCTGATCTCTACCGCAAGTACGGCGACCGGGTGACCCCGGAGGCCATGGTGGAGTCAGCCCAGATGGAACTCGACTACTTCGCCGATGTGGACTTCGAAGACGTCAAGATCTCGGTCAAGGCCTCCAGCGTGCCCCTGATGATCGAGTCCTACCGACAGCTGGCCGAGGTCACCGACCACCCGCTCCACCTAGGGGTGACCGAAGCCGGGCCGCCCCCGGTGGGGCTGATAAAGTCAACCGTCGGCATTGGCACCCTCTTGGCCGAGGGAATCGGCGACACTATACGCTACAGCCTCACCGCCGACCCGGTGCAAGAGGCGGAGGCCGGTCGCCAGCTACTTGAGTCCATGGGACTGCGGGAGCGCAAGAACGTGGACCTCATCGCCTGTCCGAGCTGCGGTCGGGCGGAGATCGACGTGTATGCCGTGGCGGAGCAGGCCATGGAGGCGTTCGGCGACCGGGAGATTCCCCTTCAGGTGGCGGTCATGGGGTGCGTCGTCAATGGTCCCGGCGAGGCCCGTGACGCTGATATCGGAATCGCGGCGGGCAACAAGCGGGGCCACCTGTTCGTCAAGGGCCGCAACGTGGCCGTGGTGGCCGAGGAGGAAATGGTGTCGGCGCTCGTGGAGTGGGCCGAGTTGATCCACGATCACGGGCCTGAGGCCGCGCTGGAAAGGGCCGACACGGTGGCCGCGGCCCGCGAAGCGGAGCGTGACCGGAGTCGCCTGCTGGCCGAGCAGGGCGATGACGCCAATCAGGCCGGCGAAAAGATCGATCTGATCCGCAGGAGAGCGTGAGGATGGCCAAAAAAGGGGTGCTCACATCCCAGCAGGAAGACTTCCCCCGCTGGTACCAGGACATTCTCAACAAGGCGGAACTGGCCGACAACGGGCCCGTGCGGGGAACCATGGTGATCCGACCCTATGGCTATGCCCTGTGGGAGCGGATGCAGGCCGAGGTGGATCAGCGCATCAAGAGCGCCGGGGCCGACAACGCCTACTTCCCGCTGTTCATCCCCGAGAGCTACCTGAACCGGGAGTCCGACCACGTGGAGGGCTTCAGCCCTGAATTGGCAGTGGTTACCCAGGGCGGAGGCCGAGAGCTGGCCGAGCCGGTGGTGGTGCGACCCACCAGCGAGACCATCATCAACGCCTACTTCTCCAAATGGATACAGAGCCATCGCGACCTGCCCCTGCTGATCAACCAGTGGGCCAATGTGGTCCGCTGGGAGATGCGCCCCCGGATATTCCTGCGCACCACGGAGTTCCTGTGGCAGGAAGGCCATACCGCCCACACCACCCGCCAGGAAGCCCGTGACTACGCAGCCATGATCCTCCACGAGGTGTATCGGGACTTCATGGAGTCGGTGCTGGCCATCCCGGTGCTCATCGGGTACAAGACCGAGGCGGAACGGTTCCCCGGGGCCATAAACTCCATGTGCCTCGAGGGGATGATGCGAGACGGCAAGGCCCTTCAGATGGGAACATCCCATGAACTGGGCCAGAGCTTCGCCACCATGTTCGACATCACCTATCTGGATGCCGAAGGGAGTCAGGCCCACGTGTGGCAGACCTCCTGGGGGGTGTCGTCTCGGATGGTTGGCGGGCTGATCATGGCCCACGGTGACGACCAAGGGCTCGTAGTCCCTCCCCGGTTGGCGCCCGTTCAAGCCGTTGTCGTTGCCGTCCGCGACGCCGACGGAGTTGTGGACGCTTGCCACCAATTGGCTGGATCTTTGGCTGCTGCCGGGATACGGGCGAAGGTTGACGACCGGACGGGCACGGGGTTTGGCCGAAGAGCCACCGACTGGGAGCTGAAAGGGGTGCCTGTACGGGTGGAGATCGGACCCCGGGATCTGGAAAACGGTCAGGCAACGCTGGTGTCTCGGATTGCCGGCGACAAGCAGGCAGTCGATCTCTCCGCGGCGCCCAAGCAAGTGGAGTGGCTGCTTGACGACATCCAGCAGCAGATTTTCAACGACGCCATGGCGTGGCGGGACTCTCGGATAGTCGAGGCGGCCACCGTGGCCGAGGTTCAGGAGGCGGCGGCAACGGGATTCGCCCGGATTCCGTGGGCTGAACTCGGCCCCGAGGGCGAAGCGGCCTTGGCCGAAGACGCGGTTACCGTGAGGTGCTTGCAACTCCCTGACGGATCCCTTCCTCAAAGCGGCGACGAGACCGATCTTGTGGCTGTCTGCGGCCGCAGCTACTGAAAAAGGCCCAACGACACGTCGCTAAGCAGCGACATGGGCGGTTTCACCGGGTAGGATTGCCGGTGAATCGTCGATCTCTTCAGTCGGGTGAGGCGTGGGCTGGGGCCCACGCCTTCTGACTTTGGGGACCGCACCAGTTAGGAAAGGGGCGAGATGCCAGTAGCCGACAGCGTGCGCGACCTGCTCGCGCCCCTCTTCCATGGGCGGGATTTGGAGATCTACGACCTCACCTATGGAGGCGGGGTGCTGCGCATCATCGTGGACAAGCCCGGAGGGGTGAGCTTGGACGAGGTGGCCGACGCCTCCAAGGTCGCCTCTCGCCTGTTGGATGACAGCGATATTGTTCCCGGTCGGTACACCCTGGAACTCACCAGCCCCGGTTTGGAGCGTCCGCTGCGCTGTCCCGAGCACTATGCCCGGGCAGTAGGCGAGACCATAAGCGTGAAGCTCGGCCCCCATGTCGAAGGGAATCGTCGGATTCAGGGTTCGCTGATGGAATACGACGATGACGGAATTACCATTGAAAAGGACGGAGTTCCTCAACGCGTGTCATTCAACGACATCGCCAAGGCCAGGACCGTCTTCGAATGGGGTCCAATGCCAAAGAAGCAGATCAAGGAGAAGAGCAGCCGATGGATGCCGATGCCCGTGGAGACATGCGGGCAGCCCTCTGTGCAGCCGGTACATGGAAAGGACCAGAAGTGAATCCTGACATGCTTGAAGCCCTCCAAGCCCTGGCCGCAGACAAGGGGATTTCGGTAGAGGCCCTGTTGGCGGCCCTGGCCGATGCCCTTGAATCGGCCTACAAGCGGATGCCCGACAGCGAGGAATATGCCTGGGTAACCATCAATCCCGAGACGGCCGACATCCAGGTATTCGCGCAAAAGCTGGATGAGGACGGCGAGCCCATTGGGGAGCCATTTGACGTGACTCCCGATGGTTTCGGCCGTATCGCTGCACAGACGGCCAAGCAGGTCATGATGCAGCGGATTCGCGAGGTGGAGAGGGAGCTCAAGTACGAGGAATACGCCGGTCTGGAAGGAGACATCGTCACCTGCATCATTCAGCAGAATGATGCCCGCTACACCTTGTTGGACTTGGGCCGAGTGGAGGCCCTCTTGCCCCAGGCTGAGCAGGTGCCCTTTGAGCGCCCCGACGCCAACAGCCGCCTCAAGGCCTACATCGTGGAAGTCCGGAAGACGGCCAAGGGCCCGCAAATCGTGGTCAGCCGCACCCATCCAGGGCTTATCAAGCGGCTGTTTGAGCTGGAAGTGCCCGAGATCGCCGATGGGGTGGTGGAGATCAGGGCGTGTGCTCGGGAGCCGGGTCATCGCACCAAGATCGCGGTGTCGTCCAACGACACCAACGTAGATCCGGTAGGGGCCTGTGTGGGGGCCCGGGGGGCCCGGGTTCGCATGGTGGTCAACGAGTTGCGGGGGGAGAAGATCGACATCGTTCCCTTCGCCGATGATCCGGCCGACTTCGTGGCCAAGGCGCTGTCACCGGCCAAGATCAAGGAGGTCACCGTCGACGAGGAGTCCGGGGTGGCCGAGGTGGTGGTGCCCGACTATCAGCTCTCGTTGGCCATCGGCAAAGAAGGCCAGAATGCCCGGCTCTCTGCTCGGTTGACCGGATGGCGGATCGACATCAAAAGCGAGACTCAGCTTGCCCAAGAAGCTGCCTATGAGGACATGGATTGGGCTGAGGGAGAATGGGTGGTGGACGAGACAACCGGCGAGCAGGTATGGCGGCCGGCAGAGGGAGGACCAGCGCTGTCAGCTGAGGAATGGGCCGCAGAGGGCGCCGAGGAAACCCCTTCTGAGGAAGGGTCTGCCACAGGAAGTGAGAACGTTCCCGTTGAGGAGGTTGGGGACGCTGCGGAGGGCGGTCCTCCCCCGGGGTAGTAGCCAGCGCTTTGGATTGACTTCGAAATCTGAAGGGCAGGCGTGAGACAATAGATTCCCGACCCAAATGGGTCGGCCGCGCACTGCGGACGGACCAAGAAAGAGCTTTTTGCCAGCAAAAATTCGGGTCTACGAGCTTGCCCGCGAGCTCGGCCTCACGAACAAGGAAACGCTTGACCTCTGCGTCACGCTGGGGATCGGCGTCAACAGCCACTCCTCAAGCATCGTGGATGCCCAAGCGGACCGCGTCCGCCGGCGAGCGCATCGTGATGGCCTGGTTCGGCCCCCTGAGCCCGAACCAGAGCCGGAGCCCGAGCCGGAACCGGAACCTGAGCCCGCACCAGAGCCAGAGCCCGAGCCAGAGCCCGCACCGGAGCCAGAGCCGGAACCGGAATCTGTCGAGCCTGAGCCGGTCGCGGCCGAAGCAGAGCCGGAGCCTGTCGAGCCCGAGCCGCCCAAGCCGACGCGGGTGGTTACCTCGAGTGGGGGAGTGCCTCCCCGCTCCCGTCCAGCAGAGCCGTCGATTGCGCCTCCTCCCGATGCTCCACCGGCACCGCCGCGATCGGTGCCGAGACCGGCGGCCCAACCGCCGGCTGCTCAGCCAGCCGCATCTGCTCGGACCAGCCCCCCGCTCTCGCGTTCGGGCAAGCCGATTCCGCCGCCCCCCGGCCGGCCGCCGACGTCTTCTTCGGGCAAGCCGATTCCCCCACCCCCCGGCCGGGGTGGGCGGGGCCCGGCACCCAGCCCCCGAAGAGGTCCTCGAGGCCCAATGCGACCCTCAGTTGGCACCCAGGGGCCAGGGGCTGGTTCACCAGGACGGTCTCCTGCGTCTCTTGCCTCCCGCGGTCCCGCTGGCGCGCTCGGTGCGCCCCCCAGTGGAACGGGAGCTCCAGGCGGCCGAGGTCGAGGCGGCCCCCAGCGTCCTCAACAGAGGCGGCGCAAGAGTCGGCGGCGTAGGCGGGTGGCCGAAGACCTTCAGCCCATGAACATCCCCGACTACACCCCAACGGACGCGGCTGCGCCCACTGGGGTGGTGGTGATCGAGCGAGCCTCGACGCCGTTGGAGGTGGGTCCGAAGCTGAACCAGACGGCCGCCGATGTGGTGCGCTTCCTGATGCAGCAGGGTGAGATGGTCACCGCCACCCAGTCTCTGACCGACGACATGATCGAGCTGTTTGCTGCGGAGATCGGTGCCGAAGTCCGGCTGGTGGATCCCGGTGAAGAGCAGGAGAACGAACTGCTCAAGCTGCTCGAAGCCGACTTCGAAGAGGAAGAGCCCGAAGATGGCAACCCGGTCCGGCCTCCGGTTATCACCGTTATGGGCCATGTGGACCACGGTAAGACCAAGCTGCTTGACCAGATTCGCAGCGCCAACGTGGCCGAGGGCGAGGCCGGTGGCATCACCCAGCACATCGGTGCCTATCAGGTGGAAAAAGACGGGCGAACGCTGACTTTCATTGACACTCCCGGCCACGCGGCATTCACGGCAATGCGGGCCCGGGGCGCCGATGCCACCGACATCGTGGTGCTGGTGGTGGCGGCCGACGATGGCGTGATGCCCCAGACCCTGGAGGCCATCAACCACGCTCGGGCCGCCGATGTGCCCATTGTGGTTGCCGTGAACAAGATCGACCGCAACAATGCCGACCCCAATCGGACCATGCAGCAGCTTTCCGAGCATGAATTGGTGCCCGAGCAGTGGGGAGGCGAAACCATCGTGGTTGAGGTCTCCGCCCTTCAGAACCTGGGGATCGACGACTTGCTCGAACAACTGGCCGTGGTGGCCGAGGTGGAGGATCTGCGGGCCAACTCAGACGGTCGGGCTCGCGGCGTGGTGCTGGAGTCCAACTTGGATATCGGGCGTGGCCCGGTGGCCACTCTGTTGGTTCAGAACGGAACTTTGAGGCGAGGGGACCCAGTAGTTGCCGGAGCTTCCTGGGGACGGGCCCGGGCCCTGCTCGACGACCGCGGCAACCAGATTCAAGAGGCGCTGCCATCGAAGCCGGTGCAGGTGCTCGGACTCTCCGACGTGGCCAACGCCGGCGACTCCTTCGTGGTGGCCCCCAGCGAGAAGGTGGCGGCCAAGGTCGCCCAGACACGCGAGCACTCTCAGCGCATTGCCAGCTTGGGCCGGGATGCCGCAGCCACTTCGGGCGGAGCGCGCCTAGAAGACATCTTCAGCCAGATCCAGGCTGGGGAGACTGCGACGCTGAACCTCATCGTCAAAGCCGATGTGAACGGATCGCTGGAAGCAGTGGTGGACAGTCTCCAACGCCTAGGCCGCGACGAGGTGAAGCTGGCTTTTGTCCATCGGGGTGTGGGTGGAGTAACCGCCAACGACATCCAACTGGCGGCCGCGTCCAACGCCACCATCATCGGCTTCAACGTGAGACCCGATCGCAAGGCGAGAGAGCTGGCCGAACTCGAGAAGGTGGAGATCCGCACCTACGAGATCATCTACAACCTGATCGAGGATGTGGAGAACGCCATGGTGGGAATGCTGGCGCCGGAGTTCGAAGAGGTCGTCACCGGCGATGCCGAAGTACGGGAAGTGTTCCGGATTCCCCGGGTGGGCGCCGTGGCCGGCTGCTACGTGCTCAACGGGGCCATCACTCGAGGCTCCAAAGTCCGGTTCCTGCGAGACGGTGCGGTCATCTGGCGGGGCACAGTGTCCTCTCTCAAGCGCTTCAAGGAAGATGTGCGCGAGGTGCAGTCGGGATACGAGTGCGGTATCGGCCTGTCCGACTTCCAAGACCTCAAGCAGGGTGACGTCATCGAGACGTTCGAGGAGCGAGAAGTCGCCCGAGTCTGACGATGCATGTGCTTGCCGTGGTCTACGACTTGCACATACCGGGCTCTCGTTCGCTGAAAGAGCGGCGTTCGGTGCTGCGCCCTGTCCTGTCGGGCGTAACCCGTAAATTCGGCGTCTCGGTGGCAGAAACCGGCCACACCGACCTCTGGCAGCGGGCAGAGGTGGGCGTGGCGGTGGTATCGGGGCAACCCAGCCAATGCCGAACGCTCGCCGATGAGTTGGATCGCTATATGTGGTCGATTCCCGATATCGAAGTAGTGAGCTCCTCCTCCCACTGGCTGAACACAGACGAATAGCCGTGGCTCGCAGTCGGCCATCGCGCCCCTCCCGCTACTCACGGTCAGCTCGGCTCGGCGAGCTGCTGCGAGAGATCGTGGCTTCTGAACTGGCCCGCGTGGACGACGACCGCTTGGAGCTGGCCAGCATCACCGGTGTGGAAACCAGCGTCGAGTTGAGCCGGGCAACCGTGTTCATCAGCGCTCTGGACGAAGAGGCTGCTTCTGCCGCCCTCGAGGCCCTGGAGGAGCACCGGCTCCAACTCAAACAGGCGGTGGCCCGCTCAGCAGCGATGCGGAGAGTTCCCGACCTGGTGTTCGCCCTTGATCCGTCGATCTCGGCCGGCGAGCGAGTCGATCGAATTCTCCGCGACCTGGCTGATGAGGACGAAAGGTGAGCGCTTCCGACGGACTGGCGGTCATCGACCAATGAGCGGGAGTGCCGTCGACGGACTGGCGGTCATCGACCAATGAGCGGGAGTGCCGTCGACGGATTGGCGGTAATCGACAAAGAGGCTGGGTGGACGTCCCACGACGTGGTGGCCAAGGCCCGGGGTTTTTTCGGCACCCGCAAAGTGGGGCACGCGGGCACCCTGGACCCCGATGCCACCGGGGTGCTGCTGTTGGGAGTAGGCCGTGCCACCAGGCTGTTGCGGTTTCTCACCCCGCTGCCCAAACAGTATGTGGGCGAATTGGTGCTTGGTGCCGAGACCACCACGCTGGATGCCGCCGGTGAGGTCACCGCGGTCCACGACATGTCTGGTGTGACCCCGGAGCAGGTGGCCCAAGCCGCATCAGGCTTCGTCGGCGACATATTGCAGATTCCACCGATGGTCTCCGCGGTGAGAGTCGGGGGCCGTCGGCTGCACGAGTTGGCCCGCGAAGGAGTCGAAGTCGAGCGGGAAGCCCGGCCGGTGACCGTCCATGAACTGGCAGTAGCCCCGTTGGATGCTGACGCCGGGGTTTACCGGATGGAGGTCACCTGCTCCTCGGGAACGTATATCCGCTCGTTGGCCGCCGACGTCGGCACCGCCTTGGGCGGCGGCGGACACCTTCGGGCGTTGCGGCGAATGGCCATCGGCTCGTTCGCAGTCGAAGAAGCCCGGCCGGTGGACGCGCCGGTGCTCTTGACTATGGCGGAGGTCTTGCGGGACTACCCCGCGGTGTCGATCGACGAGGCTTTGGGCCAGAGAGTGGGGAGCGGACAGGTGTTGGCAGCCGATGATCTGTCGGCGGAGGGAGAAGGTCCGTGGGCTGTGCTCGGACCACAGGGCCACCTCCTGGCCGTGTACGAGGCCCATCTCCCTGGCTTGGTCAAACCAGCAGTGGTAATCCCCCGGTGAGGGCCGGTGAGCGCTCCATCGCCACGACCGGGATTGTCCACTCTGAGGCTTCGCCCGCTACCGTGCAGAGCGGTGCAGGTCATCGAGGACTTCGGCCGCTTCGAAGGCATTCAGGAGACCGCGGCCAGTATCGGCGTGTACGACGGCGTCCATGTTGGACACCAGGCGGTGATCGATCAGCTTCTTGGCGAAGCTGATCGATTGGGTGTGGCCCCCGCAGTGGTTACATTCGACCGCCATCCAGCGCTGGTGTTGCGGCCGGAGAACGCCCCCAAGCTCCTGAACTCCCTCGATCAGAAGCTGGAGCTGCTTGATGCGGCCGGCATCGAATACGTGTACCTGATTGAGTTCTCTCCCGACCGAGCCCACACGATGCCGGAAGACTTTGTGCGCGAGGTGTTTGTGAAGAGGCTTCAGGTTCGAAGCGTGGTGGTGGGCGAAGATTTCCACTTCGGCCGGGCGCGTCTGGGAAACATCGACACGTTGCGGAAATTCGGCATGGAGATGGGCTTCGAGGTTCACGCGGTGAAGCTCCTTCATCATGATGACAAATGGCCCGAGCCGGTGTCCTCAACTGCCGTGCGCCGGGCGCTGGCCGGCGGGGATGTTCGCACGGCGGCGGCCATGCTGGGGCGGTACCACGAGATCAGGGGCAAGGTGGTGCTGGGGGATCGGCGGGGGATGACCATCGGATTTCCCACCGCCAACATCCCGGTGTCCATAGCTATGGCCTGGCCCGCCGACGCGGTTTACGCCGGCTGGTATACCCGTCCCGACGGGTCCCGGTACATGGCAGCCATCAACATCGGCCGGCGGCCCACGTTCTACGAGCACGCCCAGCAATCGCTGTTGGAGGCGCATCTCCTGGATTTCGAGGGAGACCTCTACGGCGAGGAGGCCAGAGTCGAGTTTGTGGAGTTGCTGAGAAGCGAGCACCGTTTCGACGGCATCGAACCCCTGGTGAAACAGCTCCGCATCGACGTCGCCTTGTCCCGGGAGATCTTGATGGCGGAACCTTCCCACCAAAAGCCATGAAGCTCATTCTCCTCTCCCGGGAGATCTTGATGGCCGAGCCTTCCCACTGACTGGTATGGAGTTAGCTCTTTTCTCGGAGATTCCCGTACCTCGGCCGTGGCACCACGAAAGCGAGCAGCTTCGGTACAAGGAGCTCATCCAGCAGGCAGTGCTGGCCGACCAACTCGGGTATCACAGCTTTTGGACGGTCGAGCACCACTTTCTGGAGGAGATGTCCCACAGCTCCAATCCCGAGGTGCTCTACGGGGCGGTGGCCGCGCTCACCGAGCGGATTCGGTTGGGCTATGGCGTGCGCTTGACGCCCAAGCCTTACAACCACCCGGTTCGCAGCGCCGAGTCGGCCGCCACGCTGGATGTGATCAGCGGGGGGCGGGTGGAGTTCGGCACCGGCCGCTCCACTACCCGAGCCGAGCTCGAGGGATTCGGGATCGACCCCCGGGAGACCAGGGCCATGTGGGCTGAGGCGGTCGAGCACATCGCCGGCTGCTGGCTGAACGACGAGCATGAGTTCCAGGGTCAGCATTGGTCGATGCCCCGCCGTCGGGTATTGCCCAAGCCGGTGCAGAAGCCCCATCCTCCCCTGTGGGCCGCCACCGGCAGCCGCGAGACCCATCAACTGGTGGGGGAGATGGGAATGGGCTTGCTCTCATTCAGCGCGGGGGTATCGCTGGAGGAGTTGGCCCTGCGGGTTGACCTGTACCGCGAGGCGGTGGAGGCCTGCCAGAATCCGGTGGGCGGCTATGTGAACGACCGGGTGGCCACCTTCGCCATGTTTCACTGCGCACCCACCACGGCCGAGGCCTACGAGAACGCCCGAGAATCGTTCTGGTGGTATCCCACGGTGGCATTCAAGCTGGTGGGCAGCGTGGCCGAGATGCTCCAGGAAGAGGGCGCCGATCTCGGCGACTGGAACTACTTGCGGTATCTCCCCGGAATGACCGCGGAAGCCGATTGGGACACCACGTTCAGCATCGAGGAGCTAGTGGAACAGGGCGTGGCCATAGCGGGTGACCCCGACCAGTGCATCGAGCTATGCCAGGGCTTCGCCGACCTCGGCGTCGACCTGCTGTTGTGCATGATGAACCCTTACGCCATCCCCCACGACAAAGTTATGGAGAGCCTTCGCCTCACCGCCACCCACGTGATGCCCGCCCTCAGCGGCGGCTAGCGGTGGCTGTCGAGCAGTGTCTCGACGTCGGCCCTCGTGGGCATGGAGGGTTGAGCGCCGGGGGTGGCCACGGCGAGGGCGCCGGCGGCATTGGCGAAGCGGACGGCTTCGACAAGGGGGCGCTCTTCAGCCAGGGCAACGCCCAAGGCGCCGCAGAAGGCATCTCCTGCGCCGGTGGGATCCACCACGTCTGCGGGGTAGGGGGGAACCACAACCTCGCCCACTTGGGCTCCCCGGCTGCCCAATGTGATGACCGTGTCGCATTGGCCTGTTTCCGGGCCGATCGCGTCGATCTGGACCTGCTCTGCTCGGTTCATCACCAAGACATCGGCAAGCGGCATGACGGCCTCGACGAGGAATGGGTCTACTGGAGCGGGGTTGAACACCACCGCGGTTCCCCCCGACCGGGCGGCCTGGGCGGCCCGCCGAGCCCCAGCCGCCCCCACTTCGCCTTGCAGCAACAGCACATCGGCGGCGGCGATGACTGCCGCGGCAGCGTCAGCATCGGCGGCCCCGGTGCTGGCGTTGGCCCCGGCCACAATGACGATGGAGACATCGGCCGGGGTGATGAGCGGTACCGCCGTGCCGGTGGGTTCCTCGGAGACGCGGACGAGACTGGTGTCCACACCGCTGCTCTTGAGCACCGACACCAGCCAGCGGCCCCGGTCGTCGTCGCCCACGCAGCCCACCATGTGCGCCTCGGCCCCGAGGCGGGCCGCTGCCGTTGCCTGATTGGCCCCCTTGCCCCCGGAGAACGCTTCCATTCGCTGGGCTCTCAACGTCTCGTCTGGGTCCGGAAGCCGGTCCATCCAGATAGACAGGTCGTAGTTGAGGCTTCCGAAGGACACCACCTTCATGGCTCCAGTATCCCTCACAACGCACAGGTAGGTGTTTTGGTCTTTGGGGTGGTAGCTTGAACGGGTCCCCCGGGCATAGGCACAGCCTCAAATGACATGGAGCAGTGCAATCGCCCTTTTTCCGACCGACGGACACACTGAGTAGGGATGGCCGAGAAGCTACCGTCAAAGACCGCGACAATCGAGAAGCGTCGCCTGCACGATACCGACACAGGCTCGCCTGAGGTTCAGATCGCATTGCTCACTGAGCGGATCAACCACCTCACCGAACACCTGAAGGTTCACGTCAAGGACCACCACAGCAGGCGGGGCTTGCTGATGATGGTGGGCCGACGGCGCCGGCTGCTCGACTACGTCAAGGACAACGATGTTGAGCGGTACCGCGGCATCATCGCCGATCTCGGACTTCGCCGCTGAGAAGCGGGTGTCGCCCGGGCGACCGACAGAAAACAGATAAGCGGGCCTAGAGAGAGGCCAGCTGCCAGTTGAAGGGGCCGAGTCAGGCTGGGCCTCTCCAACTGGGAACTGGCTCCGTCCGGCCCGCTCGGACCATGCGTGGTCCGGAGAGGAGCAAAAATGGCGGAAGCCATCACCGTCTCGGCCGCAGTCAGCGGTGCCGAGAACAAAACCCTGTCTTTTGAGGCAGGTCGTCTGGCCGGACAGGCCGACGGTGCCGTAGTCGCTCGCATGGGCGACACCACCATCCTGGTGACCGCGACGGCTGCCCGTCGTGTTCGCGAGGGTATCGACTTCTTCCCCCTCACCGTCGACATCGAAGAGCGGATGTATGCCGCGGGCAAGATCCCGGGCTCGTTCTTCCGGCGGGAGGGTCGGGCCCCCGAATCGGCCATCCTGACGTGCCGACTCATCGATCGGCCGCTGCGGCCCTCGTTTCCCGACGGGTTCCGCAACGAGATCCACATCGTCGGAACCGTTCTCGGCGCCGACCAGGAGAACCCCTACGACGTGATCGCCATCAACGGGGCATCGGCTGCGCTGAGCATCTCGGGCATCCCGTTCGCCGGCCCGATCGGCGCGGTGCGGGTGGCCCACAGTGCCGATGGGGAGTGGATTCCCCATCCCACCTACGCCGAGGGTGCCGACTCCACGTTCGAGATGGTGGTCGCCGGACGGGTTCTGGACGACGGCGACGTGGCGATCATGATGGTGGAGGCCAACGGCACCGAGGCGGGCTGGGAGCACTACAGCAACGGCGCCCCCAAGGTGGATGAGGCCGCCCTGGCCGAGGGTTTGGAGCGGTCCAAGGAGTGGATCAAAGAAGCGGTGGGTCTCCAGCGCCGTCTCATTGCCACTGCCGGGGTGAAGCCCCCCATGGAATACGACCTCCAGGTGGACTACACCCCCGAGGTGGAAGCGGCGGTGGCCGAGGTCGGGGCCGACAAGCTGGCCGCGGCGATGTCGATTGCCGACAAGACCGAGCGCCAGGAGGCCGAGTCGCAGGCCAAAGAGGAGGTCGCATCCGCACTGGCCGACCGGTTCGCCGAGTTGGAGGGCGCCGACAAGCAGATCTCGGCCGCCGTCCGCTCGCTCACCAAGAGCATCGTGCGCAACCGCATCGTGCACGACGGGGTGCGAATCGATGGTCGGGCCGCGGCCGATCTCCGGCCGCTGGGCTCCGATGTCGGGGTGGTGGAGACCGCCCACGGCTCAGGGCTGTTCGAGCGGGGCGAGACCCAGGTGCTGAACATCACCACGCTGGGCACGGCTCGGATGGACCAGATGATCGACGGGATCGATCCCAT
This sequence comes from Acidimicrobiia bacterium, assembly GCA_022821445.1. Classification (GTDB taxonomy): domain Bacteria; phylum Actinomycetota; class Acidimicrobiia; order Acidimicrobiales; family Bin134; genus Poriferisocius. The sequence continues at coordinate 46,484 of JAJEDQ010000038.1, read as the reverse complement.
CGACAAGAAGCGCTACATACACCACTACAATTTCCCGCCCTACTCCACTGGGGAGACCGGCTTCATGCGGGGCCCCAAGCGCCGGGAGATCGGCCACGGCGCCCTGGCGGAGAAGGCGCTGGTGCCGGTGATCCCCAGCATGGACGAGTTCCCCTACACCCTGCGCTTGGTGTCGGAGGTGCTGTCGTCCAACGGCTCAACGTCGATGGGCTCGGTGTGCTCGTCCACGCTGTCGCTCATGGACGCGGGCGTGCCCATAAAGGCCCCGGTGGCGGGCATCGCCATGGGCTTGGTCTTCCACGAGGGTCGGTACACCACGCTCACCGACATTCTGGGCGCCGAAGACGCCTTCGGCGACATGGACTTCAAAGTGGCGGGCACCGCCGACTTTGTAACCGCCTTGCAGCTCGATACCAAGATCGACGGGCTGCCCGCCGATGTGCTGGCCGGAGCGCTCAACCAGGCTCGAGACGCCCGGCTCAAGATTCTGGAGGTCATGGCCGGGGCTATCGATGCCCCCCGCGATGACGTTCGGCCCACCGCACCCAAGATCATCAAGTTCGAGATCCCGCTGGACAAGATCGGCGAGGTGATCGGGCCCAAGGGCAAGGTCATCAACACGATCCAGGCCGAGACCGGGGCTGAGGTGAACGTGGACGACGCCCAAGACGCCGGCATCGTCACCATCTCCTCACCCGATCGGGACAAGGTCGACGAGGCCGAGCGCCAAATCCGCTTGATCTTGGACCCGCCGACCGCCGACGTGGGCGAGGTCTACAACGGAAAGGTGGTGAACATCACCGCCTTCGGGGCGTTTGTGAACATCCTCCCGGGCCGTGATGGCTTGGTACACATCTCCAAGTTGGGCCGGGGTCGCCGGGTTGAGCGGGTTGAGGACGTAGTCGCTCTGGGCGATGACCTCGAGGTTGTCGTGGAAGACATCGACCCCAACGGCAAGATCAGCCTCAAGCTGACCGGTGACGACAGCAGCGACGACCGCGGCAGCCGCCGGTCTGAAGACCGGGGGGGCCGGGATCGTGATGATCGTCGGGATCGCCGTGACGACCGCCGCGATGACCGGGGGGGCCGCGACCGCGACAATCGCCGGTCTGATGCCCGGGGTCGCCGTGACGACCGCCGCGATGACCGGGGAGGCCGCGACCGCGGCAGCCGCCGGTCTGATGACCGGGGGGGCCGGGATCGTGATGATCGTCGGGGTCGCCGTGACGACCGCCGCGATGACCGGGGGGGCCGCGACGGCCGTCGCTCCAACGAGCGGGGTGGCCGCGATCGCAGCGACTGGGACGGCCCTTCCCAGGCGGCATCCTTTGAAGACGACTTCGAAACCCAGCTGCGCGACGAGTTCGGCGATCTCGGGCCGGGCGGTGGCTCGCACCGTCGCGGCGGGGGTCGCGGCCGCGACCGAGACCGGGCGCCGCGCTAACCCAGTTTTCCGCTTCTTTTTCTGAGCCGAATTCTCACGGTTCAGCCCTATATCGTCTCGTTCATGATCCGGGTAGGGGTGTTCGGCGCGGGAGGGAGAATGGGGGCCACCGTCTGCGAGGCGGTTGCCGCTGACCCCGACCTGGAATTGGTGGCCTCAGTGGACCCCAACCGCGTGGGGGCGTCTGCGGGTGGAGTGGTTTCGGTTGCCGACCGCCAAGCGGTGGCCGATGCCGGCGCCGACGTCGTGGTGGACTTCACCGTCGCCGAAGCCGCCCGGGACAATCTGGTCTGGCTGGCCGAACAGCAGATCCACGCCGTGGTGGGCACCACCGGGTTCACCGACGGCGACTTGGAGCGCTTCCACGCGGCCTTCACCACCGCAGAGAGGGCGTGCATCATCGCCCCCAACTTCGCCATCAGCGCCGTTCTGATGATGCGGTTTGCCGAGCTGGCCGCGCCCTACTTCGACACCGCCGAGGTGATCGAGCTGCATCACGACGCCAAGATCGACGCTCCTTCGGGCACCGCCCGGCTCACCGTGGAGAAGATGGCGGCCGCCTCGGGCGACTGGGCCCCCGATCCCACCGAGCACGAAATGCTGTCCGGCGTTAGGGGGGCAGAGGGCCCTACCGGCATCCGAGTCCACGCCGTGCGCATGAGGGGCATGGTGGCCCATCATGAGGTGATCTTGGGGGCCGAGGGCCAAACCCTCACCATCCGCCAAGACTCCACCGACCGCTCATCGTTCATGCCCGGCGTGCTCGCTGCGGTAAAGGCGGCCCCCGAGCGCTACGGGCTCATCGTCGGCCTCGACGCTTTGCTGGATATCTAGCTAGAACCCAATCGTGTCGGTCCGGCGCCTATTGCTGAACATCGCGGTGCTCTTGGCGGTGGTCGCCATGGTCACCGCTGGATTCTGGCAGCTCCACCGGCTGTCTGAGCGCAAAGACCGCAACAGCACCATCACCAGCCGCAGCCAGCTACCCGTAGTCGAATTGCAGGATCTGGTGGGGGCCGGCGGTGGATATGACACTGGCGACGACCTTGAGTTCCGCTCGGTCCGGGTGATCGGCGTCTACCAGCCCGGGGATCAGGTGCTCATCCGCAATCGCAGCTACCAGGGGTCTGCCGGATACTGGGTGCTCACCCCGCTGCGACTGCAATCCGGGGAGGTGGTGGCCGTCAACCGAGGCTGGATTCCCCATGGGGCGGGCTCTGGCACCAGCCCCGCAGAGTTTGCGCCACCGGCTGGCCAAGTGGGGGTGATCGGGCTGGTTCGGGCCACGGTCACCGCCGCCGGGCTCCAGCAGGCCGATCCCTCTAGCGGAGTGCTCACCGAGATGGCCCGCCCCGATCTGGCCCGCCTGTCCCAGCAGATCGATGGCCCCCTGCTCCCGGTGTACGTGCAACTGCAAGCACAGTCGCCCCCAGGGGGCGACCTGCCCGTCCCCGTCCCAGCGCCCGATCTCGGAGAGGGCTCGCATCTGGCCTACGCCGTGCAGTGGTTCGTCTTCGCCACCATCACGGCGGTTGGCTACCCCCTCATCCTGCGCCGCCTAGGCCGCCCCGGAGACCGGGATCGAGAAGCGGAAGTAGGCTTATCTGGTGCCGTATTCGTTTGGGATGGAGGGGCGCGTCCTCTATGCGCTGCGCACCAAGGGCATGGCCGACGCTGAATCTGTGGCCCTGGCCACCGGCTTGTCGGCGGCACAGGCCGCCGGAGTTTTGAGCGAGCTGGGCGAGCGGGGGTGGGTGCGCTACCGAGACGGGAAGCGAGCCCAGGGGTGGATGCTGCTCGGAGAGGGCAGGGCCGAAGCCGAGCGTCTAGTGGCCGCCGAAATCGAGGATTCTGGCACCAAGACCCTCATCCAGGAGCAATACGAGTCGTTTCGGGTGCTGGATCCCCAGTTGAAAGAGGTCTGCACCGATTTCCAAGTGCGCGGCGACCAGACCCTCAACGACCACACCGATTCCGACTACGACGCCGCGGCAATCGCCCGTCTGGCCGAGATCAACCGGCGGGTTCAGCCGCTCGTCGCCCGCTTGGCCGATGCCCTCGACCGATTCGGACACTATGGAGGGCGGCTCGACAACGCGCTGTCTCGCGTGCAGGGCGGTGACCTTAATTGGTTTACGAAACCCTCTATGGATTCATACCATGAGGTGTGGTTCGAGCTGCACGAGGATCTCCTGGTGACCCTGGGGATCGATCGGGCAACCGAGATGGCCGACGACGCCGCTGACGCGTAAGGAGAACCCATGGCTCGATTTGGAAAGGTGCTCACCGCCATGGTCACGCCGTTTGCCGACGACGGCTCGCTCGACCTGGAAACCGCCGCATCGCTGGCCCAATGGCTGATTGACAACGGGAGCGACGGGCTGGTGGTGGCGGGCACAACGGGAGAAGCGCCGACGCTGACCCACGACGAGCAAATCGACCTCATTGGCACGGTCGCCTCTGCGGTGGATGCGCCGGTGGTGGCCGGAGCGGGCAGCAACGACACCTTCGCCGCTGTGGAGCTCACTGAGCGGGCTCAAGAGGCCGGGGCTGATGGCATCTTGTCGGTGGCCCCGTATTACAACCGGCCCTCGCAGGCTGGCTTGGCCAAGCACTTCGCCACGGTGGCGGCGGCAACCGACCTCCCGGTGCTCATCTACGACATTCCTGTTCGCACCGGACGCAAGGTGGACACTGCCACGCTGCTGGAGTTGGCCCATGGTGCCGCCAACATCGTCGGCATCAAGGACGCGGCCGGCGACCCTGCCGAGACCGCCGCGCTCATCGCCCAGGCCCCCGAGGGCTTTGAGGTGTACAGCGGCGACGACAGCCTCACCCTGCCGCTGCTCGCGGTGGGGGCGGTTGGGGCTATCGGGGTGGCCACCCACTGGGCCGGTATCGAGCACGCCGACATGATCGCCGCTTTCGAGGGGGGCGACGTTGGGGCCGCGGCCAAGATCAACGCCGGCCTCATGCCGTCGTTTGACTATGAGACGGGGTTGACAGCGCCCAACCCCATTCCGGCCAAGGCGATGATGCGCCTTATCGGCATCCCGGTCGGCCGCTGCCGCCCGCCTCTCGACGTCGAGCCTGAAGGTTTGGCCGAGGACGCTGCCGAGGTGCTGGCCGGCACAAGACTCGGTGCCGATGGCTGACCCGGTCCAGATCACTTTCTTGGGGGGATTGGGCGATATCGGGAGGAACTGCGCGGCCATCGAGAGCGGGGGCGAGGTTCTCCTGTTGGACTGCGGAATCCTGTTCCCCGACGAGGACATGCCCGGCGCTGAATTCGTGCTCCCTGATTTGGAGTACCTGCGCGATCGCGCCGATCGCATCGTTGGCTGCATATGCACCCACGGCCATGAGGATCACATCGGCTCGCTGTCCCATGCCCTGGAATGGCTGTCGTTTCCGATCTATGCCTCGCCCTTCACCCTGGGATTGATCCGCAACCGCCTCGAGGAGCGCGGTGTCGTTGATCGCACAACCCTCGTTCCCATCGGCGACCATGATCGGGTCCGCATCGGGGGTTTCGACTGCGAGTTCATCCCCGTCACCCACTAGGTTCCCTCCGGGTTGATCTCGGCCATCCGCACTTCCCAAGGGGTCGTCTTGCACTCCAGCGACTTCAAACTGGATCTGAACCCAGTGGACGGTCGGCGCACGGACCTCGCCCGGATCGGGGCCATCTCCCGAACCGACGGAGTGCGGCTGCTGCTGTGCGATTCCACAAACTCGGAGATTCCCGGCAGCTCCCGGTCGGAGACCGAGGTTGGAGAGGTGCTTCGAGGGGTGTTTGCCGCCCATTCCGGCCGACGCCTGGTAGTGGCCGCCTTCTCCAGCCACGTTCACCGGGTTCAGCAGGTGGTGGATGCCGCGGTGGAGTCGGGACGCAAGGTGGCCACGCTGGGGCTGTCCATGAAGCGCAACTTCGCCCTGGCCCGGGAGCTGGGCTTGCTCACGATGCCCGACCATGCGGTGATCGATGTAGGCGATGTTGATCGGTATTCCCCCGGGCGGGTGTGCGTGGTGTCTACCGGCTCGCAGGGGGAGAACCGCTCGGCCCTGGCCATGGCCGCCACCGGGGACAGCCGCTGGATCGATATCGGACCCGACGACACCGTGGTGTTGAGCTCGACCCCCATCCCTGGCAACGAGGCCCGGGTGGCCCGGATGATCAACAACCTGGTGGATCGGGGGGCCGAAGTGGTCCACAGCGGGCAACTAGACGTCCATACCAGCGGCCACGGCAAGCAGGATGAGCTCCGCACCCTGCACACGGTGGCCGACCCCGAGTTCTTTGTGCCGGTTCACGGCGAGGTTCGCCACCTCGTTGCCCACGCCGATCTGGCGATGAAGATGGGCATGGCCGCGGACCGAGTGGTCCTTGCTCGCGACGGCGAGCAGATCGAGTTGAGCGACAGCGGTTTGTCCAACCGGGGGAAGATCACTTCGGGGGACTACTTCTTTGTGAACGGGCAGTTGATCGAGAACGACCGGGACCTCTTCGGCGAGCGGTCCATTCTCGGCAGCCACGGAGTGGTCAACGTGGTGGTGGCGGTGAACCGCGCTGAAGGCCGTTTGCTGGCCCGGCCTCGGTTTGAGAGCAAGGGCTGGGTGGGGGGCGATGCGGCTAAAGATCTGGAATCGCTCGGCGCCGATGAGGTGGCGGCCGCTGTGGAGGAGGGCCTGGCTTCAGGGGAGGATGGCGATCTGAAGCGGCTGGTGCGCCGGGCCGCCGGACAGTTTGTCAACCACAACACCGGACGCCGTCCGATGATCGTCCCCGTCATCATCGAGTTCTGAACAAACCGGCCGCTATCCGGCCAAACCATTGGTTACTGGTGTTGTCAATGGTACGTTTGTTGTTGTTGTGGCTACGAAAACCGCTCGAAAGCCCCCTACAAAGCCCAGCGCAAAGTCCAAATCCAAGGCCGAAGCCTCTCCCGATAGTCGGCTGAAGCAGGCTGCGGCCGCGGTTTGGGCTCGACACCGCGCCGACATCATCGCCGTGGGGTCCATCCTCGCTGGCTTGGTGGCAGCCTGCGGCCTCTGGGCCGATGTGGCCGGACCGTTCGGCTCGGGGCTCAGGACCGCTCTCGGCGCCTTGATTGGCACCGCCCGGGCCGCCATACCGATCGCCCTATTGGCCATCGGGGTCGTGCTGTTGCGGGGTCCCCGTCCCGATGAGGAGTTTCAGGAGAGCACCCCAGGCGATTTCGACAAGAACCCCTACACCGACCCGGCTCGGGCCGATCTGGTGCTGGCTGTTCGCCTCGGCATTGGCACCGCGTTGACGCTCCTCTCGGTAACCGGCCTGCTCCACATCGCCATCGACCGGCCGGGCATCGAAGACCTCGACGGGCTGACGGGGGCGGGTGGAGCGCTGGGCCTGGCCTTCGGGGGCACGCTGGCCGCGATTATGGGCGTCTGGGGGGCGAGTCTGGTGGTGGGCGCATTCGGGCTCTTGGGGTCGGTGATACTCACTCGGGTGTCGTTGCGGGCGTGGGCCCGCAAGGTGAACGGCGCCAAACTCAAGACCGCCTTTGCCCAGTTCCTCGATCTGCTGACCGGTACCGCGCCGCGGCCACAAGATCCCGAACCATCCGCCGAAGATGGCCAACCGGGCGAATCGGAAGCGGCCTCGGCTGAACCCGAGGTCGTGCTCATTCCCTCCCCACCCCCTGAGCCCGAACCCGCTCTGGCCATGCCCGAAGCCGAGCCGAGGAGTGAGCCTGAGCCCGCCCCGACGTCCGAGCCTTCCAACGAGCCGCAGTGGGAGGCGCCGACCATCATCGGCGACAAGAAGTCCAAGTCTTCGAGGTCCAAGTCTTCTAAATGGAAGCTCCCCTCACTCAAGTTGCTGAATGGGTCTGATCCCCAGAAGGGCAGCCAGGAAGAAGCCACCCGGAAGGGCGCGGCCCTGGAGCAGGCCTTGGCCGCCCATGACGTGGAAACCAAGCTGGTCGGGATGGTGGTCGGCCCCACCGTGACTCGCTACGAGCTGGAACTGGCGCCTGGGGTCAAGGTCAGCCGGGTCACCAGCTTGAGCAAGGACATCGCCTATGCCCTGGCCTCGCCCGACGTCCGCATCCTGGCCCCGATCCCCGGGCGCCAGGCCATTGGCGTGGAGGTGCCCAACCGCGACCGCCAGGTGGTGTCGCTGGGCGGCATCTTGGCGTCGGCCGAGGCCCGCAAGGCCAGCCACCCCCTCGAGGTGGCCATCGGCCGGGACATCAACGCCAAGCCGGTGATGATGGACCTGTCCCGGATGCCCCACATCCTCATTGCCGGGGCCACCGGAGCGGGCAAGTCGTCGTGCATCAACTCCATGATCACCTCGGTGCTGATGCGCTCCACCCCCGACCAGGTGCGCATGATCCTGGTCGATCCCAAGATGGTGGAGATGGCCCAGTATGAGCATGTTCCCCACCTGCTCACCCAGCCGGTAACCGACCCGAAGAAGGCGGCCAACGCCCTGGCCTGGGCGTGCCGGGAGATGGACCGCCGCTATGAGATCTTGGCTTCGGTGGGCGTCCGCGATATCGACGGATACAACGAGGCCTGCGATCGGGGAGTCTTCGACATCGACCGCAAGTTGGGGATCGGGGACACCGAGCCCAAGGAGCGGATGCCGCTCATCCTGGTGGTGGTGGACGAGCTGTCGGATCTGATGATGGTGGCCCCCCGCGACGTGGAGGACTCCATCTGCCGCATCGCCCAGAAAGCCCGGGCGGTGGGAATCCATCTGGTGGTCGCCACCCAGCGGCCGTCCATCAACGTGATCACCGGCGTTATCAAAGCCAACATCCCGGCCCGGCTGGCCTTCGCCGTCTCCAGCCAAACCGACAGCCGGGTGATCCTCGACCAACAGGGTGCCGAGCGCCTGGTAGGCCGGGGCGACATGCTGTTGCTGAGTCCCACCTCCACGTCCGCCCAGCGCATCCAAGGGGCGTGGGTGACCGAGTCGGAGGTTCGCAGCGTGGTGGGCGCATGGCGCCGTCAGGCCGCGGCGATGGCGCCTCCCAGCCTGGCCAATTCGGTGACCACCGACGGTGGCGACGGCGACGACGATCCGCTGGCCCCAGCGCCTTCGAACGCCGCGAACGGGGCTGGTGACGATGACGACGAGCTCTTGGTTCAGGCCGTGAGGCTGGTGGTGGAGAGCCAGCTTGGCTCCACATCGATGCTCCAGCGCAAGCTCCGGGTGGGATTCGCCCGGGCCGGCCGGCTTATGGACCTGCTGGAGCAGCGGGGCGTGGTCGGACCCTCTGAGGGGTCGAAGGCCCGCGAGGTGCTGATGGCCCCCGACGAGCTCTCTTCATGAATGCTGACTGAGCGCCGGTAGTCTCCTCCTGTGGTTTTGGCAGCCGTGCTTCTGGCGGGGGGTCTCCTCGTGCTGGCCTTGGGTGCCGACCAATTGGTGATCGGCGCGTCGCGGCTGGCCTTCGCCCGGGGCATCTCGCCCATCGTGATCGGGGCGCTGGTTATCGGCTTTGGCACCAGCGCACCAGAGATGCTGGTGTCGGGCCTGGCTGCCGCCGACGGCAACGTCGATTTGGGGGTGGGCAACATCGTCGGCTCCAACGTGGCCAACTTGAGCCTGGTGCTGGGCTTTTCCGCCCTGGTGGCAGCAGTGGCCGTGGGGGGCCGCTACATCCGGGTGGCCAACAGCACCCTGTGGCGGGAGGGCGTGGTGTCGGTGGCGGCCGCAGGGTTGTTCTGGGTGCTGGTGCAAAACGGTTTGGAGCGCTGGGAGGGCTTCGTCTTGCTGCTGGCCTTCGTGGTGGCCATGACCGCCATCTTGTGGCGGCCGGCCTATGACGGAAGCTCCACCGATGTGCTCCACACCGACAAGCCGATAAGCCAGCCTGCCGAGCTGGTCCGCACTGTGCTGGGGCTGGCCGCCACTGTGGTCGGCGCCCAGCTGGCGGTGACCGGTGCGGTGGACATAGCCCAAGAGGTGGGCCTGGGCTCGGGATTCGTGGGGTTGTCTCTGGTGGCGTTCGGAACCTCGCTGCCCGAGCTGATCACCGGGGTGCAGGCGGCCCGCCGGGGAGAGGCCGATCTGCTGGTGGGCAACATCTTGGGCTCCAACACGTTCAACAGCCTGCTGGTGAGCGCGGTAGTGGCCTTGGTGGGCCCCGGGCCCTTGGTCGACGGGAACCTCTCGGGTTTGGCGGTGTGGATCATGATGGGCATCTCCGTTGCCGCCTGGCTGTTCATGTTCCGGGGAGACGGCTTGGAGCGCTGGTGGGAGGGCGCCTTCCTCTTGGCCGTGTACCTGGTGTCGCTGCCGTTTTTGATCTCCGACCATGAGGAAGAGGCTTTGGGTCCTGCGCCGGCGGTGGAGTTGGAGGAGCAGACGGCCGGCGCTGGTGGTTCCCCCCAGCTCGGATCTGCCCCCGCTGTTCCATCCCCGGTGGAGTTGGAGGAGCAGACGGCCGGCGCTGGTGGTTCTGGCCCCGTTTCCACCTAGTGTCGATACGGTGCGCCGGTTTTGGATTGAGACGCTGGGGTGTCCTAAGAATCAGGTGGACTCCGACAAGATCACGGGGTTGCTGGTCCGAGACGGGATGGCCGCGGCCCCCGCGCCAGAAGAAGCCGATCTGGTGGTGGTGAACACCTGCGCCTTCATCGAGGAGGCCCGCCAGGAGTCGGTGGACGCGGTGCTGGCGCTGCGCTCCTCGGCGGTCGAGGCCGAACTGGTAGTTACTGGGTGCATGGCCGAGCGCTACGGCGCTGAGCTGGCCGAGGCCCTTCCCGAAGTCGACCGGGTAGCCGGGTTCGGGGTATCGGTGAGCATCGGGGCGAAGCCCTCTTCGGTGCCTGTGGCCGAGCTGCCCTCATTCGACCTGTTGAACCTGCCCCGGCCGCCCGCTCAAGCGCCGTGGGCCTACGTGAAGATCGCCGAGGGATGCGACCGGCGCTGCGGGTATTGCGCCATTCCCAGCTTCCGGGGTCCGCAGCGCTCTCGGTCGGCCGAGGCCATCGTGGCCGAGGTGGAGGCACTGGAGGTACAAGAAGCGGTGCTGGTGGCCCAAGACCTGGCCTCCTACGGCCGCGACCAGGGCCAAGGAGAGCGGGGCATCATCCCGCTGGTGGAGTCGCTTCGCCACCAGGTCCGCTGGGTGCGGCTGTTGTATCTGTATCCGTCCGACCTCACCGACTCGCTCATCGACGCCATCTGCGCCACCGAGGTGCCCTACTTCGATCTGTCGTTGCAGCACGTGTCCCGGCCGCTCCTGGCCCGGATGCGTCGGTGGGGCGACGGCGACCGCTTTGCCGCCCGCATCGCCGATATCCGCCAACGCCGGCCCGAGGCGGTGTTCAGGTCCAACTTCATCGTGGGCTACCCCGGTGAGACCGAGGCCGACCACGACGCCCTGCTCGACTTTGTGGCCGACATGGGCTTGGACTGGTGCGGTTTCTTCACCTACTCCGCCGAGGCCGGCACCTATGCCACTGCCCTCGAAGGGCAGGTGCCGGCCGAATTGGCCGCCGAGCGTCGCCGGGAGCTGGCCGAGGTCCAAGACGGGATCACCGCAACGAAGCGCGACCAACTCATCGGCCGCGAAGTCAAAGTCCTGGTGGACACGCCTGGAATTGCCCGCAGCTATCGAGAAGCCCCGGAGATCGACGGGGTCGTTTCGGTGCCCGACCATCTGGACGTCGGGCAGTTCCACACCGTGCGGGTGGTTGATGCCCTGGGTCCCGACCTGGTGGCCGAGGCGGAATCGCCATGAGCCAGGTGGAGGCCTATTCCTGGGCTGATCTGCGGTTGACCGCCAACCTGATCACGTTGGGCCGGATACTGCTCTCGCCCGTGCTCTTCGTGCTGATCTTGGCTGCCTCCGACAGCGCAGGGACGTCGTGGGCGGTGGTGGCGATGGGCTGGGTGCTGGGCGCCAGCGACTACTACGACGGCTGGGTGGCCCGGTCTTCGGGCAGCGAGAGCCGCTGGGGGGCCTTCTTGGACCCGCTGGCCGACAAGGTGATGATCCTGGGGGCGGCCTGGTGCTTTGTGGCCGTGGACCGGCTGTTCTGGGTGCCGGTGTTGATCATCACGGCGCGGGAGCTCCTGATGAGCGCGGTACGCACCAGATGGGCCCGAGACGGCCTCTCGCTGCCCGCCCGCCATTCGGCCAAGCTGAAGACTCTGATGCAGGGCGGGGCGCTGACCGTGGCCGCACTGCCTCCGCTGGAGAACGTCGACTGGTCGGTGTCGCTGGCCATCTGGCTGGCCGTGGCCATCACCCTGTACTCCGGCTGGCGCTACTGGGCCGACGGCCGGGCCGGGGCCGTTGCCGCCTCGGGCGAGTAGCCGGGGCCATTGCCGCCTCGGGCGAGTAGCCGGGGCCGTTGCCGCCTCGGGCCAGTAGCCGGGGCCGTTGCCGCCGCGGGCCGATAGCCGGGGCCGTTGCCGCCTCGGGCGAGTAGCCGGGGCCATTGCCGCCTCGGGCGAGTAGCCGGCGGTATAGCCTCCCTGCGTGAATTGTGAAGTAATCGCAGTTGGAACCGAGCTCTTGCTCGGCCAGATCGTCGACACCAACTCGTCGTGGATCGGAGAGCAGCTGGCACTGGCGGGCATCGACTCGCACCACCAGGTGAAGGTGGGCGACAACTTCGGGCGCATGCAGGCGGTGCTGGGCCAGGCTCTGGAGCGAAGCGACTCGGTGATCATGTGCGGCGGTCTCGGTCCCACCCAGGACGACATCACCCGTGACGTGATCGCCGCCGCCCTCGGGGTGGAGCTGGTGCGGCGAGACGACATCGTCGAGCGCATCTCTCGGGTGTTCGGAGGCCGGGGCCGGGCCATGCCCGACAACAACCTGCGCCAGGCCGACGTGCCCGTTGGGGCCGAGGTGCTGTCGGTGATGCCGGGCACCGCACCCGGCTTCAAGGTGGAGACCGGCGGCAAGGCGGTGTACGCCGTGCCCGGCGTGCCCTGGGAGATGCAGCAGATGGTGGGGGAGTGCGTGCTTCCCGATCTCAAGCAGCGGGCGGGGATCACCGCGGTGATCAAAAGCCGCACGCTGCGCACCTGGGGTGACTCCGAGTCGGGCCTGGCCGAGAAGCTGCATGAAGAGATCGAGCGCCTGGACGAGACCGGCGAGTGTACCATCGCCTTTTTGGCCTCCGGCATGGAGGGCCTCAAGGTGAGGCTCACCGCCAAAGCTCCCAGTGAGGCCGAGGTGGACGAGATCTTGGCCAACGAGGAGCAGATCGTGCGGGGCATCATCGGCGACATCGTGTTCGGCATCGACGACGAGACCATGGAGTCGGCCGTGCTCGACGCCCTGAGGAGCCGGGGCTGGACCCTGGCGCTGGCCGAGTCGCTCACCGGCGGATTGATCGGCGCCCGGCTCACCGCCGTGCCCGGTGCCGGCGACGTGTTCCGCGGCGGCCTGGTTTCCTACGCCAGCGACGTCAAGTTCGACTTGCTGGACGTGCCCGAGGGCCCAGTGGTGAGCGAGGAGGCCGTAACCGCCATGGCCCACGGCGCTGCCAAGCTGTTGGACGCCGACTGCGCCATCGCCGTCACCGGGGTAGCCGGCCCCGATCCGCTCTACGGGGAGGACCCCGGCACCGTATGGATGGCCACGCTGGTAAACGGCCAGGTGGAGGCGGCCAAGGTCAAGTTCCCCTTCGACCGCGAGCGCACCCGTCAATTCACCACCGTCTCCATCCTCAACAACCTCCGCATGCGAGTTGTCGCCGGGCAGTAGACGCCCTCTTGGAGTGGGAGAAGCGGGTCGGTTGGCCTAGATCTCGGGGTTGACGACGCCGGCGAGCATTCCGCCGTCGGCGATGAACTCGGCGCCGGTGCTGTAGGAAGACTCGTCGGAGGCGAGGTAGACGGCGAGGCGGGCGATCTCTTCGGGCTGGCCCACCCGGCCCAGGGGGAGCATGGCGTAGGTCGCCTCGCGGTCCTCATCGGAGATGGCGTCTCCCAGGGTGTCGGGAGCGGTCATGGCGGTGTCCACGCCGCCGGGGTGGATGGAATTGACCCGGATGCCGTGTTGGCCCAGTTCTAGGGCCGCGTTCTTGGTCATGCCCCGCACCGCGAATTTGGAGGCGGTGTAGGCCACCGTGCCGCCGTAGCCGGCTATGCCGTTGGTGGAGCTGATGTTCACGATCGACCCGCCGCCGGCCTCGATCATGGCGGGAGCGGTGTACTTCATGCCCAGGAACACCCCCACCTGGTTCACGTTGATCACCCGCATGTAGTCATCCAGAGAGGTATCCGCCATGGACAGCCCGAACAGGAGGATCCCGGCGTTGTTCACCAGCACGTTGGGCGGCCCGTAGCGGTTGATGGTTTCATCCACCGCCTTCTGCCATGCCCCCTCGTCGGTCACGTCCAAGGGGATGTAGTGGACATTGGGGCCCACATCGGCGGCTACCGCCTCGCCCTCATCGTGGAGCACGTCGCCGAACACCACCTTGGCGCCCTCGGCCGCGAACAGCCGCACCTCGGCCTCGCCCTGGCCCCGGGCACCCCCGGAAATGAGGGCCACTTTGCCGTCCAGTCTTCCCATTTCAGTTCTCCTCCTGAGTGAGATCGCGGTCGAGCCTAAGCGAAGCAGAGTTCATGCAGTAGCGCTCCCCGGTGGGGTGGGGGCCGTCGGGAAAGATGTGGCCCAGGTGGGCGCCGCATTCTGCGCACACCGCCTCGGTGCGAACCAGGCCGTGGCTCTGGTCGGTGTGGCGGTCTACCTTGCCCTCGCCGGCCTCCTCGTAGAACGACGGCCAGCCGGTGCCCGAGTCGTACTTGGTGTCCGAGGAGAACAGCACCACGTCGCACACCCGGCAGCGGTACATGCCCTCGTCTTTGCAGTCCCAGTACTCGCCGGTGAAGGCCCGCTCGGTGCCGGCTTGCTGGGTGATGTGGTACTGCTCGGCGGTCAGCCGCTGGCGCAGCTCCTCGTCGGTGAACGTTCGCTCTGACATGTGCTCACCGTATCGGATTCGAAGGAGAACCAGGCAGGTGGGGTGGGCGGGATGCTTGTCAAATTCAGCCCCTGTAACTACGCTCATGTCAGTAACTGGGGACAAACTGTCACTGGTCGTCTTTAGAGTGTGCCTCGACATTCCCCCGATTAACTCGCAGACGCGATACCACGACCTGAAGGAGGAGATGTGGAGCGAGACAAGGCACTAGAGATGGCCCTCGGCCAAATCGAGAAGCAATTCGGCCAAGGCGCCGTTATGAAGATGGGCGAGAAGGGCACAATGGCCATCGAGACCATCCCCACCGGGGCGCTGGCCCTTGATCTGGCGCTGGGCGTCGGGGGGCTCCCCCGGGGCCGGGTGGTGGAGATCTACGGCCCGGAGTCCTCGGGCAAGACCACTTTGGCGCTGCATGCCGTGGCCGAGGCCCAGCGGAACGGGGGGATCTGCGCGTTCGTCGACGCCGAGCATGCCCTCGACCCGATCTACGCCAAGGCCATTGGAGTGGACGTGGACGAGCTGTTGATCTCGCAGCCCGACACTGGCGAGCAGGCCCTGGAGATCGCCGACATGCTGATCCGCTCGAGTGCGCTCGACGTGATCGTCATCGACTCGGTGGCCGCCCTCACCCCCCGGGCCGAGATCGAGGGGGACATGGGCGACACCCACGTGGGCCTGCAAGCCCGCCTCATGTCGCAGGCGCTGCGCAAGCTCACCGCCAACTTGAACAAGTCCAAGACGGTATGCATCTTCATCAACCAGCTTCGGGAGAAGATCGGCGTGATGTTCGGCTCTCCCGAGACCACGCCGGGTGGCCGGGCGCTGAAGTTCTACTCGTCGGTCCGCCTCGACATCCGCCGCATCGAGTCCCTCAAGCAGGGGGTCGATGTGGTGGGCAACCGCACCCGGGTGAAGGTGGTCAAGAACAAGGTGGCCCCGCCGTTCCGGCAGGCCGAGTTCGACATCATGTATTCCAAGGGCATCAGCCGGGAAGGCTCGCTGCTCGATGTGGGCGTGGACTTGGACATCATCGACAAGTCCGGGGCCTGGTTCACCTACGAGGGCGAACACCTCGGCCAGGGCCGGGACAAGGCCAAGGCGTTTCTGGGCGAGCACCCCGAGATCATGGTGGAGATCACCGAGCGAGTGTGGAAGGCGGTGAACCCTCCAGCCGAGGAAGACGCCGAGGTTGCCGAGGCCACCGAGGACGCCGCGGCCCAAACCGGCTAGGGCACAGGCGAATCCGGCAGGGATGCTGGCAAAACCGGCTAGGAGACTGCCGGCAGCCGACAGGTAGCCTGACGGGGTGAGCCGCAGCTATTTCATCCGCACCTACGGGTGCCAGATGAACGAGCACGACACCGAGCGCATCTCTGGGCTGCTGGAAGCCGACGGGATGACATCGGCCGACGCCATGGAGTCGGCCGACGTCATCGTGCTCAACACCTGCTGCATCCGCGAGAACGCCGACAACAAGCTCTACGGCCAGCTCGGCCACCTCAAGCGGCTCAAGCAGGCCCGCCCCGACATTCAGATCGCGGTGGCGGGCTGTTTGGCCCAGAAAGACCGTGATCTGATCCGGGAGCGGGCCGACCATGTCGACGTGGTGTTCGGCACCCACAACGTGCATCGGGCCGCCGATCTGATCGGCGCCGCCGCCAACGGGCCTGTTGTGGAGATCCTCGAAGAGGCCGCCGACGACGACCGCGACAGCTTCCCCTCCGCCTTGCCGGTGCGCCGCGACGCCCCCTACGCGGCGTGGATGACCATCCAGGTGGGCTGCGACAACTCGTGCGCCTTTTGCATCGTGCCTGCGGTGCGAGGGGCGGAGACAAGCCGCCCGCTGGAGCTCTTGGTGGCCGAAGCTGCCGATCTGGCGGCCGGCGGGGTCACCGAGATCACGCTGTTGGGCCAGAACGTGAATTCCTACGGCCGCGATCTCCAGCGGGACCGCCGCCAGGCCGGAGAGCGGGTGTCGCTTCGCCCGCTGTTCGCCGATTTGCTCCGCTCGGTGGGCGCGGTTGAGGGCATCGAGCGGATCCGATTCACCAGCCCCCACCCCAAGGATCTGCGGCCCGAGACCATCGAGGCCATGGCCGAGGTTCCCTCGGTGTGCGAGCACCTGCACCTGCCCCTGCAATCGGGCAGCAACCGCGTGCTGGCGGCCATGCACCGGGGCTACACCGCCGAGCGCTATCTGGAGCGGCTGCGGGCCGCCCGGGAGGCGGTGGACGATTTGGCCGTGTCCACTGACATCATCGTGGGTTTTCCCGGCGAGACCGAGGACGACTTCGAGGAGACCCTGCGGGTGGCTGCCGAGGCGGAATACGACTCGGCGTTCACCTTTGTGTTCTCTCCCCGCCCGGGCACCGAGGCCGCCGAGATGGCCGACCAGTTCTGCGACCCCGAAGAGGTGCGGGATCGCTTCGAGCGGCTCCGGGCGGTGGTGGACCGCTCCAGCCGCCGGGGCAACCAGGCCCGCATCGGCCGACGCGAAGAGGTAGTGGTGGAGGGGCCGTCGAAGAAAGACGCCAGTGTTCTCACTGGCCGGACCCGCCAGAACCGCATAGTCCACTTCCCCTCACCCCAGAAGCTGAAGCCGGGCACCTTCGCCACCGTGAACGTGACTGAGGCCGGAGCGCACCACCTGCGGGGAGAGCTGGCCGGGGTGACCGCTTTGCCCCGGTGGCGCACCCGAATCCCGGTGGCCGCGCTCTGAGCAGTTTCCCGCCTTCCGGTGCTGGTGGCGCGCCGGGCGCGCTGGCTGTCGTCGGAGTCACCGCAACCGGCAAGTCGGCCGTGGGAGTGGCCATCGCCCGCCATCTTCGAGATGCCGAGATCATCTCGGTGGACTCCATGCAGGTGTATCGGGAAATGGACATCGGCACCGACAAGCCTTCCGCCGCGGTGCAAGCCGAGGTGCCCCACCACCTCATCAATGTGGCCGACCCGTCCGAGGACTACTCCCTGACCAGGTTCCAAGCCGCAGCCCGCGAGGCCCGGGCCGACATCGCCGACCGATGCCGGACAGCGGTGCTGGTGGGGGGCACCGGGCTCTACCACCGGGCGGTGATCGACGAACTGGAGATTCCCGGCCGCTATCCCGAGACGGCGGCCTCTCTGGAGAGCGAGCCCGACACCGAAGCCCTGCACCGCCGCTTAGCCGAACTCGACCCTTTGGCCTGCTCTCGCATGGAGCCCACCAACCGCCGGAGGATCATGCGGGCACTTGAGGTGACGCTGGGAAGCGGCCGCCCGTTCTCCTCCTATGGGCCGGGCCTGGGCCAGTATCCGCCCTGTGACATCGCCCAGATCGGTCTGTCGCTATCGAGGGCTGAGATCGACCGCCGCATCGAGCAGCGCTACCACCAGCAGATGGAGGCCGGGTTCTTGGCCGAGGTGGAGGCGCTGGCGAACCGACGGCCGCCGCTGTCGCGCACCGCGTCGCAGGCCCTGGGCTACAAGGAGCTCCTAGGGCATGTCAACGGCGAGATGTCGCTGGACGAGGCGGTGGCCCTCGCCGTCGCCCGCACCCGGAAATTCGCCCGCCGCCAAGAGCGCTGGTTTCGACGCGACCCGCGCATCACTTGGCTAAACGCCGACGAAGACGCCGAGGCGCTGGCCGACGAGGCGCTCTCGGTTCTGACCGAGCACGGATCCCCGAGCTGAGGTCGAAATGGTGCGCGGTGCAGTGCCCAGAACTTGTCAGACTGGAACGATGCAGCTGGCCAAGCACCACGGCTTGGGAAATGACTTTCTGATCGCGTTGGCCGACGCGCTGCCCGACGATGCCCCCGCGACGGCCGAGGCCGCATGCCACCGCACCCGCGGCGTGGGGGCCGACGGGCTCATCTTCGGCCTGCCCGGCGATGCCGGTGCAGGCACCGATGCAACCATGGTGCTGTTCAACGCCGATGGGACCCGGGCCGAGATGAGCGGCAACGGCATCCGCTGTTTGGCCCAGGCGGTTGTCAGGCGAGACGCCCGCGGCTCCAACTGTGATCTGTCCATAGGCACCGATGCCGGGATTCGAGCCGTGAGCGTTGAATCCACCGAAGATCCCACCATGGTCCAGGTCCGAGTCGACATGGGGCCGATCGGCCCCGGCCCCGATCTGGAAGAGGGCGAGGTCGTCCAATACCTCCGCAACCACGGCTTCGCCGATCACTTCTCCTCCGCAGACGTGGGCAACCCCCATCTGGTGGCGGCGGTCCACGACTTGCACCAGATCGACGTGGCCAGGAACGGGTCTGAGCTGTCCCGCCTGGCGGGGGGGATCAATGTGGAGTTCATCGGTGCCACCGCCGGAGGAATCGAGATGCGAGTGTGGGAACGAGGGGTCGGGGTGACCGAGGCCTGCGGGACCGGAGCATGCGCTGCCGCCCATGCGGCTCACCGCTGGGGTTTGGCCGGTACGGTTGTCCAGGTGTCTATGCCCGGTGGCGACGTGATTGTGGAGCTGGGCGAAACCGCCGTCCTGATCGGGCCCGCGGCTTTCATCGCGGCGGTTGAATATGGCTGACAGCGAGACCCACCGGGGTGGATTCGGCACCCACGGTGGGGAGTCGGGAGCGTTCATCGAGCGGACCTTCCGAGAGAAGATCGTGCTGGTGGGCGTCACTCTCGACGGTGCCGACCCAGCCCGCACCGATGCAGCACTCGACGAATTGGCCCAGCTCATCGACACCGCCGGGGCCGACGAGATGGGTCGCCTGGTCCAGCGCCGCCGCGCCCCCGATCCGTCTACCTACATCGGCAAAGGCAAGGTTGACGAGATCCTCGAAGTGTGCGAAGAGGCGGACGCCGACACCGTGGTGTTCGATGACGAGCTGAGCCCGGCCCAGCAGTTCAACCTGGAGAAGATCCTCGGCCGTACCGCCATCGACCGCACCGCGGTGATCCTCGACATTTTCGCCCAGAACGCCAGCAGCCAAGAGGGAAAGGCCCAAGTGGAGCTGGCTCAGCTCCGCTACCGACTGCCCCGCCTGCGCCGGGGCCGGGCATTCAGCCAGCAGGCCGGTGGGATCGGCACCAGGGGACCGGGCGAGACCCAGCTGGAGGTGGACCGACGGCGCATCCAGCGGCGCATCCACAAGCTGGAGGCCCAACTCCGCGACATCGCCAAGAACCGCAGCGTGCAGAGCCGGAGCCGTCGCCGCTCGGCCCAGAGCACGGTGGCCATCGTGGGCTACACCAACGCAGGCAAGTCCCGGCTGCTCAACTTGCTCACCGACTCCGAAGTGCTGGTGCAAAACCGGCTTTTCGCCACCCTCGACGCCGCCACCCGCCGACTCGAGCTACCGGGCGGGGAGCGGGTGCTGCTCACCGACACCGTCGGATTCATCCAAAAACTGCCCCACCAACTGGTGGAGGCGTTCCGCTCGACGCTCAATGTGGTTGCTGAGGCCGATCTGCTGCTGCACGTGGTGGACGCCTCCGGCCCCGACTCCGACAGCCACATTGCCGCGGTGCGCCAAGTGCTGCGGGAGATCGGCGCGGGTGCGGTTCCCGAGCTGCTGGTGTACAACAAGTGCGACCTGCTGGCCGGACGGGACAATCCGCTGGGCGCCGACAAGGACGCCATCGTGGTCTCGGCTGCCACCGGCGAGGGGACCGACAAGCTGATGGCTGCCATGGCCGATGAGCTGCGCTCCAGCGGGCTCATCGTGGAGCTGGTGGTGCCCTACGCCAGAGGCGAGGTGCTGGCGGCGGTTCAGCGGGCCGGCCATGTGCTGACCACTGAGAACGAAGACGACGGCTACCGGATCCAGGCCCGCCTCGATGAGGCGTCGGCGG
The DNA here is from genome assembly GCA_022821445.1 of Acidimicrobiia bacterium. GTDB lineage: Bacteria > Actinomycetota > Acidimicrobiia > Acidimicrobiales > Bin134 > Poriferisocius. The sequence goes on along the minus strand of JAJEDQ010000038.1, from coordinate 26,290 downwards.
CCCGGCTCTCGGAGTGGGTGGTGGGGTAGTGGACGGTTTCGTTCCCCCGCCGTACCCCTACGACCGCCTCGATGAGTTGCGAGCGGTGGCCGACGGCTTCGACGGCTGCTGCGTGAACTTGTCGGTGGGGGCACCCTCCGATCCGCCCCCGGCTGAAGTGGTGGCTGCGCTCTCGGCCTCCGACAGCGAGCGGGGCTACCCGGCATCCATAGGATCCACTGCCTATCGGGAGGCGGCGCTTCGCTGGCTGGCCCGACGGTTCGGCATCGACGCCGCCGGTGCTGCGGTGGCGGCCTGCGTGGGCACCAAGGAGCTGGTGGCCTCGGTGCCCCACTACCTGCGGTTGCGCGATCCCAGTCGCGACACCGTTCTGTATCCGGCGGTCTCCTATCCCACCTACGCCATGGGGGCTGCGCTGGCCGGCTGCCGGGCGGTTCCTGTGCCGCTCGACCACCAGTGGCGTATCGATCTCGACACGGTGGCCCCCGACGACATCGCCCGCTCGCTGTGTTTGTGGGTGAACTCGCCGGGCAACCCCACCGGCGCCATCGACGATCTGGCCGCCGCGGTGGAGTGGGGCCGCCATCACGGCGTACCGGTGCTCAGCGACGAGTGCTACATCGAATTCATCTGGGACGAGGCCGCCCGAACCGCCGAGGCCAGCGTCCTCAGCACGGGACCCGACGGGGTGGTGGCGGTGCACTCGCTGTCCAAGCGGTCGAACCTGGCCGGAATGCGGGCCGGCTTCTACGCCGGCGATCCCGATCTGGTGGGCTACCTGTCGGAGGTTCGCAAGCACGCGGGGATGATGGTCCCCGGCCCGGTGCAAGCCGCCGCAGTGGCGGCATTCGACGACGACCGCCATGTAGACGCCCAGCGGGAAGTCTACCGCCACCGTCTGGCCCGACTCCGCGAGCTCCTGGTGCCCTACGCCCCCGGTTTGAGCCTGCCCGGCGGCGGTCTGTACTTGTGGGCGGAGTCGCCCGACGGCGACGGCTGGTTGCTGTCTCGCCGGGTGGCCGAGGAGATGGGCGCGCTGATCAGTCCCGGCGAGTTCTACGGGCCCCAGGGGGCTGCCTACGCTCGAGTGGCCGCGGTGGCCCCCGATGTCCAAATCGACCTGCTTGAACAGCGAGTGGCCGCCCGGTGCGGGGATACCGTGAGGAGGTGAGCACTGAGATGACCGATCTGCGAGCCCGTATCGAGGCGCTGTGGGCCGACCGGGCGCCGATTGCCGACGGCGACCCCGAGGCCCGGGCTGCGGTGGAAGAGGCCATTCATCTGCTGGACACTGGCGCGGCCCGGGTGGCCGAGGTGAACGGCCAGGGCGAGGTGGTCGTGAATCAATGGCTCAAACAGGCCATCCTGCTGCTGTTCTCCATGGCCGAAATGGAGACCATGGAGCTGGGGCCGTTCGAATACGCCGACAAGATCCCCCTCAAGACCGACTACCAGGCTGCCGGCGTGCGGGTTGTGCCGGGGGCGTCGGCCCGCTGGGGCTCGTTCTTGGACCGGGGCGTGATCATGATGCCCAGCTACGTGAACATCGGCGCCCGGGTCGGGGCCAACACGATGGTCGACACGTGGGCCACCGTCGGCTCCTGCGCCCAGATCGGCGCCAACGTCCATCTCTCGGGCGGGGTGGGCATCGGCGGGGTGTTGGAGCCTCCTCAGGCCGCCCCGGTCGTCGTGGGCGACGACTGCCTGGTGGGCAGCCGCTGCATCGTGGCCGAGGGCGCCCAGCTGGGCGACGGGGTGGTGCTGGGGGCGGGATGCGTGCTCACTGGCTCGATCCCGGTGATCGATGCAGCCACCGGCGATGAGTTGGGCCGCGGCTCGGTTCCCGCTTGGTCGGTGGCCGTCTCGGCCACCCGGCCTCGGGAGTTCGGCGGAGGCACCTTCGGCATGCCCTGTGTTCTGGTGATCAAGCATCTTGAGCCCGGCGAGCGCCACGACAAGGCCCAGCTGAACGACGTATTGCGCGAGCACGGCGCGGCCACTTAGGCATGGGTTATCCACAGGCAGTCCTACTCATCGGGTCCGCGGCGTCCATCTCGGCGCAAATCGTTGACAGGACAGGCCATGAGCGCTGATCTGCTGGCCAGAACAGCCGAGCTGATCGATGTCGCCTCGGTGTCCTACAACGAAGGCGCCATCGCCGGTCTCATCGAGCAGGAGCTGCGGGCGGTGCCCGGCCTCACCGTGGATCGCGTGGGCGACAATGTGGTGGCCCGGACCGATTTGGGCCGACCCCAGCGGGTTCTGATCGGCGGCCACAGCGACACCGTGCCCCCCAACGACAACGCGGTGGCCCGCATCGAGGGCGATGTGGTGTGGGGCCTCGGAGCCGCGGACATGAAGTCGGCGCTGGCGGTGATGCTGGAGTTGGCCGCTGCGGTGGCCGAGCCTGAGGTGGATGTGACGTGGCTGTTCTACGCCCGCGAGGAAGTGAGAGTGGCCGACAGCGGACTGCGGGAGCTGTTCGATGTCCGCCCCGAACTGCTGGCCACCGACGTGGCTCTTCTGGGCGAGCCCACCGGGGGAGCGGTGGAGGCCGGATGTCAGGGATCGATGCGGGCGGTGGTGACGCTGGCCGGCGCCCGAGCCCACACCGCCCGACCCTGGATGGGGGTCAACGCCATCCATCGGCTTGGATCAGTGCTCCAACTGGCCGAGGCATACGAACCCCGCACGCCGGTGATCGACGGCTGCCAATTCCGGGAGTCGCTTCAGGCGGTGGCGGTGGAGGGCGGCGTGGCCGGAAACGTTGTGCCCGACCGGGCCCAGGTGACGCTGGGCTATCGCTACGCTCCCGATCGCAGCCCCGCCGAAGCCGAGGACATTCTGCGAGAGATGTTGGCGCCCGTATTGGGCGATGAAGATGGCTTCGAGGTGACCGAGCACGCACCGGCCGCCCCACCGGGGTTGGGCCACCCGGTGCTGCAACGGCTGATCGCCGACAACGATCTGGAGATCAAGTCAAAGCTGGGATGGACCGACGTGGCCTTCTTCGCTGAGCGGGGCATTCCTGCGGCCAACTTCGGGCCCGGAGAATCGACCTTGGCCCACACTGCCGAGGAGCGGGTGGACAGGGCCGCGGTGGAGACCTACCGAAGCGTTCTCGAATCGTTGCTCACCACCACTTGAAATACGCGGCTGAAATTTGCAAAACCGCAGATAGACAACTGTTTTCCGACTAACTGTCACCGCGGTCTGGACAATGGTCGCATGGCTTTACCCATGTTTGATCAACCTATGGCCCAGCCCGCTTTGGAGCCCGTCTTGGTATTGGTGTCTGACCACCAACCCGAGCCTCCGGTAACCCGGCGATTGCCGGCCAAGGTGTACTGGTTCCGAAGGGCGCTGGCCGTGTCCGCCTTGTTTCTCGTGCTGTGGGCCAGTTCTTTCCTGGCCGGCAAGCTCCACTGGTCGTTGTCCCCGGAGGCGCCGGCCGCGGGCTTGTCCCAGTCAGAACCGGCCTATGTGGTCATGGGCGACACCGCTTTGCCGGTCAGCTTCGACGGCCGATAATCGGCTCGGGCGCGTCGGCACAGAGTCCGGGTCAGTGGGTGAGATAGCGGAGAAAGAGAGTGTGGTCTTGAGCCGATACCCGATCCAGCCGCAGACGGTCGAGCCGGGGCGGGGCGCCTCGCGTCATCCGGGATGTGTCACCGCCGGCCAGTATCGGCGAGATCGTCCAGCACAGCTCGTCCAAGAGCCCGGCGTCCAGAAGCTGCCCGTTGAGGCTGGGACCGCCCTCAGCCAGCACTACATCGGCGCCTGTTTGGCCTACCAATCGCAGCACCTCCGCCAAGTCCACTTGGTGGTCGCCCACGCGGTGGACTTCCGCGGCCGCCTCGGCTTGGGCCAAACGGTGGGCAGGCGGATCGGCCACGGTGAACAGCATCGGCGGTGGATGGTCGGCGAACAGCGGCGCGGTGAAGTCCAGATCCAGCGAACCGCTCACCACGGCCAATCGAGGCCGCGGCGACTGGTTCCGGTCCCTTCGGCTGGCGGCGACCTCCGGGCTGGTCTTGGGCGGTCCGTAGCCCTCGCGTCGCACGGTCTCGGCCGCCACCAGAATCACGTCGGCCACCGCCCGGAGGGCCGAGAACACCCGCCGGTCCTCGGGGCTCGACAACCCCTCCGACACTCCGTCGGCCGACGTGGCGCCATCGGCAGAGGTGACCATGTTCAGCATCAGCCAAGGCCGGTTGGAGTGGGGGATGCGGCTGTCGGACGCGTAGACCGAAACCGGGTCAATGTCGGAGGCGAACCGAGGAAACAGCTGATGCACCTGCCGCCGACGGTAGCAGGCGGACCAGTTGGGCATGTTTCCAGTTATTCACCTGAAATCCACAGGGAATCCCCCTTGTCCTCCTTACCGTCCACAGGCTTCATGCTCTACCGTGACGTACTGCTGCGGTGTGAGTGGCCGGAATGGTGGCTGACGCCGACGACCATAGTGGGGTTCAGGCGACTCCTTGAGGGGTTCAGCCCGTTGTTTGGGCGGGCTGGCGTGTCCGGTGCAGGCATGCCTCGTGACGAGGCCCCTTTGACCTGGCCGCTCACGCCGCAGCCTCATTCGAGCAAGGATAAAATAGATGCGGAATGCGCCATAAGAGCTGCATCCGTTGAGGAGTGCTGATGGCTCTGGCATCTGACCGCACCAGGATCGGCCTGAGCCGCCATTTCAGCCGCGCCGATGTCCACCCCTACGACGAGGTGGATTGGCAGCGCCGCGACGCCCGAATCACCAGCGCAGGCGGCGAAGCGGCCTTCGAGCAGACCGATGTGGAGTTTCCGGCGAACTGGTCGGTCAACGCCGGCAATATCGTGGCCCAGAAGTACTTCCGGGGCGGTTTGGGCACTTCGGAGCGGGAAACATCGCTGCGCCAGGTGATCGACCGGGTGGTCAACACGCTGGTGGCGTGGGGAACCGAGTCGGGGCATCTGGCCGAGCCGGAGGAGGCCGAGGCGTTTGCCGGTGAGCTTCGCTGGCTGCTGGTCCGCCAGCGCGCCGCGTTCAACTCGCCGGTGTGGTTCAACCTCGGGGTTCCCGGTGCGGTGCCCCAGTCGTCGGCCTGCTTCATCCTGGCGGTGGACGACACCATGGAGTCGATCCTCGACTGGTACGGGGAGGAGGGGCGGATCTTCAAGGGGGGATCGGGAGCGGGCGTGAACCTGAGCCTCATCCGCTCGCGCCAGGAGAAGATGAGCGGCGGGGGCGCCCCCAGCGGCCCGGTGAGCTTCATGCGAGGCGCGGACGCCTCGGCCGGCACCATCAAGTCGGGGGGCAAAACCCGGCGGGCGGCCAAGATGGTGGTGCTCGACGCCGACCATCCCGATGTGTCCGAGTTCATCTGGTGCAAGGCCATCGAGGAGCGCAAGGCCCGGGCGCTACGGGATGCCGGCTTCGACATGGACCTCGACGGCGCCGACGTCCACTCCATCCAGTACCAGAACGCCAACAACTCGGTGCGGCTCAGCGACGAGTTCATGGCCGCGGTGACCGAAGACGGCGAGTGGCATCTCACCGCCCGCACCACCGGCGAAGTGCTGGAGACGGTGTCAGCCCGGTCGCTTCTCTCCCAGATAGCCGAGGCCGCCTGGGAGTGCGCCGACCCCGGGGTGCAGTTCGAGACCACCATCAACCGGTGGAACACCGCGGCCGAAACCGGCCGCATCACCGCCAGCAACCCCTGCTCGGAGTACCTCCACCTCGACAATTCAGCCTGCAACCTGTCCAGCTTGAACCTGCTGTCGTTCGTCGACGACCACGGCGCATTCGATGTGGAGGGTTTCAGCGCCGCAGTCCGGGTGATGACCGTCGCCCAGGAGATACTGGTCGGCCCTTCGCACTATCCCACTGAGCAGATCGGGGCCACCACCCGGCGGTTCCGCCAATTGGGCTTGGGCTACGCCAACCTGGGGGCCATGCTCATGGCCTTGGGTTTGGCCTACGACTCCGACGAGGGCCGGGGTTTGGCCGCGTCGGTCACCGCGCTGATGACCGGGGTAGCCTACGAGACCTCAGGGCGAATGGCCGCCCGTCTGGGACCGTTCGAGGGGTTCGCCGAGAACCAGGAGCCCACCCGGCGAGTGCTGCGGATGCACCGAGACGCGCTGAGCCGCCTGGAAGCCGAGCCGGTGCCCCAAGACGCGCTCGATGCCGCCCGGGCCGCGTGGGACGCCGCGGTGGAGTGGGGGGACACCGTAGGGGTTCGCAACTCGCAGGCCACGGTGCTGGCCCCCACCGGCACCATCTCGTTCATGATGGACTGCGACACCACCGGCATCGAGCCCGATTTGGGCCTGGTCAAAACCAAGAAGCTGGTGGGCGGCGGCACCATGCCAATCGTCAACCAGACGGTGGATCGGGCGCTGCATCGTCTGGGTTACAGCCCCGCCCATGTTGCCGACATCGAGGCCCATGTACACGAACGGGGCTCGGTGGTGGGCGCCCCCCATCTCGACCAAGCCCATCTGCCGGTGTTTGCCTGCTCCATGGGCGACAACGTGATCTCTCCCAGCGGTCACGTGAAGATGATGGCCGCGGTGCAGCCCTGGCTTTCGGGGGGAATCAGCAAGACCGTCAACGTTCCCGAGGAAACCACCGCCGCAGAGATCGAGCAGCTCTTTGTGGATGCCTGGCAGATGGGGGTCAAGGCGCTGGCCGTCTATCGGGACAACTGCAAGCTGGGTCAACCCCTGTCGATTGCCGATGCCTCGGCCGCCCAACCCGATCTGGCTCGGGACTCAGCGGCGACACCGGCGTCACCGCAGCCTGAGCGCCGTCGGCTGCCCCGGTCCCGCACCAGCCGAACCTTCGAATTCCGGGTGTCCGACTGCAAGGGATTCGCCACCGTGGGGGAGTACGAAGACGGGAGCCCCGGCGAGATCTTCCTCCGGGTGTCCAAGCAGGGCTCCACGCTGTCCGGCGTCATGGACTCGTTCGCCATGGCGGTGAGCCATGGCTTGCAATACGGGGTGCCCCTGCGGGCCTATGTGGACGCCTTCACCGGCATGCGCTTCGAGCCCAACGGGATGACCGACGACCCTGACATCCGCATCGCCACCAGCCTCATCGACTATCTGTTCCGCCGGCTGGCGGTGGAGTACCTCGACCCCGAGGAGCGGCTCGAACTGGGGATCTACACCACCGACGAGCGCCTCCAGCCCACCCTGCCCGGGGTGGAGGAGCAGGTGCCGGTCACCATTCCCGGCGACGTCGTTGAACCCGACCCCCCGTCTCCTTTCACCCGCCAGTTCTCCCTGGACACCCACGCCCCCTTCTGCTCCGACTGCGGCGTCCTCATGGTGCGAGCCGGAAGCTGCCACGCCTGCCCCGACTGCGGCTCCACCTCCGGCTGCTCCTGAGCGAACAGTTCCTGTTCAAGACTTCTCGCTAGTTCACTCCTGATGGAGTTCTGGAACTCTCGGCCAAGATCATTGGAAGGTTGAGACACTGGTCCATTTCTGCAACTAGGTCTTCGGCCTTGAAGTGAGCAGGCTGGATTGCGGAGCGTAGACCCCTTGCGGGCCATCGTCGACTGAGTTGCTTGAGGAGTTCTAGAAACGGCTTGACCTCTGTGATCTGTTCAGCTGTATCGCTTGGGAGCTGCCGCAGCCATTCGTGGAGGGCTTGTCGAAGCACGAGGGATCGTAGTGGGGTGCGGTCATACATATTCCACACATTTGAGATCATCCCTCCGAACGTCTCGGCGGCATCGGCGTGGCTCTGCTCCGCTAGCCAGGCACATCGGGCCCAGTGATCAGATCTCCGGGGCTTGCGCGGCTGGACTGGTGATCCGACCACGGGCTCGAGAGGCGGTCGAAGGTCGGCCCAGCGGGTTTCTGAGCTTCCATCGTTGCGAGTGGCCATAGCCGCTTTGTTGGCTAGGATCTCCCAGATGAAATCGGGATTCTCGCCTATGAGGGCTTTGTCCTCTAAGAGTCCAGAATCACGGAACGTCTTACCTATGACCCATGCCTTAGTGAACGCCGATGGAATGCTGGGATGAGAAGTCGATGTGCTTTGCTTGGCGGCTTCGTCCAGAACGGAATCGACCCTGAAGTCGAGACGGTCAGCTTCTACGAAGTGATGGGGTAGGCCAGAATGTCGTCCGCGTGTAAATACCTGCGCTAGGACATCGTCTTCTGACGACAGGTACCGCATTATCCCGGGCATATTGCCCTCACTATCCCCTTGCGAGACGAGCAGCCTCCACCATCAAAGCAGCCATGTCTCTTTGGGCCTGTCCGTACCCTACAGGGTCGTTCTCAGCTTCCTTCGCCATCAAGCGCTCAATCCGGATCTCAAATTGTTCCCCCAGTTGGGGGTCCAATGCTTGAATTCTAGCCGACACCAGCCGAATCCGGCCCTCATCCCCAGAGCGCCTCAGTTCCTGCACCGCCCAATCGACGAGGGCCTCGGCAATGATCTCTCCGAGGTACTCTTCCTGTGGTGGTCGTGACGACCCTCTTGGAAGACGACGTATGGAGCTGACCGCCCGATAAGTCGGATTGGCAGCAGACCAAAGTAGCTTGTGCGGGTCATCGAGTCTTCTCGGGGGCTCCAACCGCCAACGAGGGGCTAGCACATCGTCTACTTGCGTGACGACAAAGGGGAGATCCCCAGCCTCTTCCTCTTCAGGTGGTGTGCCCACCCATATAGATGCCTGTGCCATTGCCAATGTCTCGCCTTCTTGTTCTAGCGAGGCTTGCAATGTGTATTTTCCGTCGGCCAAAGGCAGAACCTTCTCGCCGGGCGAACCAGTTCCCAAATCATCAGCATGTGGGGGGCTGTCCCAGTTGAATGGGAGGGTTCCCTCGCTTGGGGCATGTTGGTCAACCCAAGACGTACCTTCGAACACCAAAATCTGCGGCTGATCCCCGACCGCTATCAAGTCCAGTTCGGCTGTCTCTTCAGCAAGGAGGTGCTCGTCCAAGACGATGGCCAGAATTCCCTCGACTGGATTCTGTCCCCGGTTCCTGATGGTTGCCTCCCACTGCAGTTCTCCACCCTGAGGGACGATGTTGCCTCCGTCTTCGGGGTTAAAGGCTCGTAACTGCATGGTCACAGGGGTATCTGGGGCTAGAGGCGGATCGCATGCCACGTAAAACGAGCACTTGCCCGTTGCGACGAGCTCTCCTCGGTTGTTGCAGCTGACTCTGATTGAATACCGCCCTGGTTCTGTGAATGGAGACTCCGGGTGTCCAGGATGGAGGATTCTTAGCTCCCCGAAGTTGACTCCGGCAGCAGATTCCTCTTCTGAACGACCCCGCATGTTCTGGCGACGATTCTTGAATATGCTCGCAGCTGAACCATCTGGTCGGATGAGCTCTGCCTCGAAAGATATGGGCTCGCCATCGGCGGACGGGCAGCGATAACAAGTGGCGTCAACACGGATGGAATCCTCCCAGTTGGCGCGGGCCACCTCGGGGTCGGGGTAGTCAGCTTCGACTTTGCAGCGCCATTTTGCTTGTGCGGGGGTGTGCTTCCCGGACTCAGGCGCTACAAAGAGTCGGGAGAATTCTTGTACTAGAGCATCGAATTCTGGATCGGGGGCAGTGTCCTCAGAGTCGTACCATCCACGCTCTGAGGCGAACTCTTTCACCAAATCGCGGATTGTCTGGGCGATCTCTTGGTACAGCCATCTCCTACGGTTGTAGCCGTCGTGGGCTGGATTCTCGATGTCGCGTAGCTCGCGGTCAAGAAGGCGGTCAAACTCCACGAAGCCCCGGAACCCCCCGCGGTGTTCTTTCGGGATCCAGTCCGAGAACTCGCTCATCTCCAGCGTGACAATCCACTGGCCACCACGAAGCAGCTGTACACCGTGAGATTGGGCTGGCCCATCGAGGTCATCGCTGACCAGGCCACTGTCGTGGAACAAAACCATGCGCTTAATGATGCTAGGGTCGTCCGGGCTGGAACTCGGCAATTCGACCTGCTCTCGGGCGTGGTAGCGCGAGTCATCGGTGGTCCAAGATTGGTCTTGCCAGAAGTCCGGAACTCCGATAGAGCGAGTCAAATCGTCTTCGCCGGTGACTGTGATTTCCAACTCCCCCTTCTGGATGGGGCGCCACCACTCTGCTTGCAGCCAATGGGCCAGTTCGCCATTCTCGACTGCTTCAGCGGTCTCGTTGGAGAGGAAGGGGATGATGACCCTGGTGCCCGGTTCAGATAGTGGTTCTAGCTGGAGGGGGATGAAGAAATGGGTGTCCTTGTAGGAGGTAGTGATGATCTGAAGGGCGTCATCGTTGAGGAACGGAGGCTCGATGACCTTGGAGGAAGGGTTGTGGTACCGAATGCCGAGTCGGTATTCGCCGTTGGGCAGCAGCGTGTCATAGAGGATGACCACTCGCCCGGCGTGCTTGGGCAGTTCAGGCGATGCCCCTGGTGGGTGGTGTAACGAGTGGTAAAGGTAGGCATACTTGCCTTGACCGCGGCTGCCGAGGCTGTCTTCCCCGGATTTGGTGTATCGCATCGCCTCCCAGGCGGCCCAGTTCTCACCAGGTTGGATAACGAGCTGCCCTTGGTCATGCTCCCGCGCTGCTAAGTCGTCGGCAGTGAGGATGGGGCCGTTCAACCCGGTGGTGCCCCGGTCGGTAATGGTCATGATCCTCAGCTGGTCTCCGTTCTCAGCACGGCGAAGCAACACTTGGTATGCGACATGGACTGCCTGCCCATCCCTCCGGGCGTCTAACGAGTTCTGTGGCGGGTCCTGAGCCAAGGCTCGGATCGGCCCACAGGTGTAGTTGTCAATGGCGCTAATTACATCTTGTACGTTGTTGTCGGCAGCTGCCCGTGCGGTGCGATCAGTCATAAGAAGCCTCTTGTTCTGAAAGCACTTGTTGGCCTAGTTCGGTGAGGACGTAGCGCCTATCGACCTGACCCATTTCGACGAGTCCCCATTCACGTCCTCTCGCTATGTAACCGGCAGCATTGGTGGAAGCGACGGTTCGATTCCACTCGGACCAGCGGAGGTTGAATGCATCAATCAGTTCCTCTCGGCCGATTCTTGGGCTGACCGAATGCATCATGAGTTTGAAGCCTTCCCAATCACCGGGAGAGTGCTGGGCCAAATGGGCGAGAAAACGACGCGTGTATTCGGGAGGATGTTGTTGGGCGACCGTTAGGCCTGCCATCGAGTCGAGCAGGTCTCGTCCGATATGGGTCAAACCGATTTTGGGGCCACTAGGGGTCATCTCCATGCTGAGCACCTTCCAAGCGAAGAGCACGCCTTTCGGCCGAGGTTCGCCACTCGTGCCAGAAGTAAGCGTTCCAACAGCGAACATCATGAATTTGCTTTCCGCCGACTGCCTCTTTCGAGGGTTGGTGGGGAACAGTGCCGACGGTTTTCCAGGGATGAGATTGTCCAGGAGAACAAGCTGTTCGGCGAATGCCCATGCCTTCTCAACCAGAGCGTCGCCCATTGCATCGAACGCCATCGATTCGCTATTGAGCAGGCGGCAAAGCTGAGCGGCAGCCCATAGAGAGGGGTAGTCGCGATTGTGGAATCCACGAGGTGGTTTCTCATACGGAGGTAGGGGTTCGACAAAGTAGCTGAGCTCCAGCGGCGCCTCCAGCGAAGTAAAAGAAACATCAACAATGTCTCCTCGACGTGGGTCTGTGAGAATCGGGTCTTGATGCTGCTGAGCTTCAGGTTCGGCCAGCCCGTATCGGAGTTCCATGACCATTGCTTCGATGGCCTCTCTGGCTAGATCAGCCCTGCTGTCTAGGCCCCCCTCTCCTGCGGCGATCAGTTCGTCCATTTCGCGAATAAGTGATATAGGTAGTGGTATTCGTAGTATTCTCTCTGTAGTCACCGTGTTATATGTACTATATATTGAGTACAGGGTCAAATAATAGGGGATATATCAATTATTAACATTGATTGAGCTCCTAAATCCGATGGGTTAAGGGCTGATGAAGCGGAAGATGCTGATGGCTTCTAGGGTTTGCAGACAGTCACAAGTGCAGGAGGGGAAGCTATGAGAGCGGCGCTGTTTTTGGACGGTCGGGAAGACTTGGTGGTCGACGAGGTGGGCGTGGTCGCCCCGATCGGCAGCGAGGTGCTGATTCAGACCGCGGCGTCGGGGCTGTGCCACAGCGACTTGCACTTCATGGAGACCGAGGGCTGGGTGGTTCCCCGCCCCATCGTGCTCGGCCATGAGGCCGCCGGAGTGGTGGAAGCGGTGGGCCCCGATGTGCGCGAGGTGAAGCCCGGCGACCACGTCATCTGCTGCCTGTCGGTGTTCTGCGGGCGCTGCGGCTCATGCCTGAGCGGCCAGCCCTACCTGTGCGTCCAGAGCCGGGTTGACTGTGTCCGCTCCGAGGACGAGCCCGCCCGGCTAAGCCGTGATGGCCGGGAGGTGTTCCAATTCGCCAACCTCTCGTCGTTCGCCGAGCAGATGCTGGTCCACGAGAACGCGGTGGTGAAGGTTCGCGCCGACATGCCGCTGGACCGGGCCGCGCTCATCGGCTGCGGGGTCACTACCGGCACCGGCGCGGTGTTCCGCACCGCCGGGGTGGAGCCCGGCGCCTCGGTGGCGGTGATCGGCTGCGGCGGAGTTGGCATGTCGTCGATCCAAGCCGCCCGCATCTCCGGCGCCACCAAGATCATCGCGGTGGACATCGAGCCCCGGAAGCTGGACACCGCCCTGCGCCTGGGAGCCACCCACGCGGTCAACCCTGCCGACGGCGACCCGGTAGAGCAGGTATTGGAGTTGACCGGCGGCGGGGTGGACTACTCCTTTGAGGCCATCGGCTTGGCGCTCACCGCCCAGCAGGCGTTCGGCATGATCCGCCGGGGCGGAACGGCCACCGTTATGGGCATGATCCCGCCGGGAACCAAGGTGGAGATCGAGGGCCAGGAGCTGTTCATGTCCGACAAGCGGCTACAGGGGTCGCTCATGGGGTCGAACGTGTTCCGGGTGGACATGCCCCGCCTCGTCGATCTCTATCTCGATGGCCGCCTCATGCTCGACGAGATGGTGTCGGCCACCATTGGACTCGACGACGTGAACGACGGCTTCGAAGCCATGAAGGCCGGCGACGTGGTGCGCAGCGTAATCGCCTTCAACTGAGCAAGAGCTGCGGTTAGAGAGGCGCCTCCGGTCATGGCTCAGAACAACCTGCGCTGGTGGGACCGTGAAGTGGGCTACGAGGTGTACATCCGCTCGTTCGCCGATGGCAACGGCGACGGGGTGGGGGACTTTCCCGGCCTCACCGAGAAGCTGGACTATCTGGCCTGGCTGGGGGTGGGCATCGTGTGGATCACCCCCTTCTACCCGTCGCCCATGTGCGATTTCGGCTACGACGTGGCCGACTACACCGGCGTCGACCCCCTGTTCGGCACGCTGGACGACTTCGACGCCTGCATCGCCGAGGCCCATCGGCTGGGACTGCGGGTGCTCATCGACCTGGTTCCCAACCACTCCTCCGACCAGCACCCCTGGTTCCAGGCTTCGAAGTCCAGTCCTGATGACCCCAAGCGGGGCTACTACCACTGGCGGGACCCCGCGCTGGGCGGCGGGCCCCCCAACAACTGGATATCGCACTTCGGGGGGCCGGCCTGGACTTTCGACGAGGCCTCCGAGCAGTACTACCTGCATCTGTTCTTGCCCGAGCAGCCCGACTTGAACTGGGCCAACCCCAACCTGGTGCGGGAGTTCGACGATGTGCTCACGTTCTGGCTGGACCGCGACGCGGACGGCTTTCGGGTGGACGTGGCCCATGGCCTGGTCAAGAACATGCTCATGCCCGACAACCCGCAGCGGTTCCCGGTCACCCCGGACATGAGCCCTCGCCAGGCGTTCGGCTGCTACGACCATCGCTACGACCTCGACCAGGCGGGCAACACCGCCATCTACCGCCGCTGGAGGGCCATCGCGGAGCGCTATGACGCCCTGCTTCTGGGGGAGGTCTACCTGAGGGACAACAATCCCAATCAAGTGAGCCGGTATGTGGCCAACCAAGACGGGCTGCACCGGGCCTTCTACTTCGCCCCCATGCACACGCCCTGGGACCCATCGGCTATGTGGTCCACGTTCCGCGATGCGCTCGACGCTGCTCCCCGAGACTTGTCCTGGGCCATCAGCAGCCACGACGACCCCCGGGCGCCCACCCGGTTGGGCGGCGGCGAGCTGGGCCGGTCGCGGTCGCTGGCATACTGCGTGCTGCTGTTCGCCCTGCCCGGCCTGCCATTCCTCTACCAGGGCGATGAGCTGGGCCTCGAAGAGGCGGACGTGCCTCTCGACCAGCGCCAAGACCCAGTGGCCGTCCGGAATCAGAACCCCGCCGACGGCCGGGACGGATGCCGCACTCCGATGCCGTGGTCGCCGGGGCCGACGGGCGGGTTCACCGATGGGCCCGAGCCGTGGCTTCCCGTCGACAGAGACGATGCCGACACCGTCTCAGCCCAGCGCGACGATCCCGGCTCGGTGCTCTACAAGTACCAGGAGCTTCTCGCTCTGCGCCGTGGGCTAGGCGACCTCCACGCTGGCGAGCTGGAGTGGCTGACCGACCGGTCGGCGCCGGTGATCGGCTTCCGGCGGGGCGACACCGTGTGCGCTCTCAACGTGGGCGATGTCCCCACCGATTTCCGACTGCCGCCGGGGCAGTGGCGACTCGCGTTCTCCTCCCAGCAGGCCGCCGGTGCGGTAGTCGAGTCGGCCATTGGCCTCGATGCCCCCGAAGGCGTGCTGCTGGTCCGGGTGCTGGACGCGGCCTGACTGGATCCCGGCCTAGGAAGCTGGTTCCAGGCCCAGAAGCGCCCGAGTCTGTGGCGCGGTGGCCAACTCGGCTCCCGCGTCAGCGATGCAGCCGGCCAGCGCGGCCACGATGTCGGCGTTCGAAGGGGTGCCCAACTCCAAGTAGGGGTAGTCGCCCAGTCCGGCGATGAGGTGCCCGCCTCGGCCGATCACCTCCGCCGCCAAGGGCCGCAGGTCGGCACCGTAGGCCAGGCAACCCCACACCACCCGGCCGTCGTGGGGCAAGAACCGGGTCATGGCGTCCAGCCCGTCCACTGTGGCCGGATGCCCCGACAGCCACGAGTCCGACAGGGTCACCTCCCCGTAGGCCGGTGCGGCCATGTCCCCGGTGTCCAAGAAGGCCGACAGCAGCCGGGCCGATCCCACCGTCCACAGCGCGCCCATCGGCTTCATCCCGGCCTCCGCCACGTCGGCCACCATCTCCCGCAGCGCCCGCAGCGGGGTCGCGTACACGATGTCGGGGTTGCCGAATGCGCCGGTGGCCGGGTCGTAGGGGTCGATGTTGAAGCTGCCCAGGTCGATGGGGGCCAGTTCGGGCCGGGTGGCCGGATCGGCGGCCAGTTCCAGCACGGGGGCCAGCCGGGCATGGGGATCGGGAACGGTGGAGGCGCCGAGCGTGGGCATCAGGATCAGATCGCAGGCGTCGCGCACTCCGGCGATCACCGACCCCAGCGTGTCGGCGTCCCACACCGGCGCCCCGGTGGCCGCATCCCGGCCGTGGAAGTGGTAGACCGACGCCCCGGCCTCGGCGCACGCCACAGCATCGGCGATCAGCTCGTCAATCGACCAGGGGACGTAGGGGTTGGCCTCTCGGCCGGTGTACTCGTTGGCCCGGACCTCGATGAACACGGGGGACATGGGCCACCACCCTGCCTACAGGGTGGTGGCGTAGCCGCCGTCCACCGGGATGACCGCGCCGGTGAGATACGACCCGCCCCGCCCCGAGAGGAATATCGCCGCTCCGGCCATGTCCTCAGGCTGCCCCAGCCGTCCCAAGGCGGTGGCCGCAGCGATCTCATCGCCGAAATTGTCCAGGGTATGGGCCATCATCTTGGTGTAGAACGCCCCTGGGGCGATGGCGTTGACTGTGATGTGGCTGGGCCCCAGCTTCTTGGCCAGCACCCGGGTCATGTGGTGGACCGCGGCCTTGCTGGCCGAGTAGGAGTAGTTCTCGATGTCGGGGGCCTGGAGCCCCTGAATCGAGCCCAGATTTATCACCCGGGCGGGGTCTTCAGGAGTGGCCGCAGCCTCCAGAAGGGGCAGCAGGGCCACGGTGAGTTGGAATACCCCCTTCACGTTGAGGTTCATCACCTTGTCCCAAGCCGAGTCGGGGAACTCCCGCATCGGCGCCCCCCAGGTGGCCCCGGCGTTGTTGATGAGGATGTCCAGATGGTCGGTGCGCTCGCCCACCGCATCGACCAACCCCTCGCACCCCTGCTGGGTGGACAGATCGGCGGCGATGGCCTCCACGGGGCCGATGCCCGACATCTCCTCAACCGCCTCATCGAGCTGGTCTTGTCGACGGGAGGAGATGACCACCCGGGCGCCCGCGCCCAGGAGGCCTTCGGCAATCATGGCCCCGATGCCCCGTCCGCCCCCGGTAACCAGGGCGATCTTGCCGTCGAGGCCGAACAGGTTGGCGGGCGTGAGGTTGGTCGCGGAGGTCAAGGGCTACTGGTCTAACTCGAACAGCAGGTGGCGGCTCAGGTCGCCCATCTGGTCTACCAGCATGATTCGGGTGTCAAAGCACCACTCCCCATCGATGCGGTGGAAGGTGTCGTGGTAGCGGCCGGTGATGATGGGTTGGAGCGGGAAATCGTCGAGCTGCTGGAAGACGGTGTAATAGGAGCGAGCAGACCCTGCACCGGCGTCGTCATCGGTCTCGATGATGGCGTTGGTGGTCACATGCTTGGTGCGAGGGGTGCCGCATGGGTAGATGCGGGTTGAATTCTGGTACATGACCAGCACTGCGTCGCGTCCGACAACCGTCTGCTCGAACGGCGTGTCGGGGGCAGCGCGGATGCGCCCGTCGGCGAACAGGTCGGCCACCCCCTCCAGGTTGCCGGCATCGATCCGCTCGGCGTAGGTGTACATCAGATTTTCTATCTGTCGCGCGCTGTCGATCATGGGGAGAATCTAATCAGATCGCCCGAGGTCTGGGATAAGTGAACGGGATCGCCGCGTGGCAGAGTGGATAGGTGACGCCAGCAGCGATTCCCAGTCCGGGCTCAAGCAGTCTGGATATCGGCTCTTTGGAACTGCGGGCCTACGGCCTGATGATCGCCCTCTGCGTTCTGGCCGCATGGTGGCTGTTCCACCGGCGGCTCACCCAGCGGGGCCATTCCCCGGAGCTGGCCAGCTCGACCACGGTGTGGGCGGTGATCGCCGGTCTGATCGGGTCGAGGATCTACCACGTGGTCACCGATTGGAAGGCCTACCAGGGGAACTGGGGCGAGGCGTGGCAGATCTGGGAAGGGGGCTTGGGCATTCCCGGCGGGGTGGCCGCAGCCGCGGCGGTGATGTGGGTGTATGCCCGGCAGAAGGGAATCCCCCTGTCCGACATCGCCGACTCGGCGGCCCCCGCCCTGCCATTGGGCCAAGCCATCGGGCGATGGGGCAACTGGTTCAACCAGGAGCTGTACGGGCGGCCCACCGACCTGCCGTGGGCATTGGAGATCGATCCCGAACACCGCCGGCTGCAATACCTCGACGACGACACCTTCCACCCCACCTTTTTGTACGAATGCGTCTGGAACCTGGCCTTGGTTGGGGTCTTGCTGTGGGTGGGCAAGCGCTTCAAGCTCAAGCCGGGCCGCCTGTTCGGGCTGTACGTGCTGGGCTATTCGCTGGGGCGGTTGTGGATCGAGTTCATCAGGGTGGACTTCGCCAGCGAGCTGGCCGGAGTGCGGGTGAACATCTGGGTGATGCTGGCCCTGATCATCGGCTCGGTGGCCTTTCTGCTCTGGGGTCGAGGCGACGGTGACGACGCCGAGTCTGATGAGCCGGTCCCCGAAGAGCCCGAGGCCGGCGAAGCGGTCCCCGAAGAGCCGGAAAACATCCCGTTGGAGACCTGAAGCCGGTATCCTTACGGAGCGGGCTGGCGATCATTCCGCTTACTTCCGCCGCCCCACTCAAAGATGACAGAAGAATTCCGCGTTTTGGGCGTGGCCTCAGACCTGGTGGCCTCGCTCAAAGAACGGGGCATTGAGACCCCGTTTCCCATTCAAGCTCTCACCATCCCCGACGCGCTCGCCGGCTTGGACGTGTGCGGCAAGGCCAAAACCGGCTCGGGCAAGACCCTGGCCTTTGGCCTTCCCCTGGTGGAGAACCTGTCCCGGGCCGACTCCCACTGGGTGCGCGGCCTGATCCTGGTTCCCACCCGGGAGTTGGCCGTGCAGGTGGCCAAGGAGCTGCGTCCGCTGGCCCGGAGCCGCAACCTCGATCTGGCCCCGGTCTACGGCGGGGCCCCCATCGAGGCCCAGATCAAGAAGATCAACTCCGGCCTGGACATCATCGTGGCCACCCCCGGACGGCTCATCGACCTGATCGACCGCAAAGCAGTGTCGGTGGCCAAGTTGGAGATCGTGGTGGTGGACGAGGCCGACCGCATGGCCGACATGGGGTTCTTGCCCCAGGTGGAGTGGATTCTGCGCCATGTGGAGGCCCGCCACCAGACCATGCTGTTCTCCGCCACTTTGGACGGGGCGGTAGATGCGCTGGTCCGCCGCTACCAAAGCGACCCGGTTCGCCACGAGGTCCAGTCCCGGCAGGTGACGGTGGACGAGATGCAGCATCGGTTTGTGGCCGTCCACGAGATGGACAAGGTCAAGGTGGCCGCAGCCATCATCCGGGCCTCCAAGCGCACGCTGGTGTTCTCCGCCACCCGTCATGGGTGCGATCGCCTCAGCCGCAAGCTCAAGGCCGAGAACGTGCGGGCCGAGCCCATCCACGGCGATCTCCGCCAGAAGGCCCGGGAGCACTCGCTGGCCCGGTTCATGTCCGGCGAGATCCAGGCGCTGGTGGCCACCGACGTGGCCGCCCGGGGGCTGCATATCGACGATGTGGACGTGGTGATCCACTACGACCCGCCGCCCGACCACAAGACCTACCTGCACCGCTCGGGGCGTACCGCCCGGGCCGGAGAGTCGGGGATGGCCGTCACGTTGTCGCTGTGGAACGAGGAGTTGGAGGTCAAGCGGCTCCAGCGGCGCCTGTCGCTGGACGTGCCCATCGTGGAGATGTTCTCCAACGACGACAGACTCGACGCGCTCGACCGGTGGAATCCGGTGGTCGAGCCCGTCTGAGGCCTCTAACCGAAAAGGGTTGAGCCTGAGAACCGAGCCCCACTACCCTTGTGGGTTACATCGAGAGCGGCTCGCCGCCCGAGTCAGTGTGCTCGGACGGAGGGTCCAGCAACCTGGGAGGGACACCCAAGGTGCTCGCCCGCTTCGGCGGGGGATGTGGCCTCTGACTCGGGCAGAGGCAACCAAGTGTCCGTGCCATGCCGCTGTGCCAGCGGTGGCCCTCCCCTAGACAGACGAAGGGAGGACCATGCGAACAGGCAAGAACCGCGATCGCGAGCATGGACCTCCCACCGCGCCGGTCGATGACCAGCGCCCGCCGGTCCACCCTCGGGGCTACAGCGCCGACTTGCCGGTGACCGGCGCGTGGCGGCCCGGCGACCCCCCTGGCAACCGCCAGTTCTTCACCCTCGACCGCCCCCACTCCTTCGAGCTGGAGGGCGGCGGTGCGCTGCGAGAAGTGACCCTGGCCTATGAGACGTGGGGGCAGCTGGCCCCCGACGGCTCCAACGCCGTGCTGATCTGCCACGCCCTCACCGGCGACTCCCATGTGGCCGGCGAAGCCGGTTACGGCCACCCCACCCCCGGCTGGTGGGGAGAGATGGTCGGCCCCGGCAAAGTGTTGGACACCGATGAGCTGTACGTGGTGTGTGCCAACGTGCTGGGCGGCTGTCAGGGCACCACCGGCCCGGCTTCGCCCAATCCCGACACGGGCACCGCCTACGGCTCGTCGTTCCCCACGGTGACTGTGCGCGACATAGTGCGCACCCAGCGCCGGTTGGCCGACCACCTGGGCGTGCGGCGGTGGCTGACCGTGGTTGGCGGGTCCATGGGGGCCATGCAGGCCCTGGAGTGGGGCGTGATGTTCCCCGACCGGGTGGGCTCGGTGTGCTCGCTGGCCGGGTGCATGGCGGCCAGCGCCCAGCAGATCGGCTGGTCGGCGGTGGGGCGCACCGCCCTGGCGCTCGACCCCTACTGGCAAGGGGGCGACTACTACGACAGCCCGCCTGGACAAGGCCCCCATGCCGGGCTGGCCATCGCCCGGTCGCTGGCCCAGATCACGTACCGGTCCGACGAGGTGTTCGAAGACCGCTTCGGGCGGGAGCTGTTCGACATCCGCTCCGTGTACGGCCTGTGGGACCGGTTCCAGGTGGAGTCGTACCTCGACTACCACGGGGAGAAGCTGGTCAAGCGGTTCGACGCCAACACCTACCTGGTGCTCAACCGGGTGATGGATTTGCACGACATCGGCCGGGACCGGGGCGGCATCGCTGGGGCGGTCTCCCGAATCAACTCGCCGGTGCTGTCGCTGAGCATCACCAGCGACACCTTGTACCCGCCCCGCCAGCAGGTGGAGCTCCACGACGCAGTGGTGGCGGCCGGCGGCCGATGTGTTTACACGGTGGTGGACAGCCCGCATGGCCACGACGGGTTCCTGCTCGAGGTGGAGGCGGTGGGGCAGGCCATCAAGGACTTCTTGGAGAAGGTGGGCAGCGGTGTCCGCTGAGGCCGGCTGGGACGAGGCTGCCAGCAGCCAGAGAGCAGTGGCTGCTCCCGATCCTGCGGGGTTCTCCCACCCCGATACCCTGGCCGTACTGGCCGGTCGGCGCTCTGGCGGGGCTGAGTTGGCCCCGTCGCTCCACCCCACCACCACGTTCCGGATTCCCTCGCTTGACGAGGGCCGGCGCATGGCGCTCGATCCTGCCGAGAGCCGCTACTACACCCGCAACGGCAACCCCACCGTGGCCGCCTTCGAGGAGGCCATGGCCGAGCTGGAGGGGGCGGAGGCCTCCCGGGCGTTCGCGTCGGGCATGGGCGCGGTGAGCTGCGTGATATTGGGCCTGTGCTCGTCGGGCGACCACATCGTGGCCCAGCGCCAGCTCTATTCCGGCACCCAGTTTCTGCTCCAAGCGGTGTGCCCCCGCTTCGGGATCGACGTCACCTTTGTGGACGGCACCGAACCGGGGGCCTTCCAAGCCGCGGTGCGGCCGGGCCAGACCATGCTGGTGTTCGCCGAGACCCCGGCCAACCCCCGCTTGGACTTGGTGGATTTGGCAGAGCTGGGCGCCATCGGCGGCCCGTTCACCGCGGTGGACGCCACCTTTGCCCCGCCGAGCATCACTCGACCGCTGGACTATGGCGTGGACCTGAGCCTGCACTCGGCCACCAAGGGCCTCGGCGGCCACAACGACGCCACCCTGGGGGTGGTGTCGGGCAGTACCGATCTGATCGCCTCGTTGTGGGGGTTCGCCATCTTGCAGGGGGCCAACGCCGCCCCGTTCGACGCCATGAACGGCTTGCGGGGCCTGCGCACCCTGGGGGTTCGCCTCGAGCGCCAGAGCGCCACCGCACAGCTATTGGCCGAGGCGCTGTCGGGCCATCCCGGGGTTGAGTCGGTGCGCTATCCCGGCCTGGCCTCCCATCCCCAGCACGATCTGGCCCGGCGCCAGATGCGGATGTTCGGCGGGCTGCTGGCCTTTGATCTCGCTGGAGGACACGAGGCGGGGGAGCGGTTCGTGGAAGCGGTGAAGCTGGCCCAGATTGCCACGTCGCTGGGCGGCCCCGAGACGCTGGTCACCCATTCGGCGTCCACCACCCACGCCGGGCTGACGCCTGAGGAGCTTGAGGCCGCCGGCATCGGACCCGGCACCATCCGGGTGTCGGTCGGCTTGGAGCACAGCGACGACGTGGTGGCCGACTTGCTGCACGCGGCCGACAAGGCCACCGCCGAGTCGGTCTGAGGCCACGAGAGGCCGGGTTCGCTGCCTGAGATCATCGAGGTCGAGTACTACCGCCGGGCTGCCGCCAACACGGTGGGCCGCGCGGTTGCCACAGTGCACGCTCCCGACGACTGGTTCATCAAAGGAGGCGCGGATGGCGCCGCGCTGAGCTTGGCGTTGGATGGCCAAACGGTTGTGGCGGTACGCCGAACGGGAAAGCTCCTGATGATGGACTTCGGCGATTGCGATGATTCGGCCCGCGCTGTGCTGGG
Organism: Acidimicrobiia bacterium; assembly: GCA_022821445.1. Taxonomy (GTDB): domain Bacteria; phylum Actinomycetota; class Acidimicrobiia; order Acidimicrobiales; family Bin134; genus Poriferisocius. Next base: position 4,219 of record JAJEDQ010000038.1, on the reverse strand, counting down.
CCTGCGGTTCGGAATGACCGGGAGGCTGGTGGTGGACGACCGCGCGGTGATCCAGAAGCTGGAGCACTCCAGCGCCCGGGTTCTTCCCGAGTGGCGCCGGTTCGAACTGGGCTTCCACGACCAGGGCACCCTGGTCATTGTCGATCCCCGGCGCCTGGGCGGCGTAGAGCTCAATCCCGATGACACCCGCCTAGGCCCCGATGCATTCAATCTTGCCACCGAGCAGCTGGCAGCCGCTCTGGAGGGGAGCCGCACCGCACTGAAGGCCCGACTGCTCGACCAGCACCGGGTGGCCGGTTTGGGCAACCTGCTGGTGGACGAGATCCTGTGGCGGACAGGGCTCGACCCGGCTCGGGAGGCCGGATCGCTGGGCGAGTCGGAAATGGAGCGGCTGGTTGAGAGCATCAGGTTCACGGTGGCCGAGCTGGCCGAGCGGGGAGGGTCGCACACCGGCGATCTCCACCACGCCAGAGTTCGGGGCGGCTCATGCCCCCGCGACGGCGGATTCTTGGATCGGCGGACCATCGGTGGGCGCACCACCTATTCCTGTCCCCAACACCAGAAGTGAGCGATCTCGCTGAGCCTAGTTGCCGCGCGAGACTGGGTGCCGTGGGTGCGAAGTGGCTGCTGGTCGGGGCGCTGTTCCTGTTCACTCTGGGGGGAATGGCCGCGCTGGGCTCGACTGCCGGAGCCACGACGTCGTCGGAACCGATCTCCCAGGCCGAACAGTCCGACACCGGGCCGATTCCGTCGCCATCGGATTCCGACGACGAAATCCGGCTGGTGATGGCCTTGCTGATCGCGGTGGCGGTGATCGCCCTGTTGGGCACTTTCGTCTACTGGGTGCGTGCCGGCGACAGTCCGCGGCGAGGTCGTGCCGATTCGTCGGACAGCCCCGGGGCAGACGATACGCTCAGGTGATGGCCGACGAACTGGACGTGGAGGCGATGATCACTCGGTTCCGGGAGCGGGCCGAGGCAGTGAGGAATCGCACGCTGCCGCCGGTGGGCGGCGAAGAGCGGACCCTGTTCATCCGACGGGCTCAGGAAGACTTCCAGGATTTCGCCATCATCGGCGACGCCACCGGTGCCATCGAAGACGGCTTTCTGGTTCTGCGGGTGGACCTGCGCCCGCCCGCCGATTCCTGAACGGCAACCGTGGGCACTGACGCCACATCTCCGAGTTCACGGCTCAGCGCCGCGTTGGCGGCTGTCGACGCAGCCAACGCCGACGATCCCCACACCATCGTGGTGGGCGGCGCGGTCCGGCCCAAGGAGCAGGCCCACGCCGAGATGATGACCGAATGGGTGCAGCGCCTCGATCCCGATGCCGATGATGCCCAGCAGGTGGCGGCCCGGGCCCATCACCTGCGGCGCTGGGCGCTTCCCCGCACCGACTATCCCGAGGGGCGGGCCGGCTACCTGCGATGGCGGGCCGCGCAGGGCAAGCGCCATGCCGCCGAAGTGGCCGAAATCGTCATCGCGGCTGGCTACGACGCCGATTTTGCCGCCGATGTGTCGGCCATTGTGACCAAGAAGGGCCTGGGCACCGACCCCCGGGTGCAGACCCACGAGGATGCCCTGTGTCTTGTCTTTCTGGAAACCCAGTTCGATGAGTTGGCCGTCAAGCTGGGCGACGACCACATGACCGAAGTGCTGGCCAAGACCCTGGCCAAGATGAGCCCCGCCGCTCGCCGCGTCGCCCAAGACTTGGAGTTGGGCCCACGTGCCGCAGTCCTACTGGCGGCGGCCGGGAGCTGACCTATTGCTGTGAGTGTCCCAGCGGCGGCTTGCTATGCTTGGCCGTCCTGCGGATGTAGCTCAGTTGGTAGAGCGACACCTTGCCAAGGTGTAGGTCGCCGGTTCGAGCCCGGTCATCCGCTCCCAGGTTGTTGATTGCCCCGATGCCTTTGCCCTGGTCATCGCGTCGCGAACTCGTAGGCTTCCGGCGGCGTGGCCGCCGGGTCTTTGTACAGCGTGATCCGACAGGGACCCGCATCCATGCCAGCCGGGCATTGGATCACCGGCCACGGAACCCCGGTGCGCTCCATCGGCGCCCAGAAGTGCATCACCGACACGTGGGTGCGGTAGACGGGCGCCGGTCCCTTGCCGAAGGTGAGGGGGTGATCTTCAGCCACCACGGCCAAGTCCAGTGTGTCGCCGTAGCAGCCGTCGGACACCTGGCGGCCGCAGGTGCCGCACATATGGACGGTGATCACGAAGGCGTCGTCGGTCTCTTCCACGGCGATGTCGGCGAAGTTGCCTTTCTGCATTCCGGCCCACTGCCGAACCCGAACTTCGGCCGGCCGGGCCACGTCGTGGGGCATCCATCCCAGCAGCGTCTGTTCCCCGGCGAAGCGGATGCTCTCCTCCAGCACGTCGGGCCCCCAGGCCCGGTACACCTGCGACAGCACCGACGCCACCCGATCGCGCTCCACGTCGTGGATTCGCCGGTAGCTGGCGACTAAGGCGTCGAAGGCGGCCAAGGCTGCCTCGTGATCGCCTGATTCGATGAGCCCCGCGATGCGGTCGGGCCGGTCGGGCTGGTGGCGGCCGGTAACGTCCTCGTCGGCTAGCCCGTGCAGGAGCGCCGAGCGATAGGCATCGTCGGATGAGCCCACCTGCGTCAAGCCGTCGGCGCCGTAGCGGTCGGCCACAAAGCGCTGGGTTTGGGCTATCCATGCCCCGAACCCGTCGATGAAATTCCGATAGGCCCGGTCGATGCGCCGGAACACCTCGACCGCGGCCCCAGGGTTCTCTGCCAGCGCTTCAACTAGTTCAGCCCGGGGCGGCTGGCCGAGCTTGGCCAGCTCCTCTTGGCTCAGCAGCCGCTCGCCAGACTCAGCCATCGGCAGCCAGAAGCGGCATGACCCGGTTCTTGGTCAGCTCCAGGCTCTCCCAGCCGATGGCTGGGTCGATCCCGCCCACCAGCGGGTGCAGCATGGCGCTGCCCTTGTCCCGCACCAACTGAGCGCACTGCTCGGGGGTGAGCACATCCCACTGCCCGCTGGCCGCCAGCCCGGCCACGTCGTCGGCGTCGACTGCGGTGAGGTTGTGGTGGTCGTCGTACTGCCAGCTGTTGTACAGCCCGGCGTCGTAGAGGGCGTGGCGCTCAATGGCCGCCCAGGTTCGCTCGGGATCCTCGGTCACCATCACCATCGAAGGGCCGTCGGGCACGATGGCGAACGGGGTCTCATACCCCAGTCGGGCCGCTTCTTCGCAGTAGAGGTCGGCCAGAGACTGGTCGGGGGTGGAGGGGGAGAAGGGCAGGCCCAGCCGGGCCGCTCGCAGGGCCGATGCCTTTACCGACCCGCCCACCATCAGTACCGGATGGGGCTCGGTGACCGGTTTGGGGGTGACCCAGATGGTGCGTCCCTCGTGCTCGAACGGCTCACCGGTCCAGCACCGCAATATCAGCTCGATGGCCTCCTCGGTGTCGCGCCCCCGGCGGGTGCGGTCTTTGCCGAACATGTCGAACTCGACCTCCCGGTAGCCCACCCCCATGGTCACCGACAGCCGGCCCGGCGCCATCAGGTCGATGGCCGCGATGTCCTCGGCAATGCGGATGGGGTCGTGGAACGGCAGCAACAGGGCTGAGATGGCCACCATGATGTTGTCGGTGCGGGCCAATGCAGCGCTGGCCAGCACCAGCGGCGAGGCCATGAACCCGTCTTCAGCCCCGTGGTGCTCCGACACGATGACGGTGGCGATGCCGTTGTCGTCGCACCACGAGACCATGTCCAGGTACTCGCGGTGCAACTGCGCATGGGTGACGTCGGCGAACGGGGGGACTCGCAGCTCGAATCGGCAGGTGAACATGGCGCAGAGACTACTGGCGCCGGACTATTGGCGAAGGCTGCGGCGGTAGGCGGACCACTGGTCGGGGCGCCAGCAGTCTTGATCCTCGCCCCAGCCGGTGCCGCCGTCGAAGTCCCAGGCGGTGGTGCTCACCCAGGTGAGCATCTTGGGATAGGGGTTGAAGATGATGCGGCTCACCGGGGTGCCGGTGGCCCGCAGCTCCCGGCCCAGCTCGTCGACCGCCTCGATCTCTAAGGCGGTGGCGTAGCCGTGGTCGGGGTCCCGCTCCACCCGGCGCTCGCCGCTCACTATGTCGGCCCGGACGCCGTCGCGCAGGTAGTAGCCGGCGTTGATGGGGTCGCTGTCGGGCTTGGGCAGCGAGTAGCACAAAAAGGCGCTCTGCGACGACGTGGTGGCGAAGG
>JAJEDQ010000121.1 GCA_022821445.1 Acidimicrobiia bacterium | reverse complement strand
GACGTCGGCCCCCATGTCGGACAAGAACGTGGTCAAGAAGCCGGGGCCGAGAAGGGAACTCTCGATGACCCGGACACCAGCAAGCGGGGGAGCGGGGTGGCTCATGGTTGCGTACCTCGTTTGATCGGGAGAAGGCGGTGGACGGCTGCCGGGCAGGTCATGCCTGCATACCTCCGTCGACTCGGAGAACGATGCCGTTGCAGTAACTGGCGTCATCGCTGGCCAAAAAGGCGAACGCTGCGGCCAGCTCAAAGGGTTGGGCTGGGCGGTGGAAGGGGAGGATGCGGTCCATGATGGTGAGGTCGATGCCTTCCGGTACGGCGAACTGCCCGGCGATCGGGGTCTCAACACCCCCGGGGGCGATGCAGTTGACCCGAATTCCCGACCGCCCGTTGGTGATGGCCATGGTCTGGGTGAGGGCGATAACTCCGCCCTTGGAGGCCGAGTAGACGGAACTCCACGGCTGGGCGTTGGTGCCGGCGGTGGAGGCGGTGTTGACGATGTTGCCCTCGGACTCGAGCAAGTGGGGCAAGCAGGCCTGGGACATGAAGAACGTACCGGTGAGGTTCACGCCGATCACCCGGTTCCATGCCTCCGGGGTCTCGTCCTCATCACGGGCGAAATGGCCGATGCCGGCGATGTTGCACAACACGTCGATGCGACCGTAGGCATCCACTACCTGGGCGACGGTGGGAGCGATGGCGTCGAGGTCGAGCAGGTCGAGTTGGATGGCCAGGTCAACGTCATCAACCGGGTCTCGGTCGATGCCCACCACGGTGCCGCCCTCAGAGCGCAGGCGGTCGGCAGTGGCCCGTCCGATGCCGGAAGCCGCACCAGTGACTATGGCGATCTTGTCTTCAAATCGGTTCATGCCCAAAGCATGGCCTATTCAGACGGTCGGCGATGCATCAAGGCAGTGCGAACCGCCTTGCAGACCAACGTGTCGTTGCCGGCGGTATAGGCCCGGTGCTCGAAGGTGATCACTCCTTGGGTGGGACGGGACGCAGACAGGCGGGCGTCGAGCACCTCGGTCTCCACCCGGATGGTGTCGCCGGCGAATACCGGAGCCCCGAAAGAGACCTCCTGGAAGCCCAGGTTGGCCACGGTGGTCCCCATGGTCGTTTCGTGGACGCTGATGCCCACAGCCAGTGCCAGGGTCAGCATGGAGTTCACCAACGGCTTCCCGAATTCAGTGCCAGATGCGTAATCGGCGTCGAGATGGATGGGGGCCGGGTTCATGGTCATGGTGGTGAGGGCCACGTTGTCGGCCTCGGTGATCGTGCGGCGGATGGCGTGGTGGACAACCAGTCCGGGGATCAAGTCCTCAAACCACAGTCCAGTGACCGGTCGAGGAATCTGATTGTCTGTCACAGTGGCAAGTTACCGGCCCGCGCGTTGAGGTGCCGTCATGGCCGTATTCCGAGAGGGTGCCTCAATGATCCCGGTCAACATGTCCACCAGATTGGCGGCATATAGGTGGTCTTGAGTGGCCAAGGGATCGCCTGCTTCGATGCGGCGGGCCCGCTCGGCCAACGAGGTGGTCATCAGCTGGATCATGCCCAGAACCCGCTCGTCTCGCTGGGCTTTGCCGGTGGCCGATGAGCGGTCTCGCAACAGCCTCAAGATGGCGTTGAGGTTTGCCGGCACGTGGGTGGGATCGAAATCCCAGCGACTGAAGTCTGCGCTGAGCTGGGCCACGATCCGCAGGTAGCACCGACCGCTGTCGGTGGCCAACCGGTGGGTGAGGGGCTGAACCAGCGCCTCAATGAGCGCGGGAGTGTGGTCGTCATCCAACGAAGCCCACACCTCACCCCGGCCTTGGTCGATCGGCTCACCGTGCTCTCGCAAGATGGCGTCGAGCACCCCGCTACGGGACCCGAAGTGATAGGAGAGCGCCGAGCTGTTCTTTTGCCCGGCGGCGGCCACGATGTCTTGAACCCGCACCTTCCAGATGCCCTGCTCGGCGAACAGGCGTTCGGCTTCGGCGATGAGTCGGGCTCGGGTTTCGGTGGCGTCGCGGGGCACAGCCGCTGTTCCTAGAGCCGTTTGGGCTATTTGCCGTGGCCCAGGGGCAATATGGCGGTGTCGGGGATGAATTCCACGTCGATGCCGTCGGGCAGCGGGAATTCGAAGTCGGGATACCGACGCTGGGCGGTCGCCCGATAGCGGTCGGTGGAGTGGATCGGGTCGGGGTCGTACTCCGGGATGACCTTGGTGCCGAACACTTCGAGCATCTCGTCGATCTCGTCATGCTCCATGCCCTCGCCGGGCAGGCCGAACACCACCTGATCGCAGCCGACCGTCTGGTAGCGGGCCACCTGTTCGCAGACCTCTTCGGCATTGCCGCACAGCATGTAGCCGCCGGCAATGGCCCCGTCGAGCATCTCGTCGGTCCACTCGATCTGGTTGGGTGCAGAAGGCCAAGTGATGGCGTCGGGAGACTTGGGCATGGTGTCGTGGTAGAGGTTCACCATCGTGACCAGGTAGCCCCGCCCCTTGGCTTTGGCGATCTCCCGGGCCCGTTCCCGGTCTTCCAGGCAGATGACGGCGTTGGTCATCATCAAGTTGTCGTTCCTGAACTGGCCGATCTGCTCCACCGGGCTTTGGATGGCTTCCTTGTAGGCGTCGATGCGGCCCTTGAGGTTGAAGATGGGCTCGAAGTTGAAGGCGATGGCGCCGATGCCCAGCGACCCGGCTTTGGCGAAGGTGGGTGGGTTGCCGCACGCCACCCAGATGGGGGGATGGCCGTGGCCGTGGGGCTTGGGCAGCACGTTGTGGGGTTTGGGCACCGAGAAGTGCTCGCCCTCGAAGCAGTAGTCGCGCTGCTCCCACATGCGGGGGATCTCGCGGATTACCTCATCCCACATCGACTTGGTTTCGGGCGGGGTCAGCCCGCCAAAGGTGGCAACCTCGTGGCTGCCCGCGCCACGTCCGGTGCCGAACTCAAAGCGGTTATCGGTGATGTGGTCGAGCATTGCGGCCCGTTCGGCAATGCGGACCGGGTGCTCTTTGGCGGTGGGCAGGCTGGTGATGCCGGTGGAGAGGTGGATGCGATCGGTTTTGGCGGCCACGTAGCCCATGACCGGGGCCGGCGCAGACATGTGGCTGTACTCGGTGAGGCAGTGGTGCTCGCCGAACCAGGCGTACTTCCAGTTGTACTTGTCAGCGGTGATGACGTAGTGGGCCTCCCGCATCAAGGCAGTGTGCTCTGCTTCTGTGTCGTGGGCTGCCGGCCCAGGGATGTAGCCGTTTACGAAAACTCCGAACTCCATGGTCTCCTCCGCGTTCGTTGGGTGAGGGCAATGCCGCGCCAGTTCTAATGGAAGACATTAGAACGTGTCAAGTCAAGCCTCGCCCACTTGGCTGCGGAGGGAGTCAATCCAACTCTGGGCCTCGCTCCACGCGGAGGCGGCATTGCTGTTCTTCTCCTCATGGCCCCGAGTTGTGGTGGGGTAAGAGCCGAGGAACTTCACTTCGCCGTGCTTGGCCAGGATGCTGGTGAGGCAGTCGGCCACCAGTTGGTCGGCGATGTGGCCCTCAAGGTCGATAAGGAAGCAGTAATCGCCCAACGCCTTCTTGGTGGGCCGGGATTCCAGTTTGGTGAGGTTGATGGAGCGGGCCGCGAACTCGGCGAGAATGCCCATCAGCGAGCCCGATCGGTCGGCACGCTGGAAGACCACGATCGAGGTCTTGTCGTGCCCGGTGGGGGAAGGCACGCCCGAACTGGAGACCGCCACGAATCGGGTTTGGTTCTCCGGGTGGTCTTCGATATCGGTGGCGATCAACTCCAAGCCGTAGAGCTGCTGAGAAAGGGCGGTGCCGATGGCGGCAACCGCAGCGTCTTGGGAATGGGAGAGGTCCTGCGCCGCAGCTGCGGTGGAATTGGCCGCCACCTCTTCGGCATGGGGCAGGTTGTCGGTCAGATAGCGCCGGCACTGCGCAGTGGCCACTGGGAAGCTGATGACCCTTTGGATTGTCTCCAACGACGCGCCGGGAAGGCCGAGAAGGTGGAGTCGGACGTCGATTATCACCTCTCGCTGGATGAGAAGGTCGTGTTCGAAGATCAAAGCGTCGAGGGCGACGTTTACCGTGCCCTCTATGGAGTTCTCGATAGCGGTGAACCCCAAATCGGCGCGGCCGGCCGCGGCGGCTTCGAGCACCTCGGGGATCGACCGGCAAAGCAAATGGTCGGTTTCAGCCAGGTCGGGCTGCGTGAGCAGTGCTTCCTCGGTGAAAGTGCCCGGAGGTCCCAGGTAGGCCACATGGCTCACGGATCGGACAGAGGCAGTCACAAAAGGGCAGGATAGTGGGAGTGGATGAGGCCTTTGTTCGGCAATTGATGGCAGACGTGCGTGACGGCACGGTGACTGCGGACGACGCCGTGCGGCATTTGCGCCGCTTGCCGTTCGCTGATTTGGGTTTTGCCCGGGTGGATCATCATCGCAGCCTCCGACAGGGATTGGCCGAGGTGGTATACGGCCCGGTAAAGACCCCCGACCAGTGCGCAGCCATCGTGAGGGAATTGCTGGATCAGCCGGGTGGCCCCGTGCTGTTGACCCGAGCCTCTGATGAGCAGGCGGTCGCTTCGTTGGAGCTCAACCCCGGAGGGGAGCGCTACGACGCCACCGTGGTGTGGCGGCCGGCGGCGCCCCGGCCTGAGCGGGTGGTGTTGGCTGCGGCGGGAACCGCCGACCTTCCGGTAGCCGACGAATGCGGCGTGGTGCTGGCTGCTCACGGCTTGGCGCCGCATCGGCTGAACGATGTGGGTGTGGCCGGGCTTCATCGGATTCTCGGTGAGGTCGAGGTATTGGCCTCAGCTGACGCCGCGGTGGTGGTGGCGGGCATGGAGGGCGCGCTGGCCTCGGTGGTTGGCGGGTTAACCCCCGCCCCGGTGGTAGCTGTGCCTACCAGCGCGGGGTACGGCTCGTCGCTTGAAGGTGTCACCCCGCTGTTGGCCATGTTGTCCTCGTGTGCCTCGGGGGTGACCGTGGTGGGAGTGGACAACGGTTTTGGCGCGGCTTGCGCTGTGCTGCGGCTGTTCAAGACGAGGGAGCGAGCAGTGTCTCCGACGGGGTTGAACGATGGCTGAGCCGGCAGGGGTTGCCTGGTTCCACTGCTTCAGCGGGATTGCGGGGGATATGGCGTTGGGGGCGCTGATCGACGCCGGGGCAGATGTGGCCGAAGTACGGGACATATGCGAACTGCTGCCCTTGGGCGGTTGGGATCTGCAAGCCCATCCCACCCAGCGAGGGGGTGTCGCGGCTACCGACATGCGGGTGATCACCCAGGAGACATCGGTGGTGCGCACCGCCAGTCACATCAATGCCCTCGTCGGAGAGGCACGGCTGCCCGACCGGGTGGCCGACCGGGCACTGGCGGTCTTCGACGCCCTGGCCCGGGCCGAGGGCAAGCTGCACCGCCGGCCGCCAGAGCAGGTCCATTTCCACGAAGTGGGCGGGCTGGACGCCATCATCGACGTGGTAGGTACCTGCGCTGCGCTGGAGGTACTGGGGATCGACCAGGTTTACTCCAGTGCAGTGGCGTGCGGGCGGGGAATGATCCGCAGTGCCCACGGGCGGCTGCCCAATCCGCCGCCTGCTGTGGTGGAACTGCTGGTGGGGTGCCCGACGTTCGGCTTGGACGTGGGTCTGGAGCTGACCACTCCCACCGGTGCGGCAATTCTCTCGGCGCTGGTGGAAGGCTGGGGGCCCATGCCGCCGATGACGATCTCAGCAAGCGGATTTGGGTCGGGCGACAACCAACTGGAGGATCGGCCCAATCTGACTCAAGTGGTGGTGGGGACGATGGCGGCATCTCGCCCCGCGGGCCAGCCGGTGATGTTGTTTGAGACCAATGTGGATGACGCCACGGGGGAGACCCTGGCGCACACGGTGGCATCGCTGTTGGATGCAGGGGCGCACGACGCCTGGATCGCGCCGATCGTCATGAAGAAGGGGCGGCCGGCGTACACGGTGAGTGCATTGGCCGATCCTGCGGTGGGCGATCAGGTGGCGGCCACGCTGGCCGAGGAGACGGGTTCTCTGGGGGTGCGGGGGCAGTTGATCGAGCGGTGGCCTCGGGCCCGGTTGGAGCATGAGGTGGACGTGGATGGCCGGCGCGTTCGGGTGAAGGTGAGCGCGGGGAGAGTCAAGGTTGAGCACGACGAGGCTGTTAGGGCGTCGAAGCTGCTAGGGCTGCCGGCGCGGGAGGTTGTTTCGTTGGCTGAAGAAGCTTGGCGGCGCCAGGGAGACGACGAGCCAGTTGCCTAGGGGTTTACCATCCTCCGGCAGGCTGGCGGGTCCTGTCCCGGCCCAGCCCGCCGTCCTCGACGAGCTCCGGGCGGCAGGCGCCCTGAGCCGGGCCACCCCCCAGCCTGCCTATATTGTGTTCCTCGGTCTAGTGGGAAGGGAGGGGATGTGAACGAGGATCGGCTTTATTTTCGGCAGTTGTTGTCGGGGCGGGACTTGGCGGTTGGGGACATGATGGCCCGGCAGATGGTGAATTTTGTCTATCTGATTGGGGATCGGGAAACGGGGGAAGCAGTGGTGGTGGACCCGGCTTATGATCCACAGGGGATTGTGGATCTTGTTGAAGCCGACGGGATGCGGCTCGCCGGGGTATTGGCTACCCATTACCACCCTGATCATGTGGGCGGGTCGATGATGCAGTTCTCCATCACGGGGGTGGCCGAGCTGCTAGAGCTGGTGTCGGTTACGGTGCATGTGCAGGCGGACGAAGCCCGCTATGTGACCATGGCTACCGGTATTGAGGAAGACGATCTGTGTTTGCACAAGAGCGGTGATGTGCTGTCGGTGGGACAGGTGGACATTGAGATGATCCACACCCCGGGCCATACTCCCGGGAGCCAGTGCTTTTTGACCAACGGGCGTTTGGTGGCCGGCGACACGCTGTTCTTGGAGGGGTGCGGGAGGACCGACCTGCCGGGGAGCGATCCGGCGGCAATGTACGAGAGCCTGACGCAGCGCCTGGCCCGGGTTCCCGACAGTGCGACGCTGTATCCCGGCCATCTGTACTCGCCCCAGCCGTCGGCGTCTATGGGCGAGACCCGCCAAACCAACTATGTGTTCATGCCCCGCTCGGCCGAGCAATGGATGGCGATGTTCGGCGGGTGATGGGCATGAGTTCAACTTCCACCGACAATCCCCTGGGCGCCTTGGACCCCCATGTGGCTGGCCCGCTGGAGGAGTTGGTGCAGGCCCTCGATGGCGTGGGGCTGGATCCCGGATTGCTGGAACTTTGCGCCACCCGCATCGAGCAGATGATTGGCGGCGAGCCGTCCTCTGCTTCTCCTCAAGATGACCGAGAAGGCGTTGTGCTGGCGTTCACTGAGCAATACGTGCTGGACGCCCACGGGGTGACCGATGAGCTGTGCGCTGAGCTGAACGCTCATCTGTCGGCACCCGAATTGGCCGCACTCACCACGGCCATTGCCACGTTCGAAGCCCTGGCCCGCAGCCGGGCCGTGTTGAAGGGAGTCATGGAATGACCAGGATTGCCATCCCCGAGGGGGGCATGTCGTTGTTCGACCATCAGCCCGAGTTGTTCACGGTGTTCAACCGCTTCTACGGAACCCTGTGGAGCGAGGGACAGCTTGACCAAGCCACCAAGGAGGCGGGCCGGCTTCGCAACGCTCGGGTCAACGACTGCAACATTTGAAAGAACCTCCGCTTCGCAGGTGCGAAGCAGCAGGGACTCACCGAAGATCTGGTGGACCAGATCCAAGATGGCTACGCCGATAGCGACCTGCCTGATCGGTTGAAGCTGGCCTTGAGAATGGCTGATGCGGTGATCTCCGACCCGTCAGGGCTTAGTGCGGCGGACCAAGCGGCGCTGGGCGAGGAGTTCACCCCGGCCGAGCTGGCTGAACTGGCTCTGACGGTGGCCATGGCCGCCGGGTTCTCCAAAGCGGCAATTGCCTGGGGTCCACCACCGGTTATTCCGGTCACCGAAGTGCCCACCCCTACCCCCGACGGAACGGTGGGTTGAACCCCAGACGTGCGCGAGGGGGGACTTGAACCCCCACGTCCTTGCGGACACAGGAACCTGAATCCTGCGCGTCTGCCAATTCCGCCACTCGCGCTGATCGTCGGGGTGGTCAGCGTACAAGACAGGGGATCAGATCGATAACTGAGAATGGCCGAAGCCAAGTCTGGTTTGAGGCCGACTGCCAATCGTCACGGGCGGTGGTTATAGTCCACCGCAAAGTGGGGGGCACCACGGTCATGGAACTCTGATGATCCGGCTAGAAGCGGGACAAGCCACCGATAGAGGCCGACGTCGAGAGAAAAACGAAGACTCGATGCTGGTTGAAGGGGAACTCTTCGCGGTTGCCGACGGGTTGGGGGGCCATCGAGGGGGAGCGGAGGCGTCTTCTTTGGCGGTGGAGACGTTGGCTGCCGAAATCAAGGCTGCGCTTCAAACTCGGACTGGGGAACGCCGCCGCCATCGATTCGGACGTCGGCCAAGTCATTTACCGGTGCCAACGGTGAGCGAGCTTGTGGATGCAGTGGAGCGAGCCAACGGGGAGATCTTGGCCGAATCGATGTCGACCAGCGAGTTGTCGGGGATGGGGACAACTCTGTGTGCGCTGGCCGTGGTTGAACAAGACCACCGCGATGCGTTGGCCGTGGTGAACGTCGGGGATTCACGGGTCTACCGTTGCGACGAAAGCGGGTTTCACCAGCTGACCGAGGACCACACCGTGGTGCAGGAGATGGTCAAAGCAGGGATGATCACCCCGCAAGAGGCTGAAGTCCATGAGTACCGGCATCATCTCAGCCGGGCGCTGGGCATTGAGTCAAAGGTGGTGGTTGACGATTGGACTCTGGCCCCAGTGAGCGGCCATCGCTATCTGCTGTGCTCCGATGGCCTGACCAACGAGGTACACGACCGGGATATTCACGCGATCCTGCTCCAGTCTGAGTCTCCGAAAGAAGCAGCGGATGCGCTGGTGAGCCAGGCTTTGCAGCATGGCGGAAGCGACAACGTGACGGTGGTTGTCGTGGACGTGATCGACGTAGCCCTACCATAAATCGAGCAAATCAAGAAGTACGCTGTTTTCGCCATGACAGACACCGGTCCGGAGCTTTTGGGCGGTCGTTACCGATTGCGGAATCAGATCGCTCGTGGCGGCATGACTGATGTTTTTCTCGGCGAGGACACCCTTTTGTCGCGGCCGGTAGCCATCAAGCGCCTGTTTCCAGAATTTGCCACCGATCCCAGCTTTGTCGAGCGATTCCGGCGGGAAGCAACCGCAGCGGCCAATCTGAACCATCCCAACATTGTGGCGGTATACGACTGGGGTTCGGCGGAAGGCACGTACTACATCGTCATGGAGTACATCGAGGGCAAGAGCTTGGCCGAGCTGCTTCGAGGCGGCGCTCGACTCTCTCCTGAGCAGACCGCAGAAATCGCCATGTACGTGGCTGCCGCGCTGGGCTGTGCCCACGAGAACGGGGTAATCCACCGCGACGTAAAGCCGGGCAATGTGCTGCTGTCGCCAGATGGGAAGGTGAAGGTGACTGACTTCGGCATCGCCATTGCCGCGTTCGGGGGAGCGGAGGCGAACCTCACCCAAATCGGCTCTGTGATGGGAACAGCCACCTATTTCTCACCGGAACAGGCCCAGGGGGAGACCCTGGATCATCGCAGTGATCTGTACTCGCTTGGAGTGGTGCTCTACGAGATGCTCTGCGGTCGTCCTCCCTTTGCGGGCGACAATTCGGTGGCGGTGGCCTACAAGCATGTCCAGCAAGCGGTGCCCTCCCCGTCGTCGCTGGGAGTTGTGCTGCCGGAGTCACTTGAGGCCATCACCATGAAGCTGCTGGCCAAGAAGCCGTCACAGCGGTATCCAACGGCCAAGGATCTTCAACAGGACCTGCGGCGTTATCGAGAAGGCCGGCACCAACTGTCTGCTCGCCATCAGCCTGCTGACGCCCAGAGGGAAGCTCCACCTTCGCCATCCCAAGAACCGGAGAAACCGACAAGCGCCCAGCAAAGCCCGCCTCCGCCGCCTCCAGAGGTGCCGCCGCAGCCTCCGGCGGCCTCGCCTCCCGCGGTGGCCGTCTTGGAGCCCTCATCTCGAGCTGGTCTGTACACCGCGGCTGCGGTGATTTTCATCGCCGTGGCCGTGCTGGTGTTTTTTGTGCTGTCAAACGTGCTGGACAACGGCAATGAGTCGGCGCCGCCCGCGGTGACCGCTACCCCCGCTCCGCTTGTTGCCGTACCCGATGTGGTGGGCTTGTCGAGTCAGGCGGCGATTCGTGAACTGCGGGCTGCCGGTTTCGTGGTCAGCCAGGTGTTCGTAGCCAGCGAATCGGTGGAAGCCAACGAGGTGATCTCCCAATCCCCGGCGGCGCTGGATGAAGTGGACCAGGGAGCGGAGATCGAGCTCACGGTAAGTTCAGGGGCCGTTCCGGTAGCAGTGCCCGGGGTTGTGGGCCAAAACGCGAATGATGCTGCCCGTTTCTTGCAGGACCGGGGGTTCGCCGCCGAATTGCGGGAGGTTGAGGGTTCCACTGCGCCGTCAGGGCAAGTGCTGCGCCAGGATCCACCGGCTGGAAGTGAAGTCGCACCGGGCAGCACCGTGGTGCTCTTCGTGGCGGAGGGGATTCAGGCCGTTGAGGTGCCCGATGTGATGGGGATGACTCCATTGCGGGCCGCCCAGGTTTTGACGCAAGCCGGTCTTGAAGTGAGCGATGAAGTCTGGGAGGAGTCTTCCATCGATGTAGATGCGGGCCTTGTCATCAGCACTGATCCGGCGCCACCCGTGTTGCTGCTGCCCGGCACCCCGATCAAGATCCTGGTTTCTTTGGGCCCGGAAAGCGTGATCGTGCCCAGCCTGATCGGGCTGACCCCGGAAGCGGCTGTACAACGGTTGGCTGAGCTGGAACTGGTCTTGGTCGAGCCTGTTCCAGACTGCGACTTCCCCAACGACACCGAAGAACTGGTTGGGCGAATAATGGGTCAGGTGCCGCCTGCTCAGGAGGAGCATCCAGCGGGGACGGAGGTAATCGCCTGTTTGGGATTGCCAACTTCGGCCATTCCGCCATCGGGACCATCGGGTCCGGAACCATCGGGGCCGGGGCCCCCTGGCCGCCCTGCGATTCCGGAAGAGGAGCTGGAACCCCGTCGGGCGGCAGCGTGGAATGCCGCCGCCGACGTTACTGCGAGAGCTGTGGCTGCGGGACGCCAGCCCAATGCCTTGGGCAGCATCGCGAAATGGAACGCCCTTTCCAGCCGATTCGAAACAGAGTGCAGGGGCCTCGTTGCGACTTACTCCGATATTCCCGGGTTCGCGGTGGCGTGGAATATCGAACTTCCGTATCCAATGCCCGCATCAGCGGCGAACGCTTCCAATTGGGCCGAGGGCCTTGACGGCGACACTCCGGGGGTAGACAACGGCTGCGACGTTTTCTGGAACTAGACCGGCAGCTATCGACCAGTCTGGGCCAGGAAATTGGACAGCATGTCGTGGCCGGTTGAGGTGAGAATCGACTCGGGGTGAAACTGAACGCCCTCTACCGGGTGCTCACGGTGTCGCAACCCCATTACGAGGCCGTCATCGGTTTCCGCAGTGATGGACAAGACCTCGGGCACTGAAGAACGCTCCACGATCAGCGAGTGGTAACGGGTTGCCTCGATCGGGTTGGGGAGGCCGGCGAAGACTCCGTCTCCGGTGTGGTGGATGATCGATGTCTTACCGTGCATGACTTGAGGGGCTCGAACCACGTGTCCGCCGAAGACTTCTCCGAGGCACTGCAATCCGAGGCACACACCGAGGACGGGCCGGATGCCGCAGAACTCCTGGATGAGGGAGTTGCTCAGCCCGGCATCAGATGGACGGCCCGGTCCTGGACTGATGAGAACACCGTCGGGTTCAAGGTCGCGAGCCTGTTCGAGGGACAAGGCATCGTGGCGATGAACGATGGGTTCGGCGCCCAGCTCCCCCAGGTACTGGACGAGGTTGTAGACGAACGAGTCGTAATTGTCGATCACCAGAATTCTGGGACTCACCGGGTTCAACGTTATCTGGGGACCGCTCAAGGCTAGAACCAGATAACTACAGGTCTATCCTTGGCCCATGGCCAAGCCAACGAAGCGAAGAGTGCAAGGCGGACGGGTAACCCCAAGAGGCACCCGGCCTGAGAACGAAGCCGTTCCCCGCGTACCGGTCTCGGCCGAGAAGGTGAGCCCCACCTGGGTGCCAGTGCTGATGATCGCCCTGTTGGTGTTGGGCGCCATCGTGATTGTGTTGAACTATGTAGCGCTGCTGCCCGGAGACACCAACAACTGGTACCTGTTGGGGGGCCTCGGTTTGCTGCTGGCCGGGATGCTGGTGGCCACTCAATGGCATTGATTTTTGGTTGCGACCAGGTGACGGGCTAGTTACGGCTTTGTAGTTTGTACCCAGATTTGTTCACAACCTGTGGAAAACCAACCCTAATCGTCGATTGGAGCCACAAAATCCATGTCATCGCCGCAGTGACGGGGAGGCGCCGGGTCTTCCTCGGGGGCGACGGTCATGCGGACTTCGGTGTAGCAGATTGAGCACCGATAGGTGATCTTCACTTTGCGCAACTCACCCGGCGGAGGAGGCGGCGGAAGGGGCTGGCGAATCATCAACAGCACGCCGATGCCGACCCGGATCAGGACCATCCCCGCGAGAATGGCGATGAGAACACTGAGCCAGAGGGGCACGTGCCCAGCCTAGATGGGCCAGTACTGTGGGCCCATGGACGAGATGAATCTGGCAATGCTGATTTTACGGGTGGGCATCGGGCTTACGTTTGCCGCCCACGGATACGGCAAGATCTTTCAGGGCGGCCGCATCCCCGGCACCGCCGGTTGGTTCGACAGCATGTGATGAAGCCGGGCAAGTTGCACGCCTGGATGGCAGCGCTCACGGAAATCGGCGCGGGCTTGCTGTTGGCCTTGGGATTTCTCACCCCCCTGGCGGCCGCGGGGATGGTCGGGGTCATGGTGGTGGCGGCATGGACCGTCCACCGCCACAACGGCTTCATGATCGTTCGGGAAGGCTGGGAGTACACCTTCGTGCTGGCCGTGGTCGCGGCGTCGATTGCCACCCTGGGGCCCATGGAATGGTCGGTGGACAGCGCTTTGGGAATCGACGAACACTGGGACGGCTACGTTGGTCTGGCAATTGGCGCCGGCGGAGGTGTGCTGGCGGGGTTGACACAGCTCGCTGTGTTCTATCGGCCCCCGAAGTCTGACGAAGCTGCCTCACAGTGAGCGATGCCAATGTGGTCCCAGTGGACCACGACGTTTTGCGGCGCTACGAGATCGCCATTCTTGAGGGATTGGGTGTGCCCGCCGATCAAGCTGAAGTCGTGGTCGACAACCTGGTGGAAGCCGACCTGCGGGGTGTGGACTCCCATGGCGCCCACTTGATTGAGCTGTATGTGGCCCGGCTGAAGTCTGGCCATCTACGGCCGGTCACAGAAGTGTCTGTGATTCGGGACGACGGTGCCACAGTGATGATGGACGGTGGGA
Source organism: Acidimicrobiia bacterium (assembly GCA_022821445.1). Lineage (GTDB taxonomy): Bacteria > Actinomycetota > Acidimicrobiia > Acidimicrobiales > Bin134 > Poriferisocius. The sequence goes on along the minus strand of JAJEDQ010000121.1, from coordinate 26,558 downwards.
TTGGATTTGGGCAGGTGTCCGGGGTGGCGGCTATGGAACTGGCCGTGGAGCGGGCCAAGGCCCACGGGGTGGCGGCAGTCACCGTACGAGAGGGAACCCACCTGGGTGCCTTGGCCTACTACACCCTCCCTGCGGCCGAAGCCGGCTGCTTCGCCATGGCGGTGCAAAACGGCCCGGCCATTGTGCCTCCCTATGGCGGCCGATCGGGCATCTTCTCCACCAATCCATTCTCCTGGGCGGTTCCCGCCGGGGAAGAACTGCCGGTGGTGTACGACATCGCCACTACCGCGGTGGCCGGGAACAAGATATTGCTGGCCAAAAAGCGCGGTGATGCGACCATCCCCGAAGGATGGGCCAACGATGATCTGGGACGGCCAACCACGGACACGGCGACGGCTTCAGCCCAGAATCTGTGCTGGTTCGGGGGCTACAAGGGGTTTGGCATCGCGCTGATGGTGGAAGTGCTCTCCGGGATCGTTGCCGGCAGCAGCTTCGGGCACACAGAACAGACGGAATGCGAATTGGTGGGAAATCGCCGGCTGGCCAAGGGCTGGATGTTCCTGACCCTGGATCTGGAGCGGTTCTGCGGATTGGACCGGTTTCGGGAGCAGATGGACCAGCTCATCCGAGACGTACACAACACCGAGCGGGCCGAGGGAGTCGACCGGATCTATGTGCCCGGCGAGATTGAGCACGAGAACCGGGCCGAACGGCTGGCTCAGGGCATTCCCTTGCCGGTTGCCCTGGTGGAAGAGATCAGTGCCATCGGCGCCGACTTCGGACTGGCCCCGCTGGGCTCCTAGCGATCAAGCGTTCTGCTCGAACACCACCTTGATCGCGCCTCGAGCCCCGGCTTCGGCGGCGTGGGCGACGGCCTCCCGATAGCGGTCCAGGGGATAGCGGGCTGAGACCAAGCGCTCCAGGTTGGCTGAGGCCACTAGATCGAATGCCATCGCGAAGCTGGTGGCAGTTTGTCCATCCGGAAGGTTCTCGGTTCCGTAGGTGTAGGCGCCGACCAGTTCGGTCTCACGATGCCATAGTCCGGTCAGGTCGATTCGAGCCGATTCAGGCATGCCCAACAACACCACTCGGCCCCGAGGCCTGGTGATGGCGATGGCATCGGCTACCGATGCCGGACTGCCCACCGCGTCGATGGTGACATCCACCCCGCCCGATAGGTAGTTGCCCAGCATCCGACAGCCGCTATACCTCCGCACGGCGCGTCGAACCTCATCGGGGTTGACGATGATGTCTGCGCCCAGAGCGTCGGCCAGGTCCCGCTGATGGGGGTATTTGGCGGTAACGATGATGGTCCCGGCGGAGGTGAGCGACCGCAATGCGGCCAGCGAGCACAATCCCATGGTGCCTGCTCCCAGCACGGCCACCGAGGCCCCGGACTCGACTTGGGCCTTCACGGCGGCGTGGACCCCTCCGGCGGCGGGCTCCAGCATGACGGCTGCTTCGTCACTGAAGTGATCGGGCACTGGATGGAGTTGGCTCTGGTGCGCGACCAGCATTTCTCCCCACCCGCCACCCGTACTGGAGCAAAAGCCGATCTGGATGCCGTCCTTGATGGTGCCTCCGAGGAGATAGCCGTAGTCGTCTCCGTCGCCGGGGGCAGCGCCGGGGAACGGGAGCGGTTCACCTCGGGCCGCTGGCCCCAGGACCGGTTCGAGGGCCAATCGACGCCCATCCTCATCGATGCCCACAACTTCGTGACCGGGGACGAACGGGAACGACACCAGCGGTTCGAAATAGCGGGAGGACCGGCCCTCCACCGTGGCCAGGTCGGACCCGCAGATGCCGGTTAGCCGAGGTCGAATGGTGTGCCATTCCGGTCCGGGCAGTTCAGGCGGTTCGATGTCGCGCAAGCGGAGTGGACCTACCCCGCCCCCTGCACCGGGAACCACCCGTGAAGCCACCGCGGCGGCCACATAGCGAGCGGGCTTGCGCTCAAAGACCAAGGCCTCCATTGGCTCAGTCTTGCCTTGAGACCGGGTCAAAGACAACCGAGCTGAGGCTTGCTGGAGGCACTGATCCCGGTGCAGTCAGAGACTGAGATACTTGGCCGGGTCGCGAGGTGACCCCCGATAGCGGACTTCGAAGTGGAGGTGGGGTCCGGTGGACCAACCGGTGCTTCCGACCAGGCCGATCTGCTCTCCGATGTCAACTTCTTCTCCGGTGGAGACGTTGAAGCCCGAGAGGTGGGCGTACAGCGTTGTCCACCCACCGCCGTGGTCGATGACGATGGTGTTGCCGTAGCCCTCTCGGAATCTCGCCTGGGTGACGGTGCCGGAGGCAGCAGCAACGATGGGGTCGCCCATGTTGTTGCTGAAGTCGAGACCCGCGTGGAACCGGACGGTTCCGAATATGGGGTGGACCCGGTTGCCGAACCCCGACCCAGCCGGTCCGGTTACCGGCCGGAAGAATGTCGGGGGAGCGGGGATTTCGATGTTGTCGAATTGGCCAGCCCGCTCCTGTTCGGCCAAGCGGGCTAAGTCCTCTTGGCGTTGACGCTCCAACTCGGCCAAGCGGGCCAGTTCTGCCTCGCGCTTCCGCCGTTCTTCTTCTAGACGAATTCGCTCCCGCTCACGCTCGATCTCGTCTTCGATTTCTTCGATGTTCAGCTCGAGTCCAGAAATTTCGCCCTCGATGTCGGCCTGTTCTTGGGCCTCGACAGCGATTCTCGCTTGGAGGATTTCCCGCTCTCGGTTCCACTCCGCTTGAAGTCGTTCTTGGGCCTCTCTGAGCTCGGCCAGCTCGGTCAATGCCTCTTCGATGTCGGCTTGGGCCTGCTCGATGTCGGCTTGGGCCTGCTCGGCTTGTCGCACCGAAGCTTCCTGGTCGTCGAACGCCCGACGCAGCCGGTCAATGAGCACCTGAGCGTCGGCCCCCAGCTCCTCTATGTAGAACTGGCGACGGGCGTTTCGGTTGGGGTCGCCGTCTTCGAGGAGGAAATTGGGTTCGTATACGAAATCGAGATAGATCTGGACCACTTGGCCTTGTAGTTGCTCTCGGATTGCAGTGATCTCGAGCCCGACTTCGGCGGCTCGCTCTTGGGCGTCGACCACCCGCTCTTGGGCTGCGGTGCGGGAGAGCTCCACCGCTCCCAGGCGGGCTTCGGCCGCGGCGATCCACGAATTGACCTGCTTGAGGTGCAGGTCCACCTCTTCGATCTGGGCGTTGGCTACATCGAGCTCTTTGATGGCAAACAGTGCGGCGCGCTGAAGTGCGAGTTGTTCTCGGCGACGCTCTTCGATCTCTCGCTTTTTTTCTTCAATCTGCTGCTGCCGTTCTTCGAAGAAAGAGTCTTGGGCGGCGCTGGGTGCACTCAATCCCAACAGCGCTATGACTGCTAGAAGGACAAGGATCCGAATGAGTCGACGCATGACGAGTTCAGTGTGACTGAAGTTGCCTTTGTGGTCAATGACCTGTAGGGGTCTGCGGCGGTTTCTCCGGGTCTGCATGTCGCAGTTACCCTGAGGGAATGGCCGGGGGATCCGACGTCTTGGAACGGCGAGAGAGAGTTGTCCTTGCCGAAGATTTGGCCGGGGTTGCCGAGGGGACTTCCGGCGAGGTGATGATGCATACCGGCATGCGCTGGCTGCGCTATTGGGTGCGATTCGACAGCGGGGCCGAGCGGGGTTCGATCCACCGGGACAAGCTGGTCAAAGAGGCTGAATGGGAGGACTTCCTGGTCAAGCGGGCTGCCGCTGAGGCGGCGTCCGAGGCGGGGGAGTTGGCTGATGGATCGAACGGCGACGTTGACGAGCTGCCCGCGGGGGCCGGAGACGACGCCGGAGGAGACGTGGTGGTAAACGGGGCGACGGTGCCCGCTCACCTATTGTCCCGCAGTGCTTCTGCCCGCGAGCGCTTGGGCGGTTAGCAGAGCGGCTAGTCCAGGGCGGCTGCTCCAGAAGTGACTGCGGAGAGCAGGGCAGGGGCCGTCGGGAGGATCTGATCGAGGTAGAAGCGGCTGGATGTCTGCTTTGCCCTCCAGAAGTCAGCCCGCTCCGGTTCGGCCGAATCGAGTAGTCGGGACATGTCCCACGTCTGAGCCATGACCCAACCGCCAACGGTGAGACCGAGCATCTCGAGGAACGGGGTGGCTCCGGCCAAAGCGTCGTCGCCGGGGTGCTGGCCCAGCCACCGGGCGGCATCGGCCACCGCGGCGACCGCCTGGTCCAAATTCTTGTCCAAACCGGTCATGTCTTCTAGTAGCGACGCCAGCGGAGCGCCATCGGCCATGGGAAGCTTGCGTCCGACTAGGTCGATGGCCTGGATGCCGTTGGTGCCCTCATAGATGGGGGCGATACGGCTGTCCCGCCAGTGCTGAGCGGCCCCGGTTTCCTCGATGAATCCCATGCCGCCGTGTACCTGGATGCCCAGCGAAGCCACCTCGACGCCCTGGTCGGTACACCAGGCCTTCGACACCGGCGTCAGCAGTTCGGCCCGCTGCTGGGCTTGCAGTCGGTGGTCCGGATCGGGATGGCCGGCGGCGCGATCGGCCGCGGCCGCGTTGAGAAGCAGCAACCCCCGCATGGCCTCCGTACGGGCTCGCATGTCCAGAAGCATGCGGCGCACGTCGGGGTGTTGGATTATCGGTGCCTGGTCACCGGGCTCGGTGTCGGCGCGTCTACCCTGGCGCCGGTCGGCGGCGAAGACCGCCGCTTGCTGGTAGGCCCGCTCGGCCACCGCCAGGCCTTCGAGTCCCACCAAGAGGCGGGCCTTGTTCATCATGGTGAACATAAGGCGCATGCCCTCGCCCTCTTCTCCCACCAGCTCTCCGACTGCCCCGTCGAGCTCCATCACACAGGTGGGACTGGCGTGTATGCCCACCTTGTGCTCAAGCCCGATGCACCGAATGTCGTTTCGCTGGGTCAGCGCGCCGTCGGCTTCCACCAAGTACTTGGGCACGATGAACAAGGAGATTCCCCGGGTACCCATCGGTGCGTCGGGAGTGCGAGCCAGCACAATGTGGACGATGTTGTCGGCCATGTCGTGCTCGCCCCACGTGATGAAGATCTTCTGGCCCCACAGGCGATAGCTCCCATCTCCTTGGGGTTCGGCTCGAGTTGTGAGTGCGCCAACGTCTGAGCCCGCTTGGGGCTCGGTCAATAGCATGGTTCCGGTCCAGGCGCCGCTGGTGAGCGGGGGCAACCAGAGGTGCTTCTGCTCGGGACTGCCGTGGGTGCTGAGGGCGCCGATGGCGCTCTGGCTCAACATCGGGCAAAGCGAGAACGCCATGTTGGCTGATGTGAACATCTCCTGGATGGCCACGTCGACCACCAGCGGAAATCCGGCCCCTCCGTGTTCGGGATGAGCCGACACCGCGGTCCAGCCGCTCTGGATGTACTGCTGGTAGGCCTGCCGAAATCCCTCGGGGGTGATGACGTTGCCGTTGGCGTCGAGCACGCTGCCTACTTCATCGCCGGTTCGATTGAGGGGTGCCATGACTTCGGCGGCCAGTCGCCCGGCCTCGGCCAGGAGGTCTTCGGTGTGGTCGAGTCCGACATCGCTCCATGCGGGCAGCTGGGCCAGGTCGTCCAAACCGGCAATTCGGCGCAGAGCAAAGGCGATGTCTTCCAAGGGGGCGGAGTAGGTGCTCATGTCACTCTTCTGGAGGTTTGTCGGGGATCAGGGTCGCCAGCAGCTGCTCGGCAGCCGCGGCAGGGGAGAGCTCGTGGCGCTCGACGCGGACCATTGTCGATTCACCGGACTGGTCGTCGATGATGTGGAGAGCCCGGTCGCGCAAGCCGAGCTCGATCCGGTCGGTCACCTCGCTGCGGCGGCGTCGGCAGCGGCGGCGGATCAGTTCGCCGGAGTGGTGAAGATATGAGGTGTGGCGCTCGATCTCCGACCACAAGTCGTCGATGCCCTCCCCCTCGGTGGCGGTGGTCAAGACGATGGGGGCTCGCCAGTCTCCCCGATGCCCGAGATCGAGCATCAATTCCAAGTCTCGGCGAGCACCATGGGCGTCGGGCCGGTCGGCCTTGTTCACGACGAAGACGTCGGCCACCTCCAGCAGCCCAGCCTTGTTGGCCTGCACCGCGTCGCCCCAGCCGGGGGTCACCACCACCACGGTGGTATCGGCGGCGGCGGCGACGGTCACCTCCACCTGGCCAACGCCTACGGTCTCCACGATGATCGGGTTGCAGCCCGCGGCGTCGAGCACCCGGACCGCGTCGGGCACGGCCACCGCCAGCCCACCGGCGTGGCCCCGCGTGGCCATAGACCGGATGAAAGTACTGCTGCTGACGTTGTTGTCCATGCGGATGCGGTCGCCCAATATGGCCCCTCCGGTCAGAGGAGAGCTGGGATCGATGGCCAATATCGCGGGCCGGGCTGCACCGGAGACGGCGGCCAGTCGGCCGGTAATGGTGGACTTGCCGCTGCCCGGGGCGCCGGTCACCCCGATCACCCGGGCCTGTCCGGCATCGCGGTGGGCCCGTTCGGACACCAAGACGGCGTTGTCGTCTTGGCGTTCCACCATGGTGAGCAGTCTGCCCAACGCCCGCCGGTTTCCGGTCCGGGCCGATTCGAACAGCTCGTCGAGCGAGGGGGCGTTCACAGGTTGACACCCAAGAAGGGATCCGCGGGCTGAGAGGTCACCGGGCTGGGGACTGGCGGGCCACGGCAGCTCGCACCGCGGCCACAACTTCCTCGGTTGATGCCCCGGGCCCAAGCACCACGGCCACGCCGGCCTCGATCAGAACGGTCACGTCTTCGGCAGGCACAATGCCGCCGATCACCACCGGCACGCCCAAACCAGCTTCCTCAACGGCCTGCACCATGCGTGGGGCCAAAGTGAGGTGACCGGCGTTGTGCATCGACAGCCCGATCACGTCGGCGTCCTCCTGCTCACAGGCCGCGACAATGCTGTCGGTGGTCTGGCGCAGTCCCAGGTAGATCACTTCCATGCCCGCGTCGCGCAGGGTTCGGGCTACCACTTTGAGGCCGCGGTCATGGCCGTCGAAGCCCAGCTTGGCCAGCACCACCCGCAGCGGCTCTTGGTGGTCCGCAGACAGCGGCGAAATGCCGGGTGTCTCGCTCATCGGGTCACACCATCGCGGTCTCGACATAGGTGCCGAACACCGACTCCAATGCCGCGACGATCTCGCCCTCGGTGGCATAGGTCTGCACCGCGTCGATGATGGACGGCATGAGGTTGATGTCGGGCTGACCGGCGGCTTCAACCAGCGCGGCCAGAGAAGCTCGGACTGCGTCATCGTTGCGATCGCTGCGAATCTGATCGAGACGCTTGATCTGCATCTCTTCGGTGGCGTGTCCAATGGATAGAAGGTTGGCTTCGTCGTCGTCGTTTTCGGTGAATTCGTTGACTCCGACGATGATCCGCCGACCAGCGTTCACCTCGCGTTCGAAACGGTAAGCGGCGTCGGCGATCTCCCCGACGAAGTAGCCATCGTCGATGCCGGCGTACACCCCCTCCAGCATGGAGCCGCGACCGATTTGATCTATGTGGTCGAAAATCTCGTTGGCTTGACGCTCCATCTCGTCGGTCATCCACTCCACGAAGTGGGCGCCGCCCAGCGGGTCGACCACCGAAGCGGCACCGGTCTCGTGGGCCACGATCTGCTGGGTGCGAAGGGCGATGCGAGCAGCCTTCTCGGTGGGCAGGGCCAGGGCTTCGTCGTAGGAGTCGGTGTGCAGGCTCTGCGTGCCTCCGAGCACCGCCGACAGCGCTTGGACGGCCACACTGGCGATGTTGTTCTCGGGCTGCTGAGCAGTGAGGGAGACGCCCGCGGTCTGGGTGTGGAAACGACACATCTGCGACTTTGGGTTGGTGGCACCGTAGCGGTCCTTCATCCAGGAGGCCCAGATTCGGCGGGCAGCCCTGAATTTGCCGATCTCTTCAAAGAAGTCGCTGTGGGCGTTGAAGAAGAACGAGAGCCGGGGGGCGAAGTCGTCCACTTCGAGACCAGCGGCGATGGCGGCCTCGACATAGGCGAATCCGTTGGCCAGCGTGAAAGCCAATTCTTGAGCGGCGGTCGAGCCAGCCTCGCGAATGTGGTAGCCGGAAATGGAGACCGGGTGCCAGCGGGGCATCTCCGCGGTCGTGAAGCGGATCAAATCTGTTACCAGGCGGACCGACGGCCGGGGCGGAAAGATGTACTCCTTCTGCGCCTGGTACTCCTTCAAGATGTCGTTCTGGATTGTCCCGCCGAGATGGGCTCGGCCGATGCCGCTCTTCTCAGCCACCGCAATGTACATGGCCATACAGATGGCGGCTGGCCCGTTGATGGTCATCGAGGTGGTTACCTTGTCCAATTCGATGCCCGCGAACAGATCCTCCATGTCGGCCAAAGTGTCAACAGCCACCCCGGCGCGCCCGACTTCGCCCACCGACCACTCGTGGTCGGAGTCGCGGCCCATGAGAGTGGGCATGTCGAAGGCGGTGGACAGCCCGGTTCCCCCGGCTCGGAGCAGAGCGTGAAAGCGGGAGTTGGTATCGGTGGCGGTTCCGAACCCGGCAAACATCCGCATGGTCCACAATTTGCTGCGGTAGCCGGTGGGGTACAGCCCGCGGGTGAAGGGGTACTCGCCTGGTTGCAACCCGTCGCCGTAAGTGGGGTCGAGGGGAATTCCCGACATGGTCTCGACCATTGGGGAATTCTATCAAGGAAGTCCGATAGTTGGAAGTGCAACTATCGGATGCGAGCAGTCATTTCCACGAGCAATGGGAGTTTTGAGCGCTTTGAGGGGTGTTCAACTCCGGACCAGATGGCCAGGCCGAGTGCTGGTCAATCTGCCGTCGGTTTGCACAACTTGGCCGGCAACCAGAGTGGAGACAAAGCCGCTGGCTTTTTGAACTAGCCGCCTCCCCCCCGCAGGCAGGTCGAAGACCATTTCAGGGGCTTGCAGGCTGAGCCGATCGAAGTCGATGAGGTTGATATCGGCCTTTTGGCCCGCGGCCAGCGTGCCCCGGTCGTTGAACCCCACCAATGCCGCCGTGTCGGCGCACTGCCACTTGATGAGCTGCTCCACAGGCAGCGTATCGCCCCGCGTTCGGTCTTTCCCCCAGTGGGAGAGCAGGAAACTGGGCATGCTGCCGTCGCACAGGAACCCGACGTGAGCGCCGGCGTCGCCCAAGCCCGGGACGCTGAGTGGGTGGGACAGCATCTCCCTGGTGAGCTCGAAGTCGCCGTCGGCGTAGTTCATCACGGGGACGTACAGCAGTTCGGTGCCGTCGCGGGCCAGCAGTGCATCGTAGAGCGCCTCGTGAGGATCCACGCCGCGTCGGGCCGCATCGGCGGCCACGCTGACGTCGGGCGAAGGCTCGTAGTCGGGCGTTTCGCCCAGCGGGAAGAGCTTGTCGAGACGGTTGAAGGTGTGGAGGGGTTGGGCGGCCAATTCGGCAACCAGACGAGACCTCACGTCGGGCTCGCGCAAGCGGGCCACTCTCTCCGACAGATCAAGGGCGGCGAACTGGTGGTAACCGGGGCAGGACAGCAGCGCGTGGTAGGTGGACTGCAAGCCCACGAGCACGCCCACCGGACGGCTGGCCACCTGCGCTCGCAGCGGGATGCCGGCCTCGTTGGCCTGGGTGATGCGGTCGAGAAGCTGGTGGCCCAGATCGGGCCTTGTGTCGGGGACGGCAATGGTCATGGACAGCGGTCGGCCGCTGCGCCGGGCCATCTCGGCTACCAGATCGAACTCGGCATCCAAGTCCACCCAGTCGCCCACCATCTCGAATACTCCCTTGCCGGTTTGGCCCACTGCCTCGGCGATGGCCCACAGCTCAGGAGCACCGGCGGTGAGGCTCGGCGTGTGCTCGCCAGACTTGGTCTTGTGATTAATGGTGCGGCTGGTGGTGAAGCCCACCGCGCCGGCGGCCACGCCTTCGGCGGCCAACCGGGCCATCTCGGTTACTTCATCGTCGGTGGGGTGGTTGTTGTGGTCGGCCCCCCGCTCTCCCATGACGTAGGCCCGGAGCGCGCCATGGGGCACCTGGGCGGCAACGTCGATGGTGCGGGGCTTGCGGTCGACGGCGTCGAGGTACTCGGGGAAGCTCTCCCACTCCCAATCGATGCCCTCGGCGAGAGCCGCGCCGGGAATGTCCTCCACCCCCTCCATCAGGCCGATGAGCCATTCCTCTGAGCCGGGCCGTACCGGGGCGAAGCCCACGCCGCAGTTGCCCATAACCACCGTGGTCACCCCGTGCCACACCGATGGGGTGATCTCGGGGTCCCATGAGACCTGTCCGTCGTAGTGGGTATGGATGTCGACAAAGCCGGGGGTGACGAGGAGGCCGTCGGCGTCGAGCTCTTGGCGTCCCTTGGAAACGTTGGCGCCGACCTCGGTGATCGTCTCGTTGTCGATGGCGATATCGGCGGTGAATCCTGGCTGGCCGGTGCCGTCGATGACTGTGCCGGCGCGGATGACGAGGTCGTGCATGTGGTGAGGTTACTCCCTGTCGGTATTCTCAGAGCATGAGCGACGATGCTGCGATCAAAAATGTTGTTGCCCGGTTGGCAATGCTGGCGGATGAGGGGGATTTGGAGGAGTACGTGGATTTGTTCACCGACGATGCTCGGTGGGACATGCCAGGAGGAGAGCTGCGGGGGCGAGAGAATCTCCTGACCGGAGCCATTGAGCGGCGCGCCGCAGGCACCGTGGGGCCGGGGAGCAATACCCGCCATGTGATCACCACCCAAGCGGTAACGGTGAACGGCGACGAGGCTGTATCTGATGCCTATTGGCAGTTCTGGGTGAACACCGCCACTGAACCGTCGATTGCATTGGTCGGGACGTATCGGGATCTCTTGGCGCGGACCGAGAACGGCTGGAAGCTGGCCCACCGCACGATTTCATACGGCTAGGGGCGCGACAGTGCCAGTGCTTGAAGGCCGGGTGGCGGTGGCGGATCATCGGGTGGCCCCCCTGGCCGCCAACGGCGCGACAGTGCGTGTGCTTGAAGGCCGGGTGGCGGTGGTCACCGGCGGGGGCCGGGGGATCGGACGGGCCATTGCTGTGGGGATGGCCCGGGAGGGGGCCACGGTGGTGGTGTCGTCCCGGACCCGGCAGCAGCTTGACTCGGTGGTGGCCGAGATCGAGGACGCGGGCCAATCGGGGCTGGCGGTGGTGGCCGACGCCGCCGATGAAGACCAGGCCCGCTCGCCGGTGCGGGCGGCAATGGCCGAGTTCGGGCGCGTCGAGGTGCTGGTGAACAACGTCGGGGGTTCATCGGGAGGAAATCACGACCCCTTCTCGGGAAGTGCCGAGCCGTTCATGGCCACGCTGCGGTTGAACCTCATCTCGGCCTTCTGGACCAGCCAGGAAGCGCTTGCCCCCATGCGCGAGCAGGGCTATGGCCGCATCATCAACATCGGCTCGGGTGCTTCCAAGCGGGCCGCGGCCAGCGTGGGCTACACCGCGGCCAAACACGGTCTGGTGGGCCTGACCAAACAGTTGGCCATGTCAGCGGCGCCCCACGGGATCACGGTGAACTGCCTGTGCCCGGGATGGACCAACACAGCACTGGTGGATTTTGAGCGGCTGGCTGCGGCCAAGGGCATCAGCACGGCCGAGGCCGAGGCCGACGCCCGCGCCGACAGCGCCCAGCGCCGAATCCTGGAACCCGAGGAACTGGCTCCGATGGCGGTGTTGTTGGCCTCGGAGGCGGGCGCCGGCATAACGGGTCAGGTGATCAGCGTAGACGGGGGCTACCGGCTCTGATTTCATAAGGCCGTGGAGATTGCGGCGTTCCAACAGCTCATGGAGGATTTGTACGGCCCCCAAGACCGTGAACGGGGCATCCCCGCCACGGTGGCGTGGCTGTGCGAGGAGTTGGGGGAGCTGGCCCAGGCGGTGCGCAAGGGTGACGATATGGAACGGCTGCACGAAATGGGGGATGTGTTGGCTTGGCTGGCGTCGCTGGCCAACCAGTTGGGGCTTAGTTTGGAAGAGGCGGCGTTGCGGTACCGGGATAATCCGCCGGGCTAGGAAGAGAGCAGCGCTTCCGCAATCTGCACGGCATTGAGGGCGGCGCCTTTGCGGAGGTTGTCGCCGGCTACGAAGAGGGCGAGGCCGTGGGGGACGGTTGGGTCGACACGGATGCGGCCGACCAGGGTGGGGTCGATGCCGGCGGCGGCTTGGGGAGTGGGCACGTCGTTGAGCGCGACGCCGGGGGCGGCGGCCAGCAGCTCGGTAGCCCGCCTAGGGCTCAAGGGGTGGTCGAATTCCGCGTTGATGGCTAGGCAGTGGCCGGTGAACACCGGCACTCGAACGCAGGTGGCGCTTACTTCCAGATCGGGGAGCTCCAATATCTTGCGGCTCTCTTCCACCAGTTTGCGCTCCTCGGAGGTCTCCCCGGAGTCGTCATCGATCCAGGAGCCGCACTCGGGGACCACGTTGAAGGCGATGGGGGCGGCGAACACCGATGGCGCTGGGAACGAAACGGCCTGGCTATCGTGGGTAAGGCCCATGGCATCGTCGGCCACTTTGCGGACCTGTTCGTCGAGCTCAGCAACCCCGGACAAGCCGCCTCCGGAGACCGCCTGATACGAGGAGATCACCAGCCGGCGCAGTCCGGCTTCAACGGCCAACGGCTTGAGCACCGGCATGGCCACCATCGTGGTGCAGTTGGGATTGGCCACGATCCCCTTGGGGATCTCAGCCAGCGTGTGGGCGTTGACCTCCGGGACCACCAGGGGCACGTCGGGGTCCATGCGCCAGGCCGAGGAGTTGTCGATCACCGTGGCACCGGCTTCGGCCACTCGGGGGGCTAGTTCTCGGGAAGTGACGCCCCCCGCGGAGAACAGGGCAATATCCACCCCGCGGTAGTCGGCAGCAGCGGCATCCTCGACAACGAAGTCCTGGCCTCGCCAAGACATGGTCCGGCCAGCGGAGCGGGCCGAAGCCAACACCCGCAGTTCGGCTACGGGGAAGTCACGCTCTTCCAACAGGCGGCGCATCACCCCGCCCACCTGGCCGGTGGCACCGACAACGGCAACTCTCACGGCGAAAATCCTACCGTTGGCACGGCGGAGAACCGCGGTCGTTATCGGGACAGGTCGAAGGCCTCGTGCAGCGCAGAAACAGCCGCATCGGTCTGGTCTTGGCGTATGACGCAGCTGATGCGGATGGGAGAGGTGGAGATCATCTCGATGTTGATCTTCTCCTGGGCCAGCGTCTCGAACATGGTGGCGGCCACGCCGGGGTGGGACTTCATCCCCGCCCCCACCAGGCTGACCCGAGCGATCTTGCGGTCGGCGGTCACGCCGGTTGCCCCGATCTCATCGGCCACCTTCTTGGTGAGATCGGACGCCGTGTCGGCGTCCTCGTCGGGAACCGTGAACGAGATGTCGGTAACGCCGTGCTCGGAGGCGTTCTGCACGATCATGTCCACGTTCACGCCGGCGTCGGCCAGCTTGCGGAACATGATGGCGGCCACGCCGGGCCTGTCGGCCACGCCGGTAACAGTGATCTTGGCCTCCGAGGTGTCGGGGGTGACCGATCGGATGATGGGTTGCTCCATGGAAGACTCCTCTTTGACCACCCAGGTGCCCTGCTCCCAAGTGAAGGCGGATCGAATGTGCAGCTTGACTCCGTAGTTCTGGGCGACTTCCACTGAGCGCATGGCCGGCTTGGGACAGCCCACTGCGGTCATCTCCAGAAGCTCGTCGAACGAGATGGTGCCCAGCTTGCGGGCATCGGGGCACACCCGGGGATCGGTGGTGAACACCCCGGGCACGTCGGTATAGAGCTCGCAGGCATCGGCCATCAGGGTGTGGGCCAGCGCAACTGCCGTGGTGTCGGAGCCACCCCGGCCCAAGAACGTCACGTCGTTCTCGGTGCTGACCCCCTGGGATCCTGCCACCACCGGCACCCGATTGGCGTCGAGGGCGGCCTGAACTCGGCCGGGGGTGATCTCCAGAATCTTGGCGTTGCCGTGATTGGTGTCGGTGACGAACCCGGCCTGGCTGCCGGTGAAGGAGTCGGCCGGCACTTCGAGGTCATGGAGGGCCATGCAGACGAGGGCGCACGCTTTGCGCTCCCCGGCAGTGATGAGCATGTCCAGCTCCCGGCCCGGTTGAGTGGTGGACACCGCCGAGGCCAGCGACAGCAGCTCATCGGTCTCCTTGCCCATGGCGCTGATCACCAAGACCACCTGATCGCCGCGATCCCGAGACCGGCGCACATGGTCGGCCACCTCGCGGATGCGGTCGGCGTTGGCCACCGACGTGCCGCCGAACTTCTGAACCACCAAGGCCACGCCCAAACGCTACCGGCCGCTAATGGGCACTTTTGTGGTTGTTATCCGAGATTCTTGCGCTGATAGGCACTTCGGTGATTGCCATCGTAGATTTCAGGCGATGGCCACCGACAAGAGACAGCGTCAGCGAGAGCGCCGACAGGTTGCGCAGCAACGGGCCAGGGTGACCGAGAGCCGCGGCAGAATCCGCTCTACAGGCGTTCGGGTCGCTCTGATTGCGACGGTGATCGTGGTGGCGGTTCTGATCCTGTGGCTGGTGGTGCGAGATGACGAAAGCGACGACACCAGCGGGGACACCGCCATCGGCGAGACGGCCCAAGGCGATGGTGCCGACGCTACACCGGGCACCGGCGGGTTTCCCGACCTACCCCCGCCCCCGGGTCCCGGAGGCGAGCTGACCGGGGAAGTCACTCCGTGCCCCGATCCGGCAGGCCCGGCGTTCCGAGTGACCTCCTTTGAGTCGGCTCCGGCTCAATGCCTCGATCCCGAGCTTGACTACACCGCGGTGTTCGACACAACCCTGGGACAGATCAGGGTGGCACTCGACCAGGAGGCCAATCCCGAGGCGGTGAACGCATTCACAGCGCTGGCCGGATACGGCTACTACGACGGAACAGCCGTGTTCTATACCGACCCGACCGGCGGCTACATCCAGGGTGGGTCGCCCCACACCAACGACGCCGACGATCCCGGGCCGGGGTTCACGGTGGCTGCGGACGAGGTCGAGGAGTTTCGGCAAGGTCAGTTGCTGTGGTCGGCTGAGGGAGACACGACCGGACAGTTCCTCCTGCTGGCCTACGACGAGTTCTTGCCGTCCCAGCCGGTGTCGGGGCTCACGAGCCTGGGCCAGATCTCCGACGGCAGCTTGTCGGTGGTCCTCGACGCCCTCGTCCTTCACGTTGACGACCCGGACACCGCCTTCGGAGGGCGACCGTCCGAGGCGGTCATCGTCAACTCCATTGCCATACAATCCACCGACCCAACTCCTGAAGGGAGCATTGATTTGAGCGGATGTCCTCCAGCAGACGGATCAGGACCACAGGTCCTCGATTTCGACGGCCCCCAGCCCATGTGCTTGGACGCTTCCAAGCAGTACACCGCGGTGTTCGACACCACCGCGGGAGAGATGCGGATCGAGCTCGACATGGCCAACACGCCGATCACAGCCAACAACTTCGCGGTGTTGGCCCGGTACCACTACTACGACAACACGCTGTTGTTCCGCACCGATCCGGGTATCGGCATCATCCAGGGCGGGGCGCCGCACACCAACTCCCCGTCTGATCCCGGCCCGGGCTACACCATCCCCGACGAGGGATCGGGGTTCACCTACGAGCCGGGTCAGATCGTGATGGCTCGCACGGCGGCGCCCAACAGTGCCAGCGCCCAGTTCTTCTTCGCGGTGAACGAGAACACCGCCCTGCTCAACAACCAGGGCACCTACGTGGTGTTCGGCCAAATGGACGATGCGAGTCTGGGGGTGTCCGAGGCCATTTTGGCCAGCCACGTCGACCAGCCCAACAACCCGCTGGGCGGTGGGCCTGAGCCGCAGGTGATCGTCAACTCGGTCACCGTCGAAGAATCCGGCTAGTCCGCTAACCCCCGCGCTCTGGGTGGGGCAGAGTATGGGGGTGAGGCCAGATAGTCCACTCCGCCCCGAGCCCAGCCAGTGGGAGTTTCCTCCTGCTGAGACGGCCGATGAGCATGGCTTGGTGGCAGTGGGGGCGGATCTGGCCCCGGGCACGCTGCTGGCGGCCTACCGATCCGGCTTGTTTCCGATGCCATTGGGACGAACCGACAAGCTGGGATGGTGGTCGCCCGACCCTCGGGGAGTGATCCCGCTCGATGACCTCCGGGTGACCCGCTCTCTGCGCCGGTCGCTGCGGCGATATCGAATAACGGTTGACATCGCCTTTGCCGATGTCGTTGATGCCTGCCGAGCAATTGAGCGTCCTCATGGTTGGATCTCACCGGACATCCGAGATGCCTACGTTGGGCTGCACCGTATGGGTTGGGCCCACAGCGTGGAGGCGTGGTCGGAAGAGGGAGAGCTGGTGGGCGGGTTGTACGGGGTGTCGATCGGCGGGCTGTTCGCGGGGGAGTCGATGTTTCATGTTGATCGCGATGCGTCGAAGGTGGCGCTGGTGGCGCTGGTAGGGAGGTTGAACCACGGTGGTGCAGCCCGGCTGTTGGATGTGCAGTGGGCGACGGAGCACCTGCGGAGCTTGGGGGCGGTGGAGATCCCTCGAAGTGAGTACTTGGCGCGTTTGAAGACAGCGGTCAAGCAGCCTTCTGCTCCGTGGGCTTCCTAGGTTGTACCACCCTCCGGTGGACCGGCGGGTCCTGTCCCGGCCCAGCCCGCCGTCCTCCATGGAGTCCGGGCGGCGGGCGCCCTGAGCCGGGCCACCCACTCGGCCCACCTATGGTGGGGCACCAGCTCTCCTTTTTTGGGGTAGGGGGTTAGTTGAGGCGGGTAACTGAGTCGCCTTGGTGGATGGGGCCGGGGTGGACTACTCGGGCGTTGACGCCGCGGAGGTTGAGGGCGCGGCCGACCGGCGAGTTGACGAAGCGGAGGGCGGCGAGGCCGAACCGGGAGGAGAACTTCTGGCAGCCAGTGTGGGGTTCGGCGGTGACCTCGATCACGGCTTCGCCGAGGGCAAGGCGAGTGCCGGGGGGCAGGGTCTCGGTGCTGATGTCGAGATCGATGTACAACTGATCGCCGGCGAGGGCCCAGCGTTCGATGGGCCCGGCCACCGCGGCGACAGTCCGGGCGTTCATGATGTTGATCTGGGCGTCGAGGAGGGGTCCGCCATCGGGCGTTTTCGATGAGCCGCGCTGGGCCCAGGTGTCGCCCACCAAGCCCTCCTCCAGACTGAGATGGCCGACTTCCAGGACCTCGCGCTCATTCACTGCGGGACGGCGCGCGATCAACTCCAGCGTGCCGTGGTCGGATGGCGCCTCTCGGATGTGATCGAGGGCGGCTTCCAGTTCCTCGGCAGTGCGATGGTGGGCCGGGTCGGTGGTCATTGCTTCAACGACTGGCGCTGCCGGCGAGTTGCCGAGGGGGCGCTCCACCATCGGCCGCTGAACCGCCAGCGGGGGGCGGAAGACGCCGGAACCTCGACGGCCGCGGGACGAGGCCAGAGAGCCTCGTAGGCGACCAGAATGGCAGCCACTTCAGCATCGGTGGGCTGCGGGGTGATCTGGATGAGGCTCATGAGGCTGTTCTAGCTGGTCACTTGGGTAACACCGGAGTGATTTTCTGCGCTTGGGGATCAGAGCGGGATGATCCCGTGCTTGCGAGGCAGCAGTTCCTCTCGCTTGGAGCGCAGCATCTCGAAACCGGCGATCACCAGGCGGCGGGTGTCGGCGGGGTCGATCACATCGTCGATGTAGCCCCGCTCGGCTGCGATGTAGGGGTTGGCGTAGCGCTCGGTGTAGTCGTCCACCAACTCGGCCCGACGGGCCACAGGATCGGCGGCGGACTGGAGCTCGCGGCGGTTGATGATCTCCACCGCCCCCTGCGGGCCCATCACGGCCAGTTCAGCGCCCGGCCAGGCGAACGACAGGTCGGAGCCCACCGATTTGGAGTCCATCACCACGTAGGCCCCGCCGTAGGCCTTGCGGGTGATGACCTGGATGCGGGGAACGGTGGCCTCGCAATAGGCGTACAGCAGTTTGGCCCCGTGGCGGATGATGCCGCCGTGCTCCTGGTCGACGCCGGGCAAGAAGCCGGGCACGTCCACCAGGGTCAGCAGCGGGATGTTGAAGGCGTCGCAGGTCCGCACGAACCGGGCCGCCTTTGACGACGACTCGATGTCGAGCACGCCGGCCAGCACCATCGGCTGGTTGCCCACCACGCCCACGGTGTAGCCGTTGAGCCGGGCGAAACCGCACACGATGGACTGGGCCCAGTGAGCGTGGTACTCCATGAACTCCCCGTCGTCCACCACCCCCTGGATCACCTGGCGCATGTCGTAGGGCAGGTTGGGGCTGTCGGGCATGATGTCGCGCAGCTCGGGGGTGAGCCGCTCGGGGTCGTCGGTGGCATCGACCCGCGGGGGCTCCTCAAGGTTGTTGGGCGGGAGGTGGCTGATCAGGAAACGGACCTCGTCGAGAACTTCCTCCTCGGTTTGGCCCACAAAGGTGGCCACCCCCGACTTGGTGGAGTGGGAGCGGGCCCCGCCCAGATCCTCCAGGGTTACCTCTTCACCGGTAACGGTCTTCACTACGTCGGGACCGGTGATGAACATGTGAGATTTCTCGGCCACCATGAACACGAAATCAGTCATGGCCGGGCTGTACACCGCCCCGCCTGCGCACGGCCCCAGGATCACGCTGATCTGGGGGATGACGCCGGAGGACTTCACGTTGCGGTGGAAGATGCCGCCGTATGAGTCGAGCGACACCACCCCTTCCTGGATGCGGGCCCCGGCCCCGTCGTTGAGGCCGATCATGGGCGCGCCCACCGATAAGGCCAGGTCCATCACCTTGTGGATCTTCTCGGCGAACACCTCTCCCAGCGCCCCGCCGAACACGGTGAAGTCTTGGGCGAACAAGAACACCTTGCGGCCGTCGATGGTGCCCCAGCCGGTGATCACCCCGTCGGTGTAGGGCCGCTCCTCGATGCCGCTGTCCAGTGCCCGGTGGCGGGCCAGCATGTCGAGTTCGTGGAAGGAGCCGTCGTCGAGCAGGTACTCGATGCGCTCCCGGGCCAGCATCTTGCCCTTGTCGTGCTGGCGGTCGACCGCCCGCTGGGGTCCGGCGTGGAGGGCCTCGTGCTTGCGGCGCTCCAAGTCGTTGAGGCGGTCCTTCATCGAGTGCTCGGCCATTGTGGTGACAGGCTACATGGGGTCTTGGTTGTTGAGCGTGTCGTGTTTGGCAGGTTGAGGATCAACGACTTCCTTTGTGTGGGGAAGAGGTGGGTAGCCTCACTCTCGTGGCTTTGGATCCGGGGCAGAGGCGGGTGGCGGTCTTTTGCAGCTCGTCACTGGGGACTGAGGCGGGGTTTGCGGAATTGGCGGCTGATTTGGGGCGGCGGCTGGCTGACGAGGGCATTGGGGTGGTGTTCGGCGGGGGACGGGTCGGGCTCATGGGGGTGATGGCCGACGCGACCATGGCCGCGGGCGGCGAGGTGATCGGGGTGATCCCCAACTTCCTGGACGAGATTGAAGTGGCCCATCAGGGGCTGACCGAGCTCCACCTAGTGGCCGACATGCACGAGCGCAAGCAGCTCATGTACTCGCTGTCGGACGGGTTCTGTGCCCTGCCGGGCGGGTTGGGGACCCAGGAGGAGTTGTTTGAAGCGGCCACCTGGACGCAGCTGGGGCTGCATGAGGGCGGGCGGTACAAGCCGGTGGTGTTGTTGGATGAGGATGGGTTCTGGGCGCCGTTGGCCGCGTTTCACCAACAGCTTGTCGATGTTGGGTTCATCAAGCCCGAGAAGGCGGGGATCATCCAGCGGGCGCGTTCGATTGATGAGGCGTTGGAGCTGCTCTACCCGTCGTCGAGTTGAGACTGGAGGCCTTCCACGGCCTCGATGAACTCCTCGACGAGGTTGTAGACCACTTGGCGGGTGGGCAGGGATTGATTCATGGCACCCACGATTTGGCCGACGAAATAGTTGGTCAGCTTCTCGGCGCCGCTGCCGGGGTGGTGGGCCACCCGGTCGATGCGGCGGCGGGGCTCGCCGGTCAGCATGATCTGAAGCGGCATGGGGAGAGGGTCGGGGGTATCGGTCCGGTTCCACTCCTCGGTCCAGGCCGAGCGCAGCATCCGGGCCGGCTTGCCGGTGATAGTGCGGGACCGCTCCGTGTCAGACGATCCAGCAGCCAGGAACTTCTGCTTGACCGCGGGGTGGGTCTCAGCCTCCTCGGTGGTAAGCCACACCGAGCCGCACCATGCCCCTTGGGCCCCTAGTGCCATGGCTGCGGCCATTTGGCGCCCTCGGCCGATGCCCCCGGCGCCCAACACCGGCACGGGGGCCACCGCATCCACTACCTCGGGGATGAGGACCATGGAGCCCACCTCTCCGGTGTGACCGCCGGCCTCGTATCCCTGAGCGACAATGATGTCGACGCCGGCAGCCACATGGCGAGCGGCGTGGGCGGCCCGGCCGGCCAGGGCGGCGACCCGGGCGCCGCCGGCATGGCTCTGTTCGATCATCTCCGGGGGCGGCGGGCCCAGCGCGTTGGCCACCAGCGCAGGCTGGTAGGCCAAGGCGATCTCGAGTTGGCGACCGGCCCGGCGGCCCGACAGCGGGGCCGCGGGACCCCAGTCCCGGGGTGAGCTGTCGTCGGGCGGCAGCGGCGGCACGTCATAGCGCTCGAGCAGCTCGTCGAGAAATTGCCGGTGCTCAGCGGGGATGAGCGAGTGGGCCTGCTCCACGTCCAGCCCGCCCTGCTCGACGCCCTCGTAGCGGGCGGGAACCACAAGATCGACGCCGAAGGGGCGGTCGCCGACCTGCTCTTGGATCCACGCCAGATCGGTTTCCAGGTCTTCCTCGGTGTGTCCGACAACGCCCAGCACGCCCAATCCACCGGCCCGGCTGACTTCGGCGGCCACATCGCGGCAGTGGGTAAAGGCCAGTATCGGGAACTCGATGCCAAACATCTCGGTGACCGCAGTACGCATATCTGGTCTTCCTTTCAGGCCTTTCCCAATCGGCGCTTCAGGTCGTCGGCCCGCTCAACAAGATGGTCGCCGCCCAATCTGCTCATCAGCTCGGGGAACTCCGGGGTGGGGCCGGCCCACTCTAATTCGTCGAGGCCATCAAACGTCGGGGCACCGTCGTCGATGGTGGCGATGCGACGGAACAGCATGGCGAGCTCCCGGTTCTCGGCCAGGGTGGCGGCCAGCTTGGCCGAACCCCGCACGCTCACCTCCCACTGGCCGACGGCGTCGGGGATGTTCTCCAGGTGGATGTAGTGGGACAGCACCGTCGCGGTGGAGCGGGCGCCCCAGCCGGCCAGGCCGGGGAAGCCGTCGGCGGTGTCTCCCACCAGGGCGAGGTAGTCGGGGATCGACTCGGGTGCCACCCCGAACTTGTCCACTACCCCTTGGTGGTTGATGAGTTTCTGTTGGCGGCGGTCGTATTGCACGATGCGCCCATCGGTGGTGACGCATTGGGCCAGGTCTTTGTCGGGGGTGCAGATCAGCACCTGCTCCACTTCAGGAGCCAGAGCGGCCTTGCGGGCCGCAGCGCCCATCGCGTCGTCGGCCTCGTGCCTGACCATGGGCCAGATGCAGAAACCGGCGGCGGCTAGGGCCTCCTCCACCAGGGGGAACTGGGCCATCAGCTCGGGGGGCGCCCCTTCGCCGGTCTTGTAGCCGGGCCACAGTTCGTTGCGGAACGACTCGATCACCTGATCGGTGGCTATTCCGATGTGGGTGGCCCCGTCGTCCACCAGCTGGAGCATGCTGTGTACCACGCCCCGGGCCGCTCCCCGCTCGGCGTCGCGGTTGCCCGGGGAGAAGTGGTAGCGGAACAGCTCATATGTCCCGTCAACAAGGTGGACCCGCACATCGCGACCGTATCCTGTTCGGCATCGAAGGCGGACAGACAAGGGAGAAGCAATGAGTGAAACGGTGATCTTGGCCGGGGCCCGCACGCCCATCGGAAAGATGTCGGGCGGGCTGGCGTCGTTTCGGGGGACCGAGCTGGGGGCGCTGGCCATTCGGGCCGCGCTGGAGAGGGCGGGCGTGGCCCCCGAGCAGGTGGACTACGTGTTCATGGGTCAAGTGCTGTTGGCCGGTGAGGGTCAGGCCACGGCTCGACAGGCGGCGGTGGGGGCGGGCATCCCGATGACGGTGCCGGCTACCACAGTGAACAAGGTGTGCCTGTCGGGCATCAACACCATTTACCTGGCCCACCAGATGATCACCGCGGGCGACGCCGAAATCGTGGTGGCCGGAGGCATGGAGTCGATGACCAAGGCGCCCTACCTGTTGACCAAGGCCCGGGAGGGGTATCGCCTGGGCGACGGTGACCTGGTGGACTCCATGATGTACGACGGGCTGTTCTGCGCTTTCGATCACTGTGCCATGGGGACGGGGACCGAGAAGTACGCCGCGTCGAGCGGCCTGCCCCGTGAGCTCCAGGATGCGTTCTCAGCCCAGTCGCATCAGCGGGCCGCGGCCGCCGCGGCCGCCGGTCGGTTCGACGACGAGATGGTGCCGGTGGAGGTGCCCCAGCGCCGGGGCGATCCAGTGACGGTGCCGGCCGATGAGGGGGTGCGCACCGACGCCACCGCCGAGTCGCTGGGCCGACTGCGCCCGGCGTTCGCCGAGTCGGGCAACATCACCGCGGGCAACGCCTCACAGATCTCCGACGGGGCCAGCGCGCTGGTGGTGGCCAGTCGAGAGCGGGCTGAGCATCTCGGCGTGGAGCCGCTGGGCGCCTATGTGGGCTACGGCCAGGTGGCTGGACCCGATCCCTCGCTGCTCACCCAGCCGTCGCGGGCCATTTTCCAGGCGCTCAAGTCGGCCGATCGGAGCCTGGGCGAGGTGGACCTGTTTGAGATCAACGAGGCGTTTGCCGCGGTGGCTCTGGCGTCGATGGCCGACCTGGGGATTTCCGACGATGTGGTGAACGTGAACGGCGGGGCCATTGCCTTGGGCCACCCCATCGGAGCCAGTGGAAACCGCATAGTGCTTGCGTTGTTGCACGAGCTCCGCCGTCGGGGCGGCGGTTTGGGAGCAGCTGCGCTGTGCGGCGGCGGCGGTCAGGGGGATGCGCTCCTAGTCGAAGTCTGATTGTTACAAGTCCAAGATGACTTGACTTCGTTTCGTCATCTTTGTAATGTAATTGAAACAAACAAGCACCGCCTTATGCGTGTCGGTTCCCAATGCCCCCCGCCCGACTCGCTAAGGCGGTGTCTTGCGTTTGCAGGCTGGTTTTTCAGCCGGTTACGTCTTTCCTTGGAGGGCCTAGGGACTCAGCCTGCTGAGATGCGCTGGCGACCCTCCAAGGCGCGGCTGAGGGTCAGCTCGTCGGCGTATTCCAGATCACCGCCCACCGGGAGGCCGCTGGCGATTCGGGTCACGGCCACCCCGAGCGGCTCGATGAGGCGGGCCAGGTACATGGCAGTGGCCTCGCCCTCGATGTTGGGGTTGGTGCAGCAGATGACCTCGGTGACGTTTTCGTCGTTGATGCGGGCCAGCAGCTCTTTGACACGGAGTTGGTCGGGGCCGATGCCCTCAATGGGGTTGATGGCCCCGCCGAGCACGTGGTACCGGCCTCGGAACTCCCGGGTCTTCTCCAGGGCCACAATGTCGCGAGGCTCCTCCACCACGCACAAGACCGCCGGGTCGCGGCGATGGTCAGCGCACAGCTCGCATTCGGAATGCTCGCTGATGTTGAAACACCGCTGGCAGAACTGAATTCGGGCCTTGGCCTCCTTGATGGCATCAGCCAGCCTCAGCGCATCTTGCTCGGACACCTTCAGCAAATGGAAGGCGATGCGCTGCGCCGATTTGGGGCCAATGCCCGGCAAACGGCCCAGCTCGTCGATCAGCACCTGGACCGGGGCGGCATAGACGCTGCTTGCGCTGTCCATGACTACCCCCGCTGGCTGTTCGAGGCGGGCGGATCGAAGGTGACGAGTTCGGAGTCGGGAAATGCCGCCATGAGATTGGAAATGGCCTCTTTGGTGGCGGTTTCCTCGTCGATCAGCTCATCGGGATCGACGGCCTCGACTTCATCGTGGGCGGGAGGCGCCGGTGCCGGCTGAATGTCGGGAGGCGGTGCGGTGCTGTCGTCATCGATGGCCAGACGCAGCGGCACGGGCCGTCCGAAGTACTCTCGGAGCGCGTCGTCTACCGCCTCGCGGACTTCCTCGCAGCGGTTCAGGTGGATTTGATCAGACAGGACGAACACCACGCTTCGGGGATCGTTGGCGATGAAGCGGCCGGCCTGGAAGCGGATCCGGGCCCGGTTGGGAAGGTTGCCCAGGATGGCGTCGGCCCAGGCCACGACCATCTCTTCTCGACTGGGCAGGGATGCATCGGTATCGCCGGTGACCGTGGTGGCTCCGGCGGCCTCTGGACTGCTTGGTGAAGTCGCAGGCGCTCGTCCAGCTCGCACTGCTCCCAGCGTTGGGCGCGGGGCTCGATCGGCTGCCGGTGCGGCGTCGGAATCGGAATCCTGGGGGACAGATGCCGCCGGACGGGGCTCGGTGTCTGAGGTCTGTTTGGCCTGGAGCTGGGCAATGGCGGCTCGGGCTCGCTCATGTCCGCTGCTCGGGCTGCTGCTGGGGGGGGAGTCCGGGGAGGCGGGAACGGGGTCGGTGCTACCCGTCGAGGGGGTGGACGGGAGAGGACCGTGGCGCTCCAGGCGCTCGACGCGCTCCAGCAGGGCGCTGATGTCGGTGTCGAGGTCTCGACGGGTGAGTCGTCCCAGTGCCACTTCCAAATCCACCCGGGGATCGGGAGCTTGACGCATATCCACCAGGGCGCTCCCCAGTACCTCTAGGGCACGGGTGAGTCCGGCCGGGGGAATCTGCGCGGAGGTGGTCCGGGCGCTTTCCTGCTGGGCATCGGTGAGGTGGCTCAAGTCGGCGCCCATTTTGCTCAAGAAGGCATTCCGCAATCGATCGAGGAGGGCCTCGCCGATAATCCGGGGCTCCCGGCCCGACCGCAGGGTTTCATGCACCGCGACAAATGCAGGGCCGTAGTCTTGACCGGCTAGCGCCTCCACGATGGCGTCCACCGCGTCGAGCCGATCAGCGACACCGCCGGCGGCCACGATCTGATCGAGGGCCGACAGCGTGTCGCGAGCCGATCCGGCCCCCCGGTGGACGGCGTGGTTGATGGCGTCGTTGTCCACTTCCAGTCCGGCCTGCTCCACCACCCAGCGGGCGTGGTCGGCCAGCACGTCGCCGTCGATGAGGTTGAACTCCAAGTGCTGGGTGCGACTGCGGATGGTGGGCACTACTTTGTGGGGCTCGGTGGTACACAGCACGAACACCACATGGTCGGGGGGCTCCTCGAGTGTCTTCAGCAGAGCGTTCTCCGCTCCAGGAGTGAGCATGTGGACCTCGTCCAGCACATACACCTTGGCCTGGCCGGGAGAGCCCATCGCCACTCGGGAAATGAGGTCGCGGACGTCGTCCACCTTGTTGTTGGAAGCGGCGTCGAGCTCGATGAGGTCGTAAGAAGCATTGTTGGCGATGTCCAGGCACGACTGGCACTTGCCGCAGGGCTCGCCGTCGCTGCTCAAGTCGGTGCAATTGAGGGCCTTGGCCAGGATGCGAGCCGTGCTGGTCTTGCCGGTACCCCGAGGACCGCTGAACAGGTAGGCATGACCGACTCGGCCCTGTTGGACCGCGTTCTGGAGGGCTCGAACGACGGCCTCTTGCCCCCGCAGCTCCGCGAAGGAACCCGGTCGATAGCGTCGATACAGCGCCTGAAGGGCCATTGCGCCGACTTTACTCAGACTGAGCGACAGCTAGGCCCAGTCGGGCGTAATCAGTCGGGCCGTGGGTCTCCGGTCTCGAAAGTGATGGCCAGGCGGCCTGCGGCACACCCCAGGATCCGCTGAGAGCTGCTGCCTCCCGGCCCTGACTCGGTTCACGGGCTGGCGTTGCACAGGACCCGACCATCACATTCCAAACCGGGCCCACGGCCCAGATGTCGTCAGGATAGCGGCAACCGGTGCAGGACCGCCCGTCGGTGTGCGGTAAATTCCCTAACTTCCGGAGGGGTGCGAGAGCGGCCGAATCGGCACGCTTGGAAAGCGTGTGTGGCGCAAGTCACCGTGGGTTCGAATCCCACCCCCTCCGCATTTTTGGCGGGTTCGCCGCGGTGGGGGTCAGGTGGCTTGGCCGGCGAATTGAGCGGCGTGGAGGTCGGCGTAGGGGCCGGCGCGGGCTAGGAGTTCTTCGTGGGAGCCCTGCTCGGCGATGCGTCCGCCGTCCATCACCACGATGGTGTCGGCCCCGCGGATGGTGGAAAGGCGGTGGGCGATGACAAAGCTGGTCCGGTCGGCCCGCAGGGCGTTCATGGCCTCTTGGATCAGCACCTCGGTGCGGGTGTCCACCGATGAGGTGGCCTCGTCGAGGATGAGGATCGCCGGGTCGGCCAAAAAGGCCCGGGCGATGGTTAGGAGCTGCTTCTGGCCGGCGGAGATGTTGTCGCCCTCGTCGTTGATCACGGTGTCGTAGCCGTCGGGCAGCGAGGGGACGAACCGGTCCACATAGGTGACCCGGGCGGCCTCCAGGATCTGGTCGTCGGTGGCGTCGGGGTTGCCGTAGCGGAGGTTCTCCCAGATGGTGTCGCCAAAGAGCCAGGTGTCTTGGAGCACCATGCCGAACTTCGACCGCAG
>JAJEDQ010000219.1 GCA_022821445.1 Acidimicrobiia bacterium | reverse complement strand
ACTACGGCGATGAACAAGCTGCTCGCCCAGACGCAGATGTCGGAGTCGGGCGACCTCAACGCGATCAGGTACAGGGCCAGAGACGTGTACGACCTGGCCTCCATCGCGCTCTGCGCCGGCGACTTCGAGGGGCACATCGGGCGGGACAGTCCCGCCCTGCTGCACCTTGCCCAGCAGTGGCGCCAGCCTGGATCGCCTCCCCGCCCCCCAGACGGGTTCGCGTCGATCCGCTCATTCGACCCGTCCACCCTGGAGCACGAGGCGCTCGCTGAAGGCTACGAGACTATGCAGGGCCAGTTGGTGTGGGGCGAGAAGATACCGCTGAACGAGGCGATCAGCCTCGCCCTGAGCCTGGACCCCGGCCCAGCGGAACCATTCGAACCCCCTCCCTACGGGGACCATCACGGTGTCGGCTATCCCCGACTGTGACCGCCGGCGGGCCAGCACAGGCTAGAGCCTTACCGGGAATTGAACACGCCGACATCAACCCGGCGACAGTCCGGCTCGTGCTCAGCCTGGCCCTGGACGGCCTGCGCTGCATTTCCCGCCGCGTGGCGGACGCGGGGTGTTGCACCATCCGTGATTGGTCGTGAGCTTCCCTGAGCTTCCCCCTGATCGTGGAGAGTTTGTTTTTGAGGGTCGGGGGTGTGGTTCTGGCCGAAACCGGCGACTTTGGCCGGTTTCTGGACATGCTTCAGATGCCTATGGATTTCCGAGGGAGATGATCGCCCACGACTACTGGATGGTCGCCGCCCTGCATGCCCGGGCGACACGAGTAGGAGTCCGGTCGGTGCCGCTGGCGTATCCGCCCGCAGGCTCTCCGCCCCCACCTGCCGGTCGGGCGATCTTCGGAGGAGGCAGGTCGCTGCCCGCCTCATGGGGTATCACCGAGAGGTGGTCAGAGGACATAGACCTCGTTTTCGAGTCGGACGGGCACCACAGGCCAAAGAAGTTGACGCTGCGCGGTTCGGAGGGGAGGCCAGACTCTTGCCTTGTCGGTGCGGAAGCTGGTGGCGGCGCTGGCGCTGCGCCCGGCGCTGTTTTGGGCTGAGATTCTGATTTGGTAGGCGGTGTCGGCGCTGAGGCCTTTGAACTCTGTTTCCCTTGTGCCGGCGCCCACGGTTTTGGTGTCGATGCGGCGGTTGTTTAGGTAGAGCTCGATCGTGTATCCGGTTATGGGCGCGCCGTCGTAGCCTCCCCCCTACCCGGCCAAACGCGCCCCCAAAACGCGAAGCTGCTGGGCGTGGCCATCGGACACCCGAACTGCTCCCGCTCTGAGGTATACCCCGCGGCCATGCGCAGGTAGCAGATGCCTGCGCATGGTTCAGGTTGTCGCCCACCGTAGACCCGTAGGCCATCTCTTAGTCTAGGCCGCAGGGCGGACGGCCTCGGCGGGGTCCATGCGGGATGCCCGCCAAGAGGGGTACATTCCGGCCACCAGGCCCACTCCCATCGTTACCCCTAGGCCGACGCCGACAAACGACAACTCCACCGTCATCGGCCAGTCCAGCACTTGGGTAACCACCGCTACGACGGAGAGTCCTAGCACGATTCCCACCAGGCCGCCGAGGAGGGTCAGCAGCATCGACTCGATTAGAAACTGCACCGCTATGTGGATCTTCCGGGCGCCGAGGGCCCGACGCACCCCGATCTCGCCCCGGCGCTCCAGCACCGAGATGAGCATGATGTTGCCCACTCCGATGGCGCCTACCACGATGATGACCACCACCAGCAGGCTGAGCAGCGACTCGAAGTTCTCGCTTATGATCTCCCGGGCTTCAAGATCAAGCGACGACACTGCCACCTCGCCCGGCGCCTCGGGGTTGGCCTGGCGCGGAAGCAGCTGTCGAACCTGCTCGATCACGTCCAAGTCGGCCTGCACCCAGATGCGCTCGGGGTTGTCGTCGGCGTCATAGAGTTCCTCGGCGACCGGGAAGCCGATCAGCGCGGCTCGATTCAAGGTGAGCCCTTGGCTGATGGTGAACGGGTTCAGAACCCCTATCACTGCAAACTCGTGTCCAGAGATGTGGACGGTTGGGTTGGCGTAGAGCTCGTCGAAGCCCAGAACCTGGGCGGTATCGGATCCGAGCACCACCGTGGGGACTTGCACGGTGGCCGCATCGTGAAATCGGCCGCTCGCCATTCCGCCCCGCAGCGGAATCAGCAGATCCAGGTCGTCCTCGCTGACGGCAAAGAGGCGGATGCCTCCAGTCTCCACCTCAGGGATCAAATCAGTCTTTCGCATGGTGGCCGGTACTCGACGGATGGAGGCCACCACGTCCACTAGATCTCGCATATGGGTGTCAATGGCCGCGACTGCTCCAGGCAGCAGCTCGGGGTCGTCGGCAAATGATGTGCCGGGCGTCAACTCCAACACGTCAATGCCCTGCTCCAGCAGGTCCCGCTGGGCGTCGGCTTCTCCGGAGTTGATGATGCCCACCAGCGCCACCAGGGAGGCCACGCCGATGGCGATGCCGATGGCGGCCATGGCCGTGCGGCCCTTCCGAGTTCGGAGTCCCAGAGTCCCCAGTGACAGAGCGTCGCGGATTCGCAGTCTGCTGCGGGATGCGTTCTTCTTTGCGTCTCGGATTCGCGGTTTGCGGCGCGCCATATCAGGATTCCGCCGAGTCGTGGCTGATGCGGCCGTCGAGGATGGAGACCGCTCGGGGCAGCCTGGCCGCCAGATCCCGGTCGTGGGTGATGATCACAATGGTGGAACCCGCTCGGTTGAGCTCCAAGAAGAGCTCGACGATCTCCTCGGTGGTCTGCGAGTCGAGGTTTCCGGTGGGCTCATCGGCCAGCACGATGGCCGGATCGCCCAACAAGGCTCGGGCGATGGCTACTCGCTGGCGCTCACCGCCGGATAGCTTGCCCGGGCGGTGGCCCATTCGGTGGCCGAGCCCGACCCGCTCCAACACCTCGCGGGCCATCTGCCGCCTCCAACGCAGGCTGGCTCCGTGATAGAGGTTGCCGGAGGCCACGTTGTCGAGTGCCGACAACCCATCGAGCAGGTGGAATTGCTGGACCACGAACCCGATGCGCTGGCCTCGGACTGCGGACACTTCTTTATCGCGGACCCGCGACAGGGCTTGTCCGTCCACAATGACATCACCCGAACTGGGACGGTCCAGCGCCCCCATGATGTTCAGCATGGTGCTTTTGCCCGATCCCGAGGGCCCGACCACTGCCACCAGCTCGCCGGCGCGAATCACCAGATCCACACCGTCAAGGGCTCGCACTGGGGGAGTGCCCGGGTAGTGCTTGATCACCTGGTGCATCTCCAGCACCTTCCGGGGCTCGGATGACATCAGAATGCTCTCTGAGAGCGTTCCAGACTTGTTCCGGCTGGGGGTAGCGCCACTAGGGGATGCGCACGAGGTCGCCCACTGCGAGGTCGCCGCCTGTGATCTCCACGAAAGCGTCGACAAAGGTGCCGACCTCGACGGGAACAAGGGTTGTCGCCCCTTCTTGGACCACCTCCACCGAGAAGCCTCCGTCCACGGTGGCGATCAACGCTGAAGCGGGAACCACCAGGGCATTGGGGGTTACCTCTTTGGTGATCGTCCAGTCCACCGGAGCGGCATCGAATCGGGCCGATGCCTCTCCGTCCAGCAGGATGATGATCACCTCGATGGTCGGATCACCCGGCGCACCGGTTTGGGGGTTGGTCAATCGAGTGGCCACTCGGGCCACTTCTGCGACTGCACCGGGGGTGACCCGGCCGTCGGGGAGCTCTACTTCAACTCGATCCAGCCGGTTTACGATCTCGGCATCGGCAGGGTCGAGATCGCTGACGATCTCCTGGTCTTGACCGGTGATGGTGAAGGCACCCGCTTGAGCCGAGATCGTCTGACCCTCGATCACATTCACCGATGAGATGCGGATGGGGGCTTCGATGAACACTACGAAGCCCATGTCGATGACTCCGGTCTTTTCAACTCCTAGGCGGTTTTGCCATTCCTCCACCAGATCCTCGGTGACTCGGGTGAAATCCTCATCGATGGTCAAGTCCTCGTAGCCGGGCAATCTCATGTCGGCCAAGGCCTGCTCGAGTTGCTCGACATCGGGACCCTCCTCCATGTCACGCTCAAAGGGGCGGTACATGGGCCGCTCTCCCCGGAGCAGCACAACCGGATAGCTGTTTACCTCGAAGAGGACATCGCCAACGTCGAGCACATCGCCCTCTGTCGGCAGGCGTCCGGTAACGACACCGGAGGTGTTGGTATGCAGTGCTTCAGGATCGCCATAGCCGAGAGTCCCGGAGAACTCCTCAGTGTCGATCAAGTCGCGCCGTACCACTTCGGCAGTGTTCAGCTCTTCAGTGTCCCGCAGCACGCTGGCGCTGACCGTGGGGCCCGGGGCGGGTGTCGATCCCTCACCGGCTGGTTGTGGCGCCTGGGTGCTGGTAGCCGAAGACTGTGCGTTGGAGGTGCTCTGCGGGCTGCTGGCCGTGACTTGAGCCGCTGGGGTCGGGTCTTCAGGTGGCTGGGGAGCGGCGGCCTGGTTGGGCTCCGCCCCGCCGAACACCGGGAGGCACACCCTCAGCGCAGCCTGGATTTCGGGGGTTGCCCCTCCCCCCTCGCCTTGTCCGGGAAAGCCGGTGTTGGGGTACTGGCCGAAATCGGGATCGGGAAATTCGTCCAGCCCCTGGTCGCGCATGCACTGGGAGAACGCCACCGCGTTCTCCTCCTGCTCTACCTGCTGCACGTTGGTGTCCTGCTGGGGCGCGAGTGCTATCAACTCGCTGAAGACGCTGGCGCAGCTTTGGAGCGCTGGGGCCAAACCGGGCTGGGTGAAGCTCACCCCGGCGTCCTGCATGGCGGCCAGGAAGGAGGCTTGGTCGACGATCTGCGAGCTGTCGATGTCGGGGAAGTCGGGGAAGCCCTCGTCGCGAATGCAGCGGGAGAAGTCCACGAACGCCTCATCGCGCAGCCGCAGAAGTTCTTCTTCGGAGGGTTCTTGCTCGTTGTCAGCCTGGGCGGGGACCAGCGTTTCGTAGATCTCCTCCGGCAGCGATTCGCCCGGCGCCGGGTCTGGAGCAGGTTCGGCGGGAGGGTTGGCCACGTTCTCCAGCGCTTCGAACAGGCCTTCGGGCATGATCTCGCTCAGGTCGGTGGCGGCCACCTCGTTGGTTTCCTCGCTCACCGCCCCGCATGCACCGGCTGCCATTGCCGCCGCTAGCAGAGCACTCGCAATCCACGCTGGATGTCGGCTTTTTCGGGGGTGCTTCATGAAGGTTCCAGTCCAAATAGTTGCCGGGCGTTGGCTCCAGCTATTGCGATCTTGTCGTCATCTGACAGGTCCGACTCAAGCAGCTGCCCCAGTATGTGGCTGATGCGCCGGCCGAGTGGCCAGGAGTACAGGTCGGTCCCATAGACGTAGCGGTGGGCGCCGTGCTGGCGCACATGGTTGGCGATGAAGTCGAAATTGTACGAAAGGCTGCAATCGAACACCAGATTGGGATAGGTGGCAGCCAGGTGTCCGCAGTGCTTGGTGCCCTCGTGGGTGGAGTAGCCGTCGAGCACCAGCATGGTGAGATCGGGGTGGCGGGAGGCGAGCTGCCCCACTTTCCACAGCGACTCCTCCGCAGTCTCATCCAGCGCGTGGACCACCGGCAGCAGGCCCAAATCGCCCATGGCCCCGACATAGGTGGTAACCCAGTGGTTGTCGATGCTCACCCCCTGGAAGCGGGTGTGAAAGCTGATGCCCGCCAGCCCCAGCGGCCCGGCGGCCCGCTCGAGCTCGGCCAGGCTGACCTGGCCGTCGCGGGGTTCCACGATGCCGAAGGCCACCGGGAAGCGATCCGGGGTGGAGTCTCGGTAGGCCGCGATCTTGTCATTCTCGGCCTGGGTGTCGGCATGGCCGTTGGGTCGCAGATACCCGTGGCCGGGAATCACCGCGGCCTGGTCTATTCCGCCGGCGTCCATGATCTCGATGCGCTTGGCCAGTTCCAGGGCGGCATAGGCCTCGGGATCGGGGGCCTCCTCAGGCGGCAGGCCCAGCGCACCCGAGGCGTCGCCCACGTGATGGTGGACGTCGAAGACCGATATGCCCGAGGCGGCGTTCATCGCTATCTCCGCTTGAACTCCGGCTTTCGCTTCTGGCTGAAGGCCAGCGGCCCCTCTTTGGCATCATCGCTTTGGAACACTTTCCAGCCGTATTCGAACTCGTGGGCCAGGGCCTCTTCCTCTGTCATGCCGTCGGTCTCGTGCAGGGTGCGCAATATGGCCTCCACGGCAAGAGGGCCGTTCTCGCAGATGACCGCGGCGATCTCCTTGGCCTTGTCCAAGGCCTGGCCGTCGGGCACCACGTGGCCGACCAAGCCGATGTCTTTGGCATCGGCGGCGGTGATGTGCTTGCCGGTGAGCAGGATCTCCGCGGCGACGGTGTAGGGGATCTGACGGCGCAGCCGCACCGCGGAGCCGCCCATGGGGTAGAGCGACCAACGGGCCTCAGACACACCGAACCGGGCACTCTCCCCGGCCACGCGTATGTCCATGGCCTGGAGGATCTCGGTGCCGCCGGCGATGGCCACACCTTCCACCGCAGCGATGATCGGCTTGGTGGGCCGGTAGCTGCGCAGCAGTGCCTTCCAGTGGAGTTCGGGGTCGGCGGCCTGGCGGGCGGCCACGTCGATCTCGGGGTCGGCGTTGCCGGCATCGCCGCTCATGGCCTTCAGATCGGCCCCCGAGCTGAAGTTGCCCCCCGCGCCGGTCACAATGATGCAGCGGATGTCGTCGTTGTTGTCCGCCTCCTCGTAGGCGTCCAACATCCGCACCATCATCGCTCCCGACAGGGCGTTGTAGCGCTCGGGGCGGTTCATAGTGATGATGATTGATTGGCCGTCTCGTTCCACGATGGCGTCGGGCACCGGTTGGCCTCCTTTGTCGGGGCGCAATATCTAGCAGCCCCGAAAACTAGTGGGCCGGTGCCTATTGGGGCGAAACGGCTGTTTCCCTATGAACCGGTGCCTTGGAGGTCCTCGATGGGCGGACAGGCGCAGAACACGTTCTTGTCGCCGTGGGCGCCGTCGATCCGACCGACAGGGCACCAGTACTTGCGCTCGCGAATCTCCGGGAGGGCGAAGGCGGCCTGCTCCCGGGAGTAAGGGCGATCCCAGTTGTCGTCGGAGATTGCGGCTGCGGTGTGGGGAGCACGGCGCAGCGGGCTGTCTTCCATGTCGATCAGCCCGTCGGCCACGTGGCCGATCTCCGCCCTGATTTCTGTCATGGCCGCCACGAAGCGGTCGAGCTCGGCCTTTGACTCCGATTCGGTGGGCTCCACCATCAGTGTGCCCGCCACCGGGAATGACACCGTGGGGGCGTGGAAGCCGAAGTCGATGAGCCGCTTGGCCACGTCTTCTACGGTGACGCCAGTCTGGGCGTGGAGGGGACGCAGGTCGATGATGCACTCGTGGGCCACGAGGCCGTTCTCACCGGTGTAGAGCACCGGAAACAGGCCGTCGAGTCGTTTGGCCAGGTAGTTGGCGCTGAGCAGGGCCACCCCGGTGGCATCGGTCAGTCCCTCTCCTCCCATGGCGGTGATGTAGGCCCAGGAGATGGGCAAGATCCCGGCCGATCCCCAGGGGGCGGCGGAGACGGCCCCCACTCCGGCGGACGGGCCCGCTTCGGCCACCACCGGGTGGTTGGGCAGATAGGGGGCCAGGTGGGGGCCCACCGCCACCGGCCCAACTCCCGGCCCGCCCCCGCCGTGGGGGATGCAGAACGTCTTGTGGAGGTTAAGGTGGGACACGTCAGCGCCGAAATGCCCGGGCTTGGCCACCCCCACCAGGGCGTTGAGGTTGGCGCCGTCGAGGTACACCTGTCCGCCGTGGGCATGAATCAGGTCGCACACCTCGGTTACGGTGGCCTCGTATACGCCGTGGGTGGACGGATAGGTGATCATCAGGGCGCTGAGGCGGTCGTCGTGCTCCTCAACCTTGGCTTTGAGATCTTCCATGTCCACATTGCCGTCGTCGTCGCATTTGACCACCACTACCCGCATTCCAGCCATGACTGCGCTGGCCGCATTGGTGCCGTGGGCCGAGGCGGGGATCAAACAGATGTCTCGCTGGGTGTCGCCTCGGGCCGCGTGATAGCCCCGGATGGCCAATAGCCCAGCCAATTCGCCTTGGGAGCCGGCGTTGGGCTGGAGCGACACCGCGGCATAGCCGGTGATGGTCACCAGCATCTGCTCCAGTTCGTCGATCAGCGCTCGGTAACCCTCGGTCTGGTCCGACGGGGCAAACGGGTGCATGGCGGCGAACTCAGGCCAGCTCACCGGCTCCATTTGAGTGGTGGCGTTGAGCTTCATGGTACACGACCCCAGCGGGATCATGGTGCGATCCAGGGCCAGGTCTTTGGAGGCCAAGTGGCGCAGGTAGCGCAGCATTTCGGTTTCGCTGTGATACCGGTGGAAAATGGGATGGGCGAGGTAGTCGCTGGTCCGGACGTACTCCGCAGGGAGCGCGTCGGGGGTTTGCCCGTCAAGGCCGTCGATGTCTCGCGGATCGGCGGCAATGCCGAACGCTCGCCACAGGGCAACCACTGTGGCGCGAGTGGTGGTCTCGTCCAGGGAGAACGCCACGGTGTCGTCGTCCACCGGGCGCAGGTTGAGGCCCTCGTCTAGTGCGGCGCTCATGACTTCGGCGGCTCCACCTGGGACTCTTACTGTCACGGTGTCGAAAAAGTGTTCGGCATCCAGCTCGAAACCAGCCTGGCGCAGTCCCGCGGCGGCGATGGCGGTCAGGCGGTGAACACGAAGGGCAATGCGGGCCAGCCCCTCGGGGCCGTGGTACACGGCATACATGGAGGCCATTACCGCCAGCAGAACTTGAGCGGTGCAGATGTTGCTGGTGGCCTTCTCCCTGCGGATGTGCTGCTCTCGGGTTTGGAGCGTCAGCCGATAGGCCACCGACCCGGAGTCGTCGATGGACACCCCGGCCAAGCGGCCGGGCAGCGAACGCATGGCCGATTCCGGCACCGCGATGAAACCGGCGTGGGGGCCGCCGAACCCCAAAGGCACCCCAAACCGCTGCGACGATCCGACCACCGCGTCGGCGCCGAGCTCGCCGGGTGGGGTCAGCAGGCATAGCGCCAGCAGATCGGTGGCCACGGCCACCAGGGCATTGACGTTGTGGGCGGCGGCGATGATTCCGCTCAGGTCGCTGACGCGCCCCGAACTGCCGGGGTACGACACCAGCACTCCGAACGCCCCGTCGGCGAGCTCCTCGATGTCAGCCTGCTCCAAATCGGCGACCACCACCTCGATGCCCAGCGGTACGGCCCGAGTGACCACCACGTCGATGGTTTGGGGGTGGGTGTCGGCGTCCACGATGAACCGGTCGTCAGGGGCCTTGCGATTGATCCGCCGCAGCAGCGTCATGGCCTCGGCGGCCGCCGTGCCCTCGTCGAGTAGCGAGGCGTTGGCCATGCCCATTGCGCACAAGTCAGTGACCGTGGTCTGGAAGTTGATCAGCGCCTCCAGGCGGCCCTGTGAGATCTCCGGTTGGTATGGGGTGTAGGCGGTGTACCAAGCGGGGTTCTCCATCACGTTGCGGCGGATCACCGGCGGGGTGATGGTGTCGTAGTAGCCCATGCCGATCAGCGAGGTAACCACTGTGTTGCGGTCGGCCAGCGCCCGCAGCGCCTCGGTGGTGGCCGCCTCCGTCAACCCGGGAGGCAGTTCCAGCGGGCCCGTGGAGCGGATGTTGGGTGGCACGGCGGCGTCCACCAGATCCGACAGGCTGTCGCAGCCCAGCTCTGCCAGCATCGCGGTTTGATCCTCGGGACTTGGCCCGATATGGCGGGCCTGGAACTCGTCGGGGTTCTCCAGAGTTGCCAGGGTTCTCGAGGGAGTGGTTGCTGAGCGCTCGGTCGGCACGGACACGGTGGTCTAGCTTACCGGCGCTCTCGGCGCTTACGGGGCCACGGCAGCCCCGTCGTTCAGCCCGTAGTCAGGGAACGGGCCGAAGAAGCCGTGCTCGTAGAGGCCGAAGCCCTCCTTGCCCTCATAGCTAAAGCGGGCGACGTGGTCCACCACTCCGTATTGGCCGATGGGCTTGACCTCGGCATCCACGTCGTACACCTTGCCCTGGACCACTAGTTCGGGGCCTTGGTACATGCCGTGGCGCCAGTCGGCGTCCATGCCGTAGCCAGTGCCCACCGACACGTAGTTCACCAGCAGGGGCTCGCAGTCTATCTCCAGCCCCGATTCGGGGAAGGAAATGGTGGAGTGAGTCAGCACCCGGGTGCCGGACTCGAAAGTGTGGTCGTGCTCGGGCCGGCCCAATTCCTCGTCGGGACGCCCGTCAGCCCAAATGCGCTTGGCCTCAACCAGTTTCCGGCTTCCATCGGGCTGCTCGTGGTTCAAATAAAGCACGGCGTGGTCGTCGAACAGCATCGGAAAGTAGTTCCACATGCCGGCCATGACATTGGAGCCCTCGCGAATGCCGTCCGACTCGGCTTCGCCCACTGGGCGGATGCCCCAAGAGCGGTCGCGGGCGCCCCCCCACCGGTCCGGGGTTACCTGGAAGTCCTCGCCGCCTACCGACAAGGTGCCCTCCCACCAGCCGAGCTGGGCAAAGCGCTGAGTATTGAACACCACGCGGCCTTCATTGCGGATGTACTGGTTGGGCTCGGGAATGGGCCGGATGGCCGCATTCCAAGTGACGTCCATGGCAATGGTGTGCTCGCTGGGCTCCACGATGACCCGTAGCTTCTTGAGCGGCTCGATCACTTCGATGCGAATGGGGCCGACCGTTTGGTCCATGCGGTCGGTGAGCGGCCGAGACGCCCGGATTACGTGCTGCTTGGCACCCCGTGCGACGCAGCAGAATGCGTCGTGGACGCCCAGGTTCGGATATTGCCCCATTCCGAAGATGGCAAAAAGCTCGCCGCTGGAGCTGTGCAGGTTGAAGTAATAGCGGTCGTAGAAGTTGCGATCGGTGGTGGCTACGTGGCGGATCCAGTCGGGGGACTGGTGAACCGGGAAATCGTCCCAGGATGAGATGCTCATTGCTGTCCTTTCAGTTTCCATTGCGCGGTGGCCTACCTTATGTCCTCGTACCAACGGCAATAGAAGGCAGATGGTCATGAATAACACGATGGAAGGCAAGGTGGCGCTGGTCACCGGTGGGGCTAGCGGCATCGGCCAATCCGCCGCAGTGTTGTTCGCTCGGAGAGGGGCGAGCGTCGCGGTGGCCGACCGGAATGCGGAGGGGGGCGCCGAGACGGTGGCCCTGGTCCAGGCCGAAGGGGGCCAGGCCCAGTTTATTGAGACTGATGTCACCGACGAAGATCAAGTGGCCGCCCTGGTGGGATCGGTGGTGTCGGCATTCGGCCAACTCAACTACGCCTTCAACAACGCGGGCATCACCCACCCTTCCAGGCTGTTCCACGAGCTCACGCTCGAGCAGTGGGATGAGATGATCGCTGTGAACCTGACCTCGGTGTTTCTGTGCATGAAGCATGAGATCATCCAGATGCTGGCCCAGGGCGGCGGAGCCATCGTGAACACCGCGTCGGGGGCGGCCCTCATTCCTGCACCCGGCCAGCCCCACTACACCGCGGCCAAGCGGGGAGTGCTGGGGCTGACCACCTACGCCGCCGACGAGCTCAACAACAAGGGCATCCGGGTCAACGCCATCTGCCCGGGCATGATCGACACCCCGATGGTGGCGTCTTGGCGGGAGTCGAGCCCGGAGATGGCCGAGGCAGTGATCCAGATGATGCCCGGCGGACGCTTGGGGCTGCCCGTAGAGGTGGCCGAGGCTGCTGTGTGGCTGTGCAGCGACGAGGCGCGCTGGGTTTCGGGCGACACCATGGTGGTGGACGGCGGGATGCTCAACCGCTAGGCGCGATGCGTAAGCTGCTGACGTGAGTATGAGGACGCAAGTGGCCGCGGTGGAAGGCCTGTTCACGCTCGACACCGACGAGCCTCGGCTGATCGGGGGGCGGGCTCGCAGCCGCGGTTCCTATTTCTTTCCCAAAGCTCTGGCGGGCTCTGACCCGGCATGTTTGGGCGATGAGATCGAAGAGGTGTTGCTAAGCCGCACCGGCCAGCTGTGGTCGTACACCACGGGCGAGTACGCCCCGCCTGCGCCGTATGTCATTCCCGGCGATGAGTTCAAGCCCTACGTGGTTGCCGCGGTGCGGTTGGCCGAGGAGAACTTGGTGGTGCTGGGCCAGGTGGTGGAAGGCGTGTCGGTGGAGGATCTCTCGGTGGGCATGGATATGGAGCTGGTGATCGATGCGCTGTATTCCGACGAGGAGCATGACTACCTGGTGTGGAAGTGGTCGCCGACACCGATGAGCGAGAACGGAGACGACTGATGGACGAGATCGGTCAGAAGCGAAGCGGGTGAGGTAGCAAATGGACGATATCGCCATCCTGGGTGTGGGTATGCACCCGTGGGGCAAATGGGGCCGCAACTTTGTGGAGTGCGGGGAAAAGGCGGCCCGCGACGCGCTGGCCGACGCCGAGGTGGGCTGGGACGAGATCCAGTTCGTATCCGGGGCCAACAGCGTGCGCTGTGGCTATCCGGGCTATGTGTCGGCGTCCACCTTCGCCAACGCCTTGGGGTTCACCGGCTGCCAGCTGGCCAGCTCGTACGCGGCCTGCGCCTCAGGAGCCACCGCGCTGAGCATCGCCCGGGCCCAGATCCTGTCCGGTGTGTGCGAGGTGGCCTTGGTGGTGGGAGCCGAGTCAACACCCAAGGGATTCTTCGCCCCCAACGCCGGGGAACGCCACGAAGACCCCGACTGGCTCCGGTTCCATCTGGTGGGCGCCACCAACCCCACGTACTTCGCCCTCTACGCCCGGCGGCGCATGGAGCTGTACGGCGACACCTCTGAAGACTTTGCCGCGGTGAAGGTCAAGAACTCTCGCCACGGGGTGTTCAACCCCAATGCTCGTTACACCAAGGAATACGACGTTGACGACATCGCCAACTCGCCAATGGTGGCCGACCCGTTGCGCCTGTTGGAGATCTGCGCCACCTCCGACGGCGGGGCCGCCCTGGTGGTGTCGAGCTTGGAATGGGCGGCCAGCCGGGGAGTAGACAACCCGGTGCGGGTGTCGGGCATCTCCACGGTGAGCCCCACCTATCCCAACAGCGTGATCGAACTGCCCTATCTGGCGTCGGACTCGTGGGCCGCCGTAGGCGACGAGACAATGACTTTCAAGGACAACATCGCGGCCCGGGCCTATGAGGAGGCCTCGGTGTCACCCGAAGATCTGGACTTCGCCGAGGTGTACGACCTGTCGTCGGCCTACGAGCTCGACTGGTACGAGCACATCGGGCTGTGCGAGCGGGGCGACGCGGCGAAGCTGCTGCGGGCGGGAGACACCGCGCTGGGCGGCCGCATCCCGGTGAACCCCTCGGGGGGGCTGGGCGCCTTCGGGGAGGCCGTTCCCGCCCAGGCCATCGCCCAGGTGTGCGAGATGGTGTGGCAACTCCGGGGCGAGGCCGGACACCGCCAGGTGGAGGGGGCCAAAGTGGGCCTGTCCATCAACCACGGCATGTTCGGCCACGGTTCCTCGGTGATCTGCACCCGCTGACCGGATCGCCCGGCTCTCGGTACTGGGGAGCTCCCTCTGGCTAGAGTGCCCGCCATGGCACCACCTGACCTGCTCAGCTCCGACGAAGATCGCTACGACGTTTACCGGGTGTACCGGGACGAGTACCCGTGCTTCCACGACGAGGCGTCCGACACGTGGTTTGTGAGCCGCTACGCCGATGTGGAGCACGTGTTCAAGAACCCGGATTTCAGCACCGACATGTACGAGTGGATGATCGAGCCGGCTCACGGCCCGACACTGCTGTCCAAGCATGGGGCTGAGCATTCCCGCTACCGCAATCTGGTCGCGCCCTTCTTCCGGGGGGCATTGCTGGAGGCCGACTTCATGCCCATGATCGAGGCCCAGGCTCGCTCGATGATCGATCAGTGGATCGACGACGGGAGCTGCGATCTGGTTGAGGGCTTGTCGAGGTACCTGCCCATCAAGGTGATCGTGTCCATGCTGGGCCTGCCCGGTGAGGACCATCCCAAGTTCCAGGACTGGTATGAGTCGATCAACCGGTTCGTGTCCAACATCAACCAAGACCCCGACATCATCGCCGAGGGAGAGCAGACCCGCGTGGAGTTCCAGGAGTACCTGATGCCGGTGATCGCCGAGCGCCTCCGCAACCCCGGCAACGACTTGCTGTCGAACCTGGTCACCGCCGAGATCGACGGGAGCGGCCTGTCGGATATCGAGGTCAAGTCGTTCACCAGCTTGCTGCTCACCGCCGGGGGAGAGACCACCGACAAGGCCATCGCCAGCCTGTTCAAAAACCTGCTTGAGCACCCGGACCAGCTCGAGCAGGTTCGCAACGACCGCTCAATGGTCACCATGGCCGTGGCCGAGACCCTGCGCTACAGCCCGCCGGCTCACTGGATCCAGCGCCTGCCCCACGAGGAGGCCGAGCTTCCGTCGGGCACCGGCACTATTCCCGCGGGTGCCACCGTTACTGGCATCATCGGGGCGGCCAACCGGGACGAGCGTAAGTACACCCATACCGATCCTGAGCTGTTCGACATAAACCGGAAAGACCTGCCGGCATCCAGCGCTTTCGCCGCCAACGCCGAGCACACCACCTTCTGCTTCGGCCGCCACCACTGCGTGGGCTCTTATCTGGCCAAAGCCGAGATTGAGGCCGCGCTCAACATCGTGCTCGATTGCACTGAAAGCCTCCGACTGGCCGACGGATTCGAGGCCAAGGAGGTCGGAGTATTCCTTCGGGCTCCCGCCGAGCTCCACGTGGAGTTTGACCCGGTCTGAGCCGTGTGAGATGACCCCTCCTCGGCACTCTGGCCTGTCGGTCACAGCCTCCGCTTGAGGAATTCATTGAACATCGGCACTGTGAAGGCGATCACGTCGTGCGCGGGGGAGAAACACAGACCTCGCTTGATCAGAGAATCGCGAATAGTCGAGACCTGCCGAGTGGTCTTTCCCAGCGCCCTGGCTACTTCGCTAGAACGACAGTCCTGCGCCCCCAATGAGGCCATGGCAGCCAGATACTCGCGTTCTGCCCGCGTCGTCCTGTCAAACCTGACAGCGAAGAACCCCTGATCTAGCTGCTCTTTGGCAAGTGGCACTGCCGTGATGACATCTTGGCGGGTGATCCTGTCCGGGCCGGGTGCCATCCGCCATGCCTGCATCCCGAACTCCTGCAAGAAGTATGGGTAGCCTGAGGTTGCATCAAGCACCTCCTCCAAGGCGGATGTCTCCCATTCAACGTCTTCTTCTTCGGCGGGTGAGGCCAATGCCTCGAAAGCTGCTTCTCGGTCAAGGCTTTCAATAGACGAGAATACGAACAGGCGCTCCGCATAAGACCTCGCTTCGCCGAGCAAGCCGAGCAGAGATGGAAGTCCAGCGCCGGCCACAATCAGGGGAAGCTGAAGCTGGCTGACTTCGTGCAGGGCCATCAGCAACGGTGTAAGGCGCGCCGCGGGCAGATACTGGATCTCGTCTATGGCGAACAGCACTCCGGCTCCTTGATCCTGGGCCAACTGTCCAACGACTCGGAACAAATCAGCCAAGTCACGACCCAGGTCGCCGGAGTCGGCGCGCCCTGGAACCGGATCAGGCTCGAAACCCAGGGTAACCGCCCCACCGCCTGGAACTTCCCATGCGAGTTGAAATGACTTGAGCACCCCCAATGCACTTGCCCCCCAATCCGCAAGGCGCTTCCCGGGAGAGAGATCCAAGATGGCCGTTCGCGCCAGCCTTGCCGCTGCTTGAGCAAGGTCTGTGCCCTCATCGCATTCGTAGTGCTGGCAGACCCAACCCCGCTGGGCGGCGATGGCATTGAACTCGCGCAGGAGAACCGTTTTGCCCACACCGCGAAGGCCGACAAGCATCTGGCTCCGGCCGGCCCGTCCGCGATCTAGGCGTTGGACCGTCACGTCGAACTCAGAGATCTCGTTATCGCGGCCTGCAAGCGCTGGTGGGGGGCTTCCGGCCCCCGGGCTGTAAGGATTTCGATGGGCTTCCACCGTTGTTTCCTCCCATTATGAAAGTTGCCGGGAACTTTATACCCACTTCTAGCAGAGTATAGTGAATATAATTATACAAGACTAGAAATGAATAGAAACGTGCTTGGGGGGTGTCTGCGCTCCAGGGCGAGGCGGCGTATTGCCTGCCGCCAGTAGCGCTCGCGGTGATACACAGACAGCGCAGGGGATTGGTGCCAGATAAACGATTTTCCTACTATTGGAGCCTAAAGCGTTGTACTGACGCTCAATCGTCCGGAGAGGGGACAACCATGAAACGCTCTTTGTGGAAGCTGCTGGCGCTCGCGCTGGCGTTTGCGTTGGTCGCGGGTGCCTGCGGCAATGACGACAGCGACGTGGCAGCTGGGTCTGACATCACCATTGGCTACCTCCAGTGGATTTACGCTGATGAGGCAGGCAAGAGAATCGAGGATGCGGCCAAGGAGGCGGTTGAGTTCTTCGGATGGAGCTACGAAACCTGCGATGCGGCCGGAGATCCAGCCCAGATGCCGGTTTGCGGTAACCAGCTCTTGGACAAGGACATCGACGTGATGCTTACTGATGGCATTCCCGAGGCGTTCATCACCGACGTGCTCGAGCGGGCGGAAGAGGAAGGCGTTCCCGTGCTCTCGGCCGGTGGTGAGGTTGAGCCCCGCGACTTCTATATCGCCAGCTTCGCTTCCGACGACACCGACCTCGGTGTGCAGTTGGCCAACTATCTCGTGGACCAATTCCCCGACGGCGCTCGAATCATCGTGCAATCCGTGCCCACCGCGTGGAGCGACAAGCGCATTGAGGGCCTGAACTCAGTTATCCAGGGCAACAACATCGAGATCGTCGACCAGTGGGAGGGCGACTTTGCCGATCTGGTGGCTGGCACCGAAGCGGACGTGACCACCAAGCTCCAGCAGTTCGACGACATCGATGCGGTATGGATCAACTTCTCGGTTGCTTCCATCGGTGCGGCCCAAGCCATCGGCGCCCTTTACGAGGCCGATGATCCGAATCGGCCACAGCTGCTGACGTTCTATGCGAACCCCACGACCGTGAACGACATCCGGACCGGTCGGGTTGATGCCGCAGTGGACGAGAAACTGGAGTGGCAGAGCTGGGCCCAGGTAGATGCCGTTGCCGCTTGGCTGGAAAACGGCACAGAGCCGAGCCAAGAGCGGGCTCCGACCTACGACGGTCGGAATTTCTCAGTTCGCCAGGTGGTCACCATCGACACGGTGAACACCATGCCTGCTGACAGTACCGAGGTGCCTGCCCCGAATCCGCCCGGCGACTACGAGGAGTACTTCCGCAACAAGTGGTGCGACGAGTACGACGGTCTGCCCAACTGTTAAGGAACTAGTCCTGCACCCATTGGTGCAGGTGTGAAGCTTGATTGAGCCGGTGACTGGTGCACCTGTCACCGGCTCAATCGCGTCTAGCGACTAGTTTCTGGCCAGGGGAGGTAGCCAATGGCTGAAACAAACACTGTCCCAGTGCCGCCAGGGTCTCCGAAGGGAGGCTCGGAGAGTTCACGCTTGAACTTCGACCCGTTGGGGTTTATCTCGACTTATGGGG
Source organism: Acidimicrobiia bacterium (assembly GCA_022821445.1). GTDB lineage: Bacteria > Actinomycetota > Acidimicrobiia > Acidimicrobiales > Bin134 > Poriferisocius. Next base: position 13,253 of record JAJEDQ010000219.1, on the reverse strand, counting down.
TCTTCATCACACTGGTGGCCTGCATCGTGATCTTTTCGGTGCTCGACAGCGACTTCATCGAGATCGACAACCTGCGCACCCAGTTGGGCTTGGCTGCACCGCTGCTCATGCTCTCGCTTGGCCTCACCGTTGTCCTGGCCATGGGCGATTTCGATTTGTCCATCGCCGGAACGCTCTCGGCCTGTGCGGCCGCGATTGTCGTGCTGATCGTGAACCACGATTGGCCCTGGGGTCTAGCGGTGCTAGTGGGCATAGCGTTCGGCCTCGGTATAGGGGCCATAAACGGATTGTTGGTGTCGTACGTGGAGATGCCTTCATTCATCACCACTCTGGCCACTTTCCTGATTCTGCTGGGCGTCGAGTACATGATCTCCGACGGCCGGAACATCACCGGAGCGGCCGACATGCCGGACCTCTACCGGGATCTTGGAATCGGCAAGCCCGAGCCGTTCACTGAGTTCACATCACCGGTGTGGATCGCCGCTGGCCTGGCCATCATTTTGTGGCTCTTGATGTCCAAGACCGAGTTGGGACGATACATGTACGCCATTGGCGGCAATTCGGAAGCGGCCCGACTATCGGGTATCAACGTCAAGGCGTTGCGGGCATTGGGTTTCGTGATTGTCGGCTTCGTGGCCGTTGTTGCCGCGGTGTCTCAAACGGCTCGTACAGCTTCCTCCATTCCCCGAGTGGGCATCTCGCTGCTGCTGTCGGCCTATGCGGCGGCGTTCTTGGGGGCGGCGGCATCTCGCAAGGGGTTGTTCAACGTGCCCGGCACCGTGCTCGGGGTGATCTTCTTGCAGGCAGTTCAGTCGGGTCTCACCATCTTGGGCTATGACCGCGATATCCTGGATATCTCTCGAGGCTCCATCCTGGTATTGGCCATGCTGCTCACCGCGCTGGGAGCGAGGCGGCGATGACGGCAACCGCACCGGCCACCTTGGAGTCATTGCTCGATGTCTCAGGCGTCACCAAGCGCTATCCCGGGGTTTTGGCGGTGGACGATGTGTCGCTGTCGTTGGAGGCCGGCCAGATCGTCGGGCTGGTGGGCAAGAACGGAGCGGGCAAGAGCACGCTCATCAAGATCATCGCGGGGGCGGAGCACGCCGATGAAGGGCACTTGGAGCTGAATGGGGAACCGCTGGAGTTGCACCGCCCCCACGATGCCACCGATGCCGGGCTGGCCTTCGTCCATCAGGACTTGCAGGATGTGGGTGATCTGTCGGTAGCCGAAAACGTGATGATGGGTCTGGGCTATCCCCGCAAGATGGGCCTGTTCGTGGACTGGGCCGAGCTGTACCGACGGGCCACCGAGCCCATAGCCCGGCTGGAGGCAGACATCGATCCTCGCGAGCCGGTGGGGGAGTTGAGCGTGGCCAAGCAGCGGCTGGTGATGATTGCCCGAGGATTGGCTCAGCAGGCGCAGCTCCTGGTGCTGGACGAGCCCAGCGCATCGCTAACCGATGAGGAGATTGAGCACCTTTTCGCCGCCGTTCGTCGTTTGCGAGACGACGGGATCACCGTGGTGTATGTATCGCACCGTCTGGAAGAGATATTTGAGCTCACCGAGCGGGTGATCGTGATGCGCAATGGGCAATTGGTGGCCGACGAGCCCACCGCATCGCTGAATCGCTCCTTGCTGATTTCCCACATCACCGGCCATGAACACGCCCAAACCGCCACTGAACGAAGGGCCAGCCGAGGAGTGGGCAGTCGTCCCGACACGGAAGTGGTATTGGATGTTGACGGAGTGAGTGCCGATACCGGCGTACACGACTGTTCATTCGATGTGCGAAAAGGGGAAATCCTGGGGCTTGGCGGGCTGGTGGGCAGCGGCCGAACTGAGATGGTTCGGGTGGTGTTCGGTGCCGACCGCCGCCAGGAGGGCTCGGTTCGGGTTCACGGTCAAGAGATCCATGGCAACCATCCGGCGGAGTCCATGGCGGCAGGTTTGGCCCTTTTGCCTGAAGATCGCAAGACCCAGGGCAACATCATGGACTTCAGCGTGCGGAACAACATCACGCTGGCTTCATTGGATCGCCACCGGATGCGCCCGCGGGTGCCGGCCCCGTTGCCCCGGTCGGAAAAGCAGGCGGCCGACCGCCGGATCGATCGGTTGAGCATCGCCACCCCCCACGACCGCCAACTGGTGAGACTGTTGTCGGGTGGGAATCAGCAGAAGGTGGTGATCGCCAAGTGGCTGGAGCAGGGGGCCGATGTGCTGATCTTCGACGAACCCACTATCGGAGTGGATGTGGACGGCAAAGAGGAGATCTACGACATCATGGAGGAACTGGCCGCCGAGGGTAAGGCGGTGGTGTTCATATCCTCGGAATTCTCCGAGTTGGTCGGCGTGTGCCAACGGGTGCTGGTGCTCCACGAAGGTCGAATCGTCGGTGAGCTGGAGGGTGACGAAGTCACCGAGCCGGCCATCGTGGAGATCTGCTACAGCCAGCACTGATTCTCAGCCGGTGGTGTGAGATGTGTCACTGGGGGTCGGTACTGTTTGCGGCCACGGGCTCTGTTGAGCCGAAATGAACACTGAACCCACGAGGCGGGTATGAAGAAGCTCCTGATCCTGTTGCTGAGCGCGGCCCTGATAGCAGCCGCCTGTTCGGACAGCGAAACCCATGTGCCGGTCACCGGCGCGATCGACTCAGGTGAAGCCACGGCGGCAGAAGAGCCAGCTCCGACTGTTGAGGCCACCGCAGCGCCCACGGCTGCCTCGGAGGCCGAGGGGGAAGCCGACGAGGTCGCCGCCCCTGAGCCCGCAGAAGATGGGGAGGCCATTTGCCAGAGCGCCGAAGTGGCTGCCGACGGCGCTCAAGGCGAAGGCCTTCTGCCGGTGGACCCCGATGTGAAGATCGGCACGCTAAACAACGGTCTCACGTATTACGTGCGATCCAACGACAGCCCCGGCGGCGCCTTGTCGCTGCGGCTGGTGGTGGATGCGGGGTCATTGAACGAGCCCATTCAAGGGGCCGGCTATGCCCACTTCTTGGAGCACATGCTGTTCAACGGCACTGAGAAGTATCCCGGCAACGAGATCACCGATGCGCTCCAATCCATCGGGGTGGAGTTCGGCCCCGACATCAATGCCTACACCTCATACGACGAGACCGTCTACATGCTCGATCTGGTCATCGACGAGGAAGAGGGCTCGGTGGCCACCGCATTCGACGTGCTCTCCCAGTGGGCCCACGCCGCCACCATAACGCCCGAGGACGTGGAGGAGGAGAGGGGGATCATCCGCGACGAATACCGTCTGAGGGAGGAGACCGGCGACGGTGTCGTGAATCAGGTGTTCGACGAGATGTACGTGCGAGACACCCCGTATGAGGCACGGTCGCCCATCGGAACGGTGGAGGTGATCGAGGCGACCACCGCGGAGGACCTGCGGGACTTCTATGAGACATGGTATGTGCCGTCGAACATGGCGGTGGTGGCGGTGGGCGACCTTCCCATTGAGACACTCGAGGACCTGGTTGAGGAGTACTTCTGCGACATCGAGGCCGGAGACGCCCCCAACGCCCCGGACAACTGGTCGGCACTGAACCCGTCGCCGACCTTCGACATCGCCACTTCCCCAGAGCAGTCCTACACCTATCTCTCCTTGGACATCCGCCTGCCGTCTTGGGATCCCAGCACCGTCGACGGCGACCGGGAGCTCTGGACTGAGGAGATCATCAGCATCATGGTGGGCAACCGCCTGCAAGACGGCTACGAACAGGGGTTCCTGTCGCAGATCGATCCGACGCACTGGAGTGCCTTCTCCTACACCCGGGGACTGCGGTACTACGGCACCAACCTGAGGGCCGAGGACTTCTCTACTGCTCTTACCGACTATTGGTCGCTGCTGTTGAGCCTGGCGGAGCACGGTTTCGCCGAAGCCGACCTGCAAAGGGCGGCCGACACGATCAAGGCCGACCTGCAATCCGCGGTCGAGGCGGCGCCAACAATCCAGGATCGGCAGCACGCCAGCCGCTACACCTCGCATTTCTTGCAGGGCGGCGACATAGGAACGCTGGAGGACACCGAGGCTCGTGTCGATGCGCTGCTCGAAGAGATCCAGATCGGCGATCTCACTGAGCGCTACCGGGAGATCTTGGGCGAAAGCGGCGTGATCCTGATCGCGGTGGGTGCCGATCCCTCCGATATTCCCAGCGTCGAAGAAATGCAGGCAGCGCTGGATGCGGCTGAGCCGGGAGACCTGCCAGATCAACCCACTGAGGCCACAGAACTGCTTTCAGCGCCCGAACCGGTAGAGCCGGTGAGTGATGGGCCGATCGAAGCCCTCGCCGACGAGCTGGACGACGTCTATGAATGGGTGTTCGCCAACGGCGCCAGAGTTGCCTACGCCTATTCTGACATAGCGGAGAATGAGATCAGCTTGAGGGCGACCTCATGGGGAGGCTGGTCGGCCCTCGAAGAGGGGGATCGGCCTTTGGCCCAGTACTTGGCGACCCGTGCGGTGGTCAACAGCGGGCTGGGCGATCTGAGCCCGTCGCAGATTTCCCGCTATCTGGACAACCACAACGCCGGGGTGCAGCCGTACATCGCTGAGACCACCGAGGGCTTTTCGGGCGCTTCCGACACCGCAGGCGTCGAGACGATGTTCCAGCTCATGCACCTGTACATGACTCAGCCGCGCGTAGACGAGCAGGCCTTCACCGAAGCTGTTGACATCGGGGGCATAATTCTCTCCCTGTCGCAATCCGACCCCGACTGGCAGGAGGCACTGGCATTCCTGGAGGCGCGACACGGGGAGGCCTTCAGCTGGTTCAACTTGGCCGCTCCCCAAGAGAAGCTCGACTCCCTGACCGCTGAAGAGCTACTGGGCATATACCGCCAGCGCCTCAGCAGTGTGGACGACCTCGAGGTGATCGTCGTCGGCGATGTGGACCGCGACACCGTGGGGCAGATGGCCCGCACTTATGTGGGAACCCTTCCCGCCCGCCAAGCCGACAGCTACACCAACCGGCGTGCCGCGGAACCTGAGGGGATCGTGCGTCGCGAGGTGGTGCTGGGTCCAGACAACCAGGCGACTTCTGTCACCTACACCTTTGAGGTGCCCTTGGGCGTGAGCCCGGCGACTCAGGTTGCTACCAGGGTACTGAACGTGATCATGGACACGAGGCTCATAGAGGACGTGAGGGAGGATTTGGGCGACACCTACGCAGCCTCTGCGTCCATCGGCCAGGCGATCACCCCCGAGCCGCGGGTTACCGCTGATGTATTCGCAAGCGGTGATCCCGAGCAGATGGCGGAAATCGAGGCGGAGATAGGCCGAATCGTGGCTGAAGTGCATGCCGGTGAGATCTCGGCTGAGGAATTCGAACAGGCCCGCTCGGTGGCTGGTGACGACTACGAGTTGGTCGCCAACAGCGATTGGATAGGCGTGCTGTCTCGACGGGCTTATGTGGGTGACGACGAGCTGCCCACTCCTGGACGGCTGATCGAGGAGCTTGAGGCCCTGGAACTGGCCGATGTGCAGGATCTGGCCGCGTTGTTATTCGATCCCGACCAGCACATCCAGATCATCAGGGTGCTGCCGTAGGGAGGTGCTCTGGCCGGCGGCGGGCTCAGCCCGCCACCGGAATCAAACTTGGCGTTCTTCGTCGGACCAGTGGGGGTCGCGCAGCACTCGCTTGAGAATCTTGCCTGTCGGGGCCTTGGGCAGCTCGTCTACGAAGGTCACCGACCTTGGCTTCTGGTAAGAGGCCAAGTTCTGGCGGGCGGCGTCGATAATCTCGTCCTCGGTGGCCGACATGCCCGGCTTGAGCACCACGTAGGCCATCACCGACTCACCCCAGGTGTCGTCGGGCACGCCGATCACCGCGGTCTCCAACACGGCCTGGTGGGTGGCTATGGCCTCCTCCACCTGCACTGAGTAGATGTTCTCTCCGCCGGAGATGATCATGTCCTTGGCCCGGTCCACAATGAACACGTACCGCTCGTCGTCCCAGGTGGCGATGTCGCCGGTCCACATCCAGCCGTCTTTGATGGTGTCGGCGGTGAGGTCGGGGCGGCGGAAGTAGCCCAGCATGTTGGCCTCGGAACGCACGATGATCTGGCCGGGGGTCTTGCCGTCGCAGGGCACGTCGTTGCCGTCGGGGTCTACCACCCGGACCGAGGTCACGAATCCCTCTCGGCCGCACGACCGCAGGCGCTCTGGCCGGTGGTCGTCGCGGATGGCCCGAATGTGGTCTTCCTGCGACAAGAAGCACATGGTGGTGCCCTCGGTCTGGCCGTAGCCCTGGATCAGGGTGCAGGGGAACTTGTCCATGGCCTCGGTGATGACCCGAGAGGGCATGGGCCCGCCGCCGTACTGGATGTTGCGCAGGCTGGAGATGTCGTAGTCGTCGAACCCCTCCACCGCCATCATCCAGTTCAACATGGTGGTGACACCCAGGAAGGCCGACACCTTCTCAGCCTGGATCAGCTCCAGGGCCAAGGTGGCGTCGAAGTTCATCAGCACCAGCGGGCAGCCGTGGGCCAGATAGTTCATGGCCAGCACCACCGGGATGTGGAACATCTGCCCGGTGAGCATGTACACGTCGCTGGGGACAATGCGCTCGGCCACCGTCTGGTTGAGCATCCCGAAGTAGACGCTGCGGTGGCTGTGCAGGGCGCCCTTGGACTCCCCGGTGGTTCCCCCGGTGTAGAGGATGAACAGCGGGTCGGCGTCGCCCACCTCGGATGAACCTTCGGGCTCGGCGTCCGACGCGGAGGCCACCAGCTCTTCATAGGAGCCATCGCCGCCTTCGCCATACTGGAGCCAGTGCTCCACCGAGCTCACCAGTCCGGAAAGCTCGGCCGACTCAGCGGCGTATGCGCCCTGGGTGATGTAGGCCCGGGGCTCGCCGTTGTTCACTATCTTGGCCAGCTCCGGGGCTGACAGCCTCCAGTTCATGGGCTGGGCTACCAGGCCAGAGCGCCCGCAGGCGAAGTACAGCGCGGCGTACTCCACTGAGTTCTGGCTCAAGATGCCGACCCGGTCGCCCTTCTCCAGGCCCAAGCCCACCAACCCATTGGCCAGTCGGCGGACGTGCTCGTCGAAGGCCGCGAAGGTGACCCGCTGGCCGGTGGTGGAGTCGATGATCGCCTCGCGGTTCGGCGTCTGCCGGGCCCATTTGGCGGGGATCTGGCCGATGTTCATCTGCGGCGCCTTTCTAGAGACCGATAGAGATGTTCATGGCCGCTTATGGCCGACCGTACCTAGTAGGGCAGATCGAGGGCCAAGGAGCGCTTCTGGATCTTCCAGTCGTCGCCCACCCGCACGCAGTCATCGGTGTACACGCCGCTGGAGAGGACGGTCAGCTGGCCGTCCTCCACGGTGATGAGCACCAGATAGCTGATGGCGGTGATGGAGTCCTCGGTCTCGTTCTCGAAGTAGAGGTTGGTCACCACGTGGCGGCGCTGGTCGGTCTGCTCTTCCATCGCCCCGCTGAACAGCCCGGCGATGGCCTCCGACCCCTCGAAAGTGATCGGGTCGCCGCCGGCTATGGTCATGGCGAACACCGGGTTGTCGGGTGCGAACATCCCGATGAGGAAATCGCTGTCGCCCACGTCGTAGGCCACCCCGGCGTGGTTCAAAAGCTCGGTTACTGCTTGTTTGTCTGCCATTGGATTACTCCATTCCCAGTTGCTCTACCGTGCCCCGCCACGCAAGCGAGCCACCGTCGATCAATATGTACGCACCGTTGATGAAGCCGGCCTCACGGCTGGCCAAGAAGCACACCAGCTCACCCACCTCCGAGGGGAGTCCCAAGCGGGGGATGAGAGAGGTGTTGATGAGGGCCTTCTCGAATGCGGCCGGGTCGTCGGACTGCTTCACGAAGTCGGTCACCATGTCGGTGGCGATGGCGGTGGGGCCATAGCAGTTGACCCGGATTCCCAGCGGGGCCAAGTCCACGGCCAAGTTCTGGGTTTGCAGCCGGATTCCGCCCTTGGACGTTCCGTAGGCCGAGTTGTTCGGATAGGCCGACTGGGCACCGGTGGACGCCGCGTTGACGATCGAGGGCCAGTCGCTCTCCTTGAGATAGGGGAGGGCGGCCTTCGAGCAGATCCACGGGGCGACGGCGTTGACCTCCACCACCTTGCGGAACACGTCGAGGGGCATCTGCTCCAGATTGCACTGGTCGGCGGCGGCCAGCCCGCTCTCGTGGATGCCTGCGTTGTTGTGCAGCACGTCGATGCCGCCGAGAGCCTCGGCAGCGGCCGCCATCAGCGCTTCAACCTGGCCGGTATCGGTCACATCGCAGTGCTGGTATGCCGCAGTGCCGCCCGATGCGTTGATCTCTTCGGCGACCGCTTGACCCTGCTCATCGTTGAGATCCGACACCATCACCTTGGCGCCCTTGCTCGCCGCGACCAGGGCGGTAGCCGCCCCGATTCCGGTGGCCGAACCGGTGATAACGAAACGCAGTCCTTCGATGCCCATGCCTGCCCCCTTTGGTGCGATACGGCCCGAAGCGTAGGCGGCTTGGTTGGTGGCTGTAAAACAAAGCCTCGAACCACATCGAATCGCTGGGCGGCAAGGGTCTCTTGGTAGGTTTAGCCGGTGCCCTCTCTGACTAACACGCCGCCGGAGCGGGCCGATTCTGACCCTCGCCCCGAGCTGGTGGAGCGCGACGGTTGCATTCTCTTGGCCGGCAGCCGATGCGCCAACTGCGGTCACCCTATGGCTGTGGCCCCGCCCCGATGTCCGGTCTGCGGACACCGCACCATGTTGCCCGATGCCTTCGGTCCGAAGGGCACCGTGTTCAGCTCCACCGTGTTGCGCGTCCCGGTCCCAGGGCGAACCCCGCCGTTCACCCTGGCCTATGTGGACATGGACGACGGTCCCCGCATCCTGGCCCATGTGGACGGACCCGATGAAGTGCTCGTTCCCGGCAGTCAGGCAACCCTGTCGGGATGGACCGAGCAGGGTGACCCGGTTGTGCGGAGGTCGGGACTGTGACCGGCGCGAGCCCGGCCATCTGGGGAGTCGGGACTTCGAGGTTCGGCAAGCAGACCTCGCTGGGCGGCCCCCGCTTGGCCTGGCAGGCCACTGTGGAGGCGCTGGACGACGCCGGTCTTCAGGCCTCCGACATCGAAGCGGTGTACGCGGGCACGGTTTTCGGCCACCCCGGAACGGTCACCCGTGCGCTCCAGCAGATCGGCATTGTGGAAGTGCCGGTCATCACCATCGAGAACGCCTGCGCCAGCGGCACATCGGCGTTTCATGAGGCCAGCAAGGCCGTGGAGGCTGGGCGGTATGAGCAGGTGCTGGCGTTTGGCATCGAGACCATGACCGCGCACTTCGACGGAGCCATCAGTCCCATCGCCTCTGACCCCGAGGGTGCTCAGGGCTATGCCATGCCCAGCATCTACGGCATGTCGGCCACCCGCTACAAGTACGAGTTCGGGGTGACGGACGAGCAGATGGCCGCGGTGTCGGTGAAGAACCGCCGCCATGCTGTGGGCAACCCCCGGGCCCAACACCGCAAGCCCGTAACCGTTGAGCAAGTCCTGGACAGCCTCATGGTGGCCGATCCGATCACCTTGTTCCAATGCTGCTCCATTGCCGATGCTGCGGCCGCGGCAGTGGTTGGGCCGTTGGGGGGCTCCCAGGACCAGAGTGGGGAAGTGGCCATCCGTTCCAGCGCGCTGCGGTCGGGCCGATTGTGGGATCACACCACAGACAAGGTGTGGGGCTGGGACATTGTGGCCGACACCGCGGCCCAGGCCTACGAGGCCGCGGGGGTGGGCGTGGGCGATATTGATGTGTTCGAGGTACACGATGCCTTCACCATCGGCGAGATCATCACTACCGAGGCGCTTGGGATGTGCGAGTTGGGCGAGGGCGGGCGTTTGGTGGAGTCCGGTCATACCTCGTTGGGCGGTCTCCAACCGGTGAATCCGTCCGGTGGGCTCTTGTCACGGGGCCATCCGCTAGGGGCCACCGGTCTGGCTCAGGTGGCCGAGATCGTTTGGCAATTGCGAGGCATGGCCGCCGACCGCCAGGTGCCCGGGGCACGTATCGGCGCGGTGGAGACCATGGGCGGCGGCACCGCGGGCATCGACGGCAACGCCTGCGTGGTGACAGTGTTGGAGAAGGTGGGCTGACTCAATGAGCGACAGGCAGACTTTGGCCATCGACGATGAGGTCTTGTCGCCCGAGCGGATCGCCGATCCCCATTCCTATTTCTCTGTGCTCCGCGAGCACGACCCGGTTCACTGGAATGAGCAGTACCGGGCGTGGTTCATCCACCGCTACGACGACGTGCTCGACGCACTGCGGGACCCTCGCTTCTCCTCCGAGCGCATCGGCGCGGCCTACGACCGCCTGACCGACGAGCAGAAGGCCCAGCGCCAGCCCACTTACGACATCTTGATGGACTGGTTGGTGTTCCGGGATCCGCCCGACCACACGCGGTTGCGGCGATTGGTGAGCCGAGCCTTCACCCCCCGAGCGGTGGAGGCTTGGCGGGATCGAGTCACTGGCGTGGTGGATGAGCTGATCGACGGGTTGTCCGAAAAGGAGCACTTCGATCTGATCGAGGACTTCGCCTATCCCATCCCCGCGGTGGTCATCGCCGAGATGATGGGGGTTCCCGCCGAAGACCGCGACCGGTTCAAAGACTGGTCCGACGACGTGATGATCCTGGTGTTCGGCGCCCGGGGTGTGGGAGACCGGCGGGCCCGGGCACAGCAAGGGCTGATCGAACTGGCCGCCTATCTGGGCGACTTGGTGGCCCACTACCGCCAGCACCCGGCCGACAACATAATTTCCAATCTGGTGGAGGCCTCCGAGGGCGACGACAGTCTGGAAGACCCCGAGATCGTGGCCAACTGCGTGCTGTTCCTCTTCGGCGGCCACGAAACCACCACCAACCTGATCGGCAACGGCATCCGGGTGCTGCTCAACCATCCCGACCAGCTCCAGAAACTGCGGGGCGACCTCTCTGTGATCAAGCCGGCGGTGGAGGAGATCCTGCGGTTCGACGGGCCGTCCAAGATGGAGGTCCGCACCCTGGCCGACAAGGTGGACATGGGGGACAAGACGCTTCCCGCCGGCGACATGGTGTACCTCGTGCAGCACGCCGCCAACCGCGATCCCGAGGCCTTCGACGAGCCCGACCAGTTCGACATCACCCGCGACCCCAACAACCACATCGGCTTTGGCTTCGGGCTGCACTTCTGTCTGGGCGCGTCGGTGGCTCGCCTCGAGGGGACGATCGCCCTGGAGGCCTTGGTGCGCCGCCTGCCCAATTTGGAGCTGGGCCCCGAGCCCGAAGTGTGGGTGCCCACCATGCTGAGCCGGGGATTGGAGCATCTGCCGGTGAGTCTCAAGTGACCTCTCCGCGGCCTCTGGAGGGTTTGGGCGCAGTGGTGACCGGAGCCACCGGCGACATCGGCGGGGCCATTGCCCGGGTGCTGGCCGACCAAGGTGCCCGGGTGGGACTCATCGCCCGGCGAGCCGAGCGTTTGGAAGAGCTGGCTCTAGAGCTGAAGGGCAGCGGCGCAGATGTCTCCGTGGCTCCATGCGATGTGACCGATTCCGACGCGGTGTCTGCCGCCGCCGAGACCATCGGCGAAGCCATTGGCCCCATAGACATCCTCATCAACAACGCGGGCGGTGCCCGGTTCACCGCTCCGGTGCTGGACATCAACGAACCGGGCTGGTCGAAGACCGTGGCCCTCAACCTGACCGCACCGTTCCTGGTATCGCAAGCGTTCGGCCGGTCGATGATCGAACGGGGCCAGGGCAGCATCGTCAACGTGGGCTCGCTGTCGGGGTTGCGCCACCTGCCCGGCATGGCGGCCTACTCCGCGGCCAAGGGCGGACTGTTCCAGCAGACCAAGGCGCTGGCCCGGGAATGGGCCCCCCACGGCGTGCGGGTGAACGCAGTGGCCCCCGGTTTTGTGGACACCAGCGGCTGGGACAGCTACGACAAAGACGCGGTGGTAGCCGAGGCAGGCATAGGCATCCCGCTGGGCCGCTGGGCCACCGCCGAGGAAGTGGCCCTGCCGGTGGCCTTCTTGGCCTCCCCGGCCGCCTCCTACATCACCGGCGCGGTACTGGTTATCGACGGCGGAATGCTGGCCTAGTTGCTGGTGAGACGCAGCCCGGCGTCCAATCGCACCACCTCGCCGTTGAGGAACACGTTCTCCATGAAGTGGACGACGAGGTTCCCAACATCCGCGGGAGTGCCCAGGCGGTGGGGGAACACGTTGTCTTCCACAAGTTTGGCGATGAAGTCGTCGTTGAGGGTGGCCAGCATGGGGGTGTCCATGGTGCCCGGGGCGATGGTCATCACCCGGATGCCCCACACCGCCAGGTCGCGGGCCATGGGCAGCGTCAGGCCGATCACTCCGGCTTTTGACGATCCGTAGGCCGACTGGCCCACTTGGCCCTCGTAGCCGGCGATGGAGGCGATGTTCACGATGAGCCCTCGCTCGCCGTCTTCGTTGGGCTCGTTGGCCGACATGGCCGATACCGCATGGCGGGCCACGTCGAATAGCCCGATCAGGTTCACCTCGATGTGCCGGCGGAAGTGCTCCAAGGAATTAGGCGTGCCGTCGCGGGAGACCACCCGCTGGCCGGAGCTGATCCCCGCACAGCTCACCAGCACGTCCGCCCGGCCGTGAGCCTCGGCCGCGGCGGCCACGGCCTGCTCGATGTCGTCAGAGTCAGTGACATCAACGGGGACAAAAGCCACCGCCTCGCCCATGTCGTCGGCCATGGCCTCCCCAGCAGAGGAGGGCAGGTCCAAGATCACCGCCCGGCCGCCTTTGTCGACCAGGGTCTTTACCACCCCGGCACCCAGGCCGGAGGCGCCGCCAGTGACCAGAGCTACAGATCCAGGTACCTGCATTGCTCAGAACTCCCGGAGGCGGGCGCTGGTCGGGTCCACTTCCGTGCGCAGGATGTGCAGCTCCTCAGCGGTGGGCTCCGCGGTGGTGGGAATGTCGCCATCGGGCAACACCACCTCGAAGCCGGTTGACTCCTGCACCTGCTCAGCGGTAACGCCGGGGTGCAGCGACGCCAGGCGCATCCGCTTGCTGGAGGGTTCGAAGTCGAACACGCACAGGTTCGTGATGCACAGCTGCGGCCCGCCGGGCATGCCCATGCGCTCGCGGTGGTCGCCGCCGTCGCCCCAGCCGATGCCGGAGCGGAAGTGGAGCTGGTCTACGAAGGTGCGGGGGTCGTGGGTGGACGACCACAGGTAGATGCGCGGGATCATGGCCCCGAGGTCGGCCATGCC
>JAJEDQ010000252.1 GCA_022821445.1 Acidimicrobiia bacterium | reverse complement strand
CGGTGGCCGACGCCTGCCAGGCCGCGCTGGCCGACGGGTGCCAGCCCGGTGTGGACTACTTCGGCGAGTACCGGGTGGACTGGACCAACAAGCTCTCCGACGGGGTGGAGAACCCCATCATCCACTCCACCTTCGGCTACGCCGCCCAGATGGTGGTGCTAAACGACGAGGGCGCGGTGGAGCGGGTGGTGGCCGCCCACGACGTGGGCAAGGCGGTGAACCCGCTGCTGTGCGAGGGCCAGATCGAGGGTGCCGTCCACATGGGGCTGGGCTATGCCCTCACCGAGGACTTTCCCGCCGACGAGAACGGCTGGCCCACCAACATGACCCTCAAGTCGCTGGGCATCCTGCGGCCCAAGGACATGCCCCCGGTGGACGTGATCCTCGTGGAGTCGCCCCAGCCCGGTGCCCCCTACGGCATCAAGGGCGTGGGGGAGATCGGCCTGGTGCCCACCGCCGGGGCGGTGGCCGCCGCGCTGCGGGCCCACAGCGGAACGTGGCACAGCAGCCTTCCCATGGGGGAGTGAGCGAACCCGTCCCGGCAAAGCGGCTTATCCTTCACTCCTGATGGACACTGGCGATCACCCTGGGGCGACATCTGGCACCACGCCCGGGCTGGTCTGTGCCCACCATCACCTGTATTCCGCGCTGGCCCGGGGGATGCCCGCCCCGCCCCGCACGCCCACCGGCTTCACCGACATCTTGGAGCTGATCTGGTGGCGGCTCGACCGGGCGCTCGACCTCGACATCATCGAGTGGTCGGCCAAGCTGGGGGCGGTGGAGGCGCTGGAGGCGGGCTGCACCGCCATCGTCGACCACCACGAGTCGCCCAACGCCATCGAGGGCTCGCTCGGCGTGATTGCCGATGCGTGCGCCGAGGTGGGGGTGCGGGTGAGCTGCGCCTACGGGGTGACCGACCGCCACGGCGCGGAGGGGGCCCGCCGGGGCCTGGCCGAGAACGAGCAGTTCCTGCGGGCTGGGGGCCGGGGCATGGTCGGGGTCCACGCCGCCTTCACCTGCACCGACGACACGCTGGAAGCCGCGGCCGGCCTGGCCGCCGATTTGGGCACCGGGGTTCACGTCCACGTGGCCGAGGGCCCGGTGGACGCCCCCGCCGCCGAGCGGCTGGAGCGGTGGAGCACCGATGAGTGGCTGCTGATCCACGGGGTACACCTGCCCGACGGCCACCAGCTCAAAGGCACCCTGGTCCACAATCCCCGGTCCAACATGAACAACGCGGTGGGCTACGCCCGTCCCATCCGGTTCGCCAACCCGGTGGCGCTGGGCACCGACGGCATCGGGGCCGACATGCTCGAGGAGTTCCGGGTGGCCTACGCCCGCCACCGGGAAAACGACGTGACTGCCACCCCCGACACCGCGTGGGAGTGGCTGGCCCAGGGCTGGGAGCTGTTCCCCGAGGCCCGCTCCGACACCGTCCGCTGGAGTTATGACCCCATCGACCCGTGGCGGCTGGCGTTCACCCCCGGCGTGCGGGCTGTCGACGTGGTAGTGAACGGGGAGACGCTGCTGGCCGACGGGGTGGCCACCCGGGTGGACCCCGACGAGATCCGGGCCAAGGCGGCCGAGGCCGCCAACCGACTGTTCGCAAAATTGGAGGAAATCGACCCATGAGCTCATATCCGGTGGCTATGTACTTGCAAGACGCCCACTCGGTGGCCGAGGCCATCGAGTACGTGCAATACGCCGAGCAGAAGGGGTTCGAGGCCGTGTGGCAGGCCGACTCCCGGCTGGTGCGGGAGGCAACCGTGCCCATGGCCGCCTTCGCCGCCACCACAAGCACCATCAAGGTGGGCAGCGGGGTCCTCGACATGTGGACCCGCAACCCGGCCCGTCTGGCCGCCACGTTCTCAACGCTCGACGACTTGGCGCCCGGGCGCATCCTGTGCGGGCTCGGGGCGTGGTGGGAGCCGTTGGCCAGCAAGGTGGGCGTGGACCGCCGCCGTCCGCTGAGGGCCATGCGAGAGGTGGTCGAGGTGGTGCGGGCGCTGTTAGCCGACCAAAACGTGACCTTCGACGGCGACTACGTGCAGCTCGAAGATGTGGAGCTCGACTACGTACACCAGCCCCGCCGCCCCAAAGACGTGCCCATCTACATCGGGGCCACCGGCATGAAGATGATGGAGCTCACCGGCGAGATCGCCGATGGGGTGGTGCTCAACTACCTGGTGTCGCCCGACTACAACCGCCGGGCTATGGACGCCCTGGCCGAGGGCGCGGCCCGAGCGGGTCGGACGGTGGACGACCTGGACCGCCCCCAGCTCGTGGTGTGCTCGCTGGCCGAAGACCGGGCCGAGGCGCTGGACGCCGCCCGCCTGCTGGTGACCCAGTATCTGGGCCAGCAGCCCCACATCATGGCCGCCTCGGGCGTGCCCGACTCGCTGCTGGATCAGGTCAACGCCGTGCTCACCTGGCCCGCCACCATGGAGCAGGTGGAGGCGGCCTCCAAGCTGGTGCCCGACGACATCGTGCAGATGCTGTGCGCGGCAGGCACCGCCGAGGAGTGCCGGGCCAAGGTGGACGAGTACGTGGACAACGGGGCAACCTGCCCCATCCTCTACCCCCTGGGCCCCGACGTGCGGACCATGATCGACGCCTTCTCCCCGGCCTGACGGCGCTCCGCCAAGGCCCGGTCGCTTGGGGTGGACGTAGGATCGTGGCCGTGAGCCAAGGGAGCGGGAACCGGGAGGAGTGGAAGCCGTGGCTGGAGGAGCTCGACCGACGGCGCACTGAGGGCGCCGCCATGGGTGGCCCCGAGAGGGTGGAGAAGTACATGCACTCGCGGGGCAAGCTGGACGTGCGCCAGCGCATCGAACGGCTGTTCGACCCCGGCACCTTCCGGGAGATCGGCCCGCTGGTGGGCACCCTGGAAGACATCCCCTCCGACGGCTTCGTGTGCGGCTACGGCCGGATCGACGGACGCACGGTGCTGGCCGGGGCCGAGGACTTCACTGTGCTGGGCGGGTCGATCGGCGCAGGCAACACCGCCAAGCGCTACCGGGTGGCCGAGCTGGCCGCCCAGGAGGGCCTCCCGCTGGTCACCATGCTGGAAGGCGCCGGCCACCGGCTCACCGACACCGGGGGCAGCCGCTCGCCCGGCGACCTCCAGGCCTACGCCGACCTCAACGGGCAGGTCCCCATGGTGTGCCTGGTGATGGGCGCCTCCGCCGGCCACGGCGCGCTGGCCGCCCCCCTCAGCGACTTCGTGATCATGACGTCGTACGCCTCCATGTTCA
Organism: Acidimicrobiia bacterium; assembly: GCA_022821445.1. Taxonomy (GTDB): domain Bacteria; phylum Actinomycetota; class Acidimicrobiia; order Acidimicrobiales; family Bin134; genus Poriferisocius. The sequence continues at coordinate 14,497 of JAJEDQ010000252.1, read as the reverse complement.
CCGGCGGCCCGCCGCTGGTGAAGGCGGCCACCGGAGAGGATGTGACCAAAGAGGAGCTGGGCGGCGCCGACGTGTGTACCCGCATCGCAGGCTCGGCTCACAACGAGGCGCTCGACGACGAAGATGCCATCGACATGGCCCGCCTCTACCTGTCGTACTTCCCCCAGAGGGCGGGCCAGCCGTCGCCCCGCGCCAGCGGCCCCGACACCGAGCTGCGGGTGGTGGAGGAGCTGCTCGACATCATCCCCCCCAACGACCGCCGCCCCTACGACATGCACCAGGTGATCGACCACATCACCGACGACAACAGCTTCTTCGAGATCCAGCCCGCCTACGGCCCGGCCATTATCATCGGCTTGGCCCGCTTCGGGGGCCGTCCCGCCATGATCGTGGCCAACAACCCCGCCTACCTGGCCGGCTCGGTGGACGCCGCCGCGGCCATCAAGGCCACCGACTTCCTAGAGGTGATCGGCAACTACGACCACCCAGTGATCTTCCTGGCCGACAACCCCGGTGTCATGGCCGGCACCAAGGCCGAACGGGAGGGCATCTTGAAGTGGGGGGGCAAGATGTACAAGGCCGAGCGCCGCCTCACCAACCCCAAGATCGAGATCACCATGCGCAAGGCGTTCGGCTTCGGCTCGGTGGTGATGGCCCAGAACCCCTTTGACAACCAGACCCAGTCGTTCTCTCTGCCCAGCGTGAACATGGCCGCCATGCCCGCTGATGCCGGCGGCCGCTCAGCCAAGCTAGACGCCGAGACCCAGGCCCAAGTAGAACGCGAGCAGCGCTCCGGCCCCTACCGCCTTGCCGGCCGCCTCGGCAGCGACGACGTGATCGACCCCCGAGACATGCGCAACGCCATCCTCGGTGCCCTTCAGCTGGCCGAGAACCGCTAGGCATTTCCCCAGTACTCCTGGGACCGCCACCGGCGCGGCTTGTCCCTCGCCGAAAACCGCTAGTCCCAGAGGCGGCGGGCCCGCTGGGCGAGGTCGGCGTGGGCGGCGGTTAGGTCACAGCCCAGCAACTGACCGTCTTGGACGACGGTGTTGCCGCCAACGTAGAGGTGGCGGACTCGCCGGTCGGGGCCCAGCACCAGCCCCGCTAGGGGGTCGACCACGTCGGCGATGTCGTAACCGGGCCACACCGCCAGGTCGGCGGTCATGCCCGGTTCGATCTGGCCCAAGCGGTCGGACACGCCCAGGCAGGCCGCTCCGCCAGAGGTGCCCAGGCGGATGGCGTCGGCGGGCATGAAGGCGCTGGGGTCCATGGCCCGCAGTCGGGCGGCGTACAGCGACTGGTGCAGCTCGGGAAACAGGCCGCCCACCTCGTTGGAGGCCACCCCGTCCACGCCCAAACCAACCGGCACTCCGGCGGCTTCCAGGTCGGTCACCCGGCAGGTGCCGGCGGCCAAACGGGCGTTGGACGAAGGGCAGTGGGCCACCCCCACCCCGGCTGAACCCAGTCGAGCGATTTCCTCGTCGTTGAACCAGATGCCGTGGGCCAGCCACACGTCGTCGCCCACCCAGCCCCATTCGTCGAGCTGCTCCACCGGCCGCCGGCCGAATCGCTCCAAGCAATGCTCCTGCTCGTCGATGGTTTCGCACAAATGGGTATGCAGCCGCAGGCCGTGCTGGCGGGCCAAAGCAGCCGACGCCTCCATCAGCTCGGAGCTGACCGAAAACGGGCTGCACGGCGCCACCACCACATGCACCATGTCGCCGTCGTGGTGTTGGTCGATCACCCGCTCGGTGGAGGCCATGATGGAGTCAAGGTCTTCCACCACATGGTCGGGGGGCAGCCCGCCCTGGGACTGGCCCAAGTCCATGGAGCCCCGGCTGAGGTGCAGCCGGATGCCCACCGCCGCAGCCGCCTCGACGATGGCGTCGAATACCGCGTCGTCGCCGTGGGGCACCAGGTAGTGGTGGTCGGATGCCGAGGTGCAGCCGGTAGCGGCCAACTCGCCCAGCCCGACCAGTGCCGCGGCGGCCACGTCGTCCACCGAGAGCCGCCCCCACACCGGGTACAGCTCCACCAGCCAGTCGAACAGATTGCAGCCCACCGCCCGGCCCCGGGTCATCCACTGATAGAGGTGGTGGTGGGTGTTGGCCAGACCAGCGGTGATGATGTCGCCATCCACATTGACCACGGCATCGCCGGGCTGGGGCTCGACGGTACCGGTCTCGACGATGACGCCATCGGCGATGGCGATGTCGCCGGGCCAGCGGGCCCCACGAAGCACCGTGCGGGCGGTCATCGCTGCGCCCCGGTGAACAGCACTGCCGGTTTGGACTCGGCGGGCGGATCGTCGCAGAGCAGACCAGCCAAGCCAGCCGAACCCGTCGGACTGACATTGATGCCAGTTGCCGATCGGCCCGCCTCGCAGGCCTCGGTGACCACTGGTTCGGGCACGACCACGGGGTGGCCGCCGGTGGTGGCCATGGCCTCGGTTACCGCGGCCCAGTCATAGGTCTCGTCGTCGAGGATGCCACTGGCCGCCGAAGAAGGGGTCGGCGTCCACGGCCACATAACCGCTGAGCGCTGGTGCCGGGCCTCATCCAGCCCACCCAGCTCGGCAGTTCGCTCCCACGCCCGAGCCAGCGGCGCGCACCCCTCGGTCTGCACCGCCACCAGCGCGGCCCGCGATTGGCCGATGGCCAGTCCCTGAGCCACCGAAGCCGCCAGCCCCCCGCCGCCCACCTGCACATAAACCCGATCGATGTCCGGCGCCTGCTCGGCCAGCTCATAGCCCAGGGTGCGTCCCCCGTCGATGGTGTAGCCGTTGTCCGGCCCCTGGCAGCCAAAGGGAACCGCGCCGGCGCTGACTGCCTCTCGAAAGCGAAGGTAGGAGGGATCGCCCTCCTCGCCATCGATGCGGGGGCAGGATTCAATTGTCGCCCCCAGTTCTTGCAGCCGAGCCACTACGGCGGGTTCGGCAGCGACAGGCACATAAACGGTGAGCGGCCAGCGCTCGGCCGCGGCCACCACCGCAGCGGCCACCGCTGCGTTCCCGCAAGAGGCGATAGCCAACGGAGGCCGCTCACCAGCGCCACCGCCCCGACGCTCCCGCACCAGCAGATGCAGCATCAGCCCAAAGGTGTGGCGGGCCTTGTGCGACCCCGACACATTGTCGGTCTCGTCCTTCACTACGACACGCCGCCTCGCGGCGGACCGACTTGGCATCTCAGCGCGATTTGGCAGGGCATCAATCGCGTATTGCGCGCAGGGAGTGACCTGGAACCCGTGCCCGTCTACTTCTGCCACCGCAGCGTCGAGTTGGCCCACCCGGTCCACAAACCAGCCGTCGTCCTCGGCATCAACCCAAGACCGCAGCATACGCCGATAACGCACAAACGGCTGCTGGCTGTCGCCATCCACCGACCAAGCAGGCATCGGCAGCGCCAGCACATGATCCTGATCGTCGCCACCCCTCTTCGCACAAGCCCACGCGTCGCCATCTGCCACCGCCCCACACGAGCAAGTCAGGCCTTGGATCATTACTGGGCGACTCGGGCGTTGAAGTCGGCGATCAGCTCATCCCACACCGGCACCAGATCCCGAAGCGCCACCCAGAACGCCTGGTCGCGGCGGGCATCGAAGTGGGCCAAGTCCACCCCCTGCTGCTCCACCCAAGTGAAGTACCCCAGGTTGAACACCCGATCCCGGTCGCGGTCGCTGAGCTGAAGCAAGTGGTCGGTGTCCACCCCGTCGAGCCACCGGCCAGCCACCGCTGCGGCCTCGGCCGATCCGAATTCGCCCCCAAAGTCAGTGGCAACAGTCTTGGCCCGCTCGGAGCCATAAAGAGCCGCCCCATCGGTAGCAATGGTCACGATCACATCGTCGGGCCCGCAGCCCAACGCGGCAGCCATCTTGGCCGAGGCCAGCAGGTTGCAGATGGACGACAGCCCCAGATCGTCCAGATGGCCGATCACGTCGTCGCCCACCCCCCGCTGGGCCAGCAGCGCCCGTCCCTCCGGCGAGGCGAACAGCACGCCCAGCTCATCGGTGGCCTGATCCGACACCGCCACCACCACGTCGGTGTTGGCCACGTTGTGGATCAGCGGAACGTGCTTGTCGCCGATGCCCTGGATGTTGTGCTCGCCGTAGCCGTTGTACAGAAGCGTGGGGCACTCCAGCGCCTCCACCACCGCGGTGGCCGACCCGTGGCGCTCCTTGAGCGGATCGCCCGCCCCCAGCGTCCCGGCCGAGCCCGAGGCGGCCACGAACCCGGCCAGCCGAGCCGAGGTGTGCCCAGAGGTGTAGTGCTCGAACACCCGCTCTATGGCGGCGGCGGTGGCGGTCACGTGGCCTAGGTGGTTGCCGTACTCGCAGAACTGGTTGAGGATCACGTTGGCCTCGTCTTGGGCCAGGGCGGCGCAGGCGTCGTAGATCTCCTTCACGTTGCTCTCCGAGCCGGGGGTGCGGATCACATCGGAGGGGTCCGACGTCCACCGGTCGAGCCACTCGAAGCGCTCGGCCGACATGCCCTCGGGGAGCACAGCCACCCCCCGACAGCCCATGATCTTGGAGATGGCGATGCCGCCCCGGGCGTAGTTGCCGGTAGACGGCCACACCGCCCGGTTCTCGGTGGGGTCGAACTGCCCGGTCACAAGGCGGGGTGCCAGGCAGGAATAGGCGGCCAGCACCTTATGTGCCCCGATCATCGGGAACCGGTTGCCCAGCAGCATGATGATGGGGGAATCCACCCCCGACAGCGCCGAAGGGATCACCACGTACTGGGGCACCGCGGCCCGTCCCGCCCGGGAGGCGTCGTTGAACCAGTTCACCCGCCACAAGTTGGCGGCGTCGGCGGCGTCGGGGTCGATGCTCGCCAGGGCAGAACCAGCCGCGGGAGGGTCGGCCAGTTCGGCGAAGGTGGGCAGCTTGATGCCCACCTGGCGGCATCGCTCCACCGCCCGGTCGCGAGCAGTGGTGTTGATCACCTCGGTTTCGAGGCCGAAGCCTTCGGGGATGTTTGCAAGAGTTGTCACGGCAGTACCTGTTGAATCGAAGTTGTAATGAAGCGGTAACCGAGACTGTGGCACCCGCGTCAGCGTTACAGGCTACTCTCTTGGGGCTGGCTCGCTGAGCCGATTCAAGGAGGGAAATATGGCCAAGAAGTTCTTGCTGAAGCTGCTGGTGGTTGTGGCGACGATCACGTTGGTTGCTGTTGGGTGCGGCAACGACGACGACGCTGCACCTGAGCTGGCGACGGCCCCGGCTACCGAGGCCCCGGCCCCGGAACCGGCGGCAACTGAGGCGCCCGAGCCCGAGCCGGCGGCCACAGAGGCGCCGATGGACGACGAGATCGTCGCCGCGTTCGTCTTTGTGGGCCCGGTTGGCGACGCAGGCTGGACATGGGCCCACGACCAGGGGCGCCGTTTTGCCGAGGAGCAGACGGGCGCAACCACGTTGTTCGTGGAGAACGTCCCCGAGGTTGCCGAAGACTTCCGCGCCGTTGTGGTGGACTTCATCGAGAACGAAGGGGCCGACGTGATATTCGGCACCTCCTTCGGCTACATGGATCCGATGGAGGAACTAGCGGGCGAATACCCCAACGTGGTGTTCGAGCACGCCAGCGGGTACAAGATGAACGACACCAACTTCGGCAACTACTTCGGGCGCATGTACCAGCCCCGCTACCTGTCGGGCATGGCCGCCGGAGCGATGACCGAGACGGACCAGATCGGCTATGTGGCCGCCTTCCCGATTCCCGAGGTGCTGCGCGGCATCAACGCCTTCACCCTGGGGGCGCAGCGCACCAACCCCGATGTTGAGGTTCATGTCAACTGGACCTTTACCTGGTTCGATCCGGCCATTGAGGGCGATGCTGCCACCGCACTGTTGGAGGCCGGTGCCGACGTGATCGCCATGCACCAGGACTCCACCGCACCCGGTATCGCCGCTCAGGAGGCCGGGGCTCGCTGGGTGTCGTACAACTCCGACATGAGCGCCTTCGCCCCCGACGCGTTCATCACCGCTCCGGTGTGGGACTGGGGCCCCTACTACGCCCGGATCATCGAAGCGGTTGCTGCGGGCAGCTACACCCCGGGTGCCTACTGGGGTGGTATGGGCGACGGGATAGTCACTCTGGCCGACCCGGCCCCCGATGTGCCCGTCGAGGTGATAGACCAAGTGATCGAGGTATGGGAGCAAATCGAATCAGGTGCCTGGGACGTTTTCACCGGAGAGATCCGGGACCAGGACGGCAACGTGGTGGTGGCCGCAGGCGAGACCCTGGACGATGGCGCCATGCTGGGCATGAGCTACTTCGTCGAAGGTGTCGTCGGCAACGCCTCGCCGTGATCTAAGCCGGGCGCAACCCGGTTTCGATAGTGGCATCTTCTGGTGCCGACCACGCGGTCTGGCTCCGGGGAATTGAGAAGCAATTCCCCGGAGTGATCGCCTGTGCCGGGGCCGACCTGCGTGTCCGCCCCGGCACCATCCACGCGTTATTGGGTGAGAACGGCGCGGGCAAAACCACCATGGTCAACGTACTGGCCGGGGTGTACCGGCCTGACGGCGGCGAGGTGTGGGTGAACGGACAGCAGCGCTTCTTCCACTCGCCGGCCGATGCCATCGCTGCCGGGGTGGGCATGGTCTACCAGGAGTTCCGGCTCGTCCCCAACCTGACCGTGGCCGAGAACATCGTGCTTGGCTCTGCCCCAGGGCTGCTTCGGACTAATGAGATCGAGGAGCGGGTGGCCGAGCTGTCGGCGGCCTACGGCATGGCCGCCGATCCGACCCGACCGGTCTGGCAGCTCTCCATGGGAGAGCGCCAGCGGGTGGAGATCCTCAAGTCGCTATGGCGGAACGCCTCGGTGCTGGTGATGGACGAGCCCACCGCGGTGCTGACCCCCGGCGAGGCGGCTGAGTTGGGGGCCACCCTTCGGGCCATGGCCGAGGAGGGCCGCTCGGTCATCTACATCAGCCACAAGCTGGACCAGGTGGTGGCCTTCTGCGATGAGGCCACCGTTTTGCGCCAGGGCAAGACAGCGGCCACCGTCGACAACTTGCAAGATGTCGACTTGACCTCTTTGGCCGAGATGATGGTGGGCACGTCCGGGGGCGGATATGTGGATCGTCCTCCCCCTCGAGACAGAGGCCCCGAAGTTCTGTCCTTGCAGAACATCAGCGCCCTCAACGACCGCGGGCTGCCGGCGCTGGCCGACATCAACATGACCGTTCACTCTGGTGAGATCGTGGGCATCGTGGGGGTGTCGGGCAATGGACAGAAGGAACTGGCCGAGGTCATCACCGGATTGCGGCGGCCCGCGCAGGGCCGGGTCGCGGTCAATGGGCAAGACGTCACCCGGGCGTCGCCCGGAGACCGCTATGGCTTGGGACTGGCCTATGTGCCCGAAGACCGTCTCGGAGTGGGGTTGGCGCCCAAGATGTCGGTGGTGGACAACTCGGTGGTTCGGTCGTACAAGTCCCAGCGGCGGGGACTCCTGTTGGTAATGGACCGATGCGTCAAGTTCTGTCAAACCTTGGTGGAGCGGTTCGGAGTGCGGGTGGGCCGGCTGAATGACCCGATAGCCGGACTGTCGGGCGGGAATCTCCAGCGGTTGCTGCTGGGCCGCGAGCTCGCCGAGCAGCCTGCCGTGCTGGTGGCGGCCCAACCCACCCGGGGCTTAGACGTGCAAGGAGTGGCAGCCATCCAGAGCCACTTGGTGGAGCAGCGGGCCAACGGGGTGGGAGTGCTGCTGATCTCAGAGGACCTCGACGAGTTGCAGGCTCTGTCCGACGTTCTGCTGGTGATGTACGAGGGTAGAGTGGTGGGCGAATACCCCCCCGACGTCACCCCGCGGACGATCTTGGGTTCGGCCATGGCTGGGAATCCGCCGACATGATGCGACCGGTCTTGATTCGGCGCGAAAGGGTGGTGCCCGCAACCCAGGCAGTGGCCTTTGTGGTCGGCATTGCCACGGCGCTGGTGCTTGGACTGATTCTGCTGTGGACATCTGGTCACAGCCCGGCCGAGGTGTACGAGCGCATGTTCGACGCCGCGTTCATGGGCACCGATTCGCTGGCTCGGACCTTGGAGCGGGCCACGCCTCTGGCTCTGACCGGTTTGGCGGTAGCGGTGGCCGGTTCGATGGGCCTGTGGAATATCGGGGCTGAAGGCCAGATGATGGCCGGCGCCACTATCGCCGCGGGCGTGGCCATGGGGGCTGACGGACTGTCCGGCCCATTGCTGATCGCATTGATGGTGGTGAGCGGCGTTGCCGGAGGCATGGTGCTGATGCTCGGTCCGGCGTTGGCCCGCTCGCATTTGGGGGTGAGCGAGATCATCACCACGCTGATGCTGGTCTATGTGGCCATCCGGGTGGTGGAGTGGCTGGAAACCGGTCCGTGGAAAGACCCCGAGTCGTTTGGGTTCGCAGTGATCGAGCCGGTGCCCGAGCAGGCGTCGCTTCCGGGGTTGTTCGGCCGGGCCCACATCGGAACGCTCATCGCATTGGGATTGCTGCTGGTGTTCTCGCTAGCGGTTTCCCGCACCGCGTGGGGATACGAACTGCGCTTGGCCGGGTCTTCGCCCAACACGGCCCGCTATGCCGGGATCTCCTTGCGCCGCAAGGTGCTCACTGCGCTGCTGCTGTCGGGCGGCATCGCCGGATTGGCCGGAGCGGTGCAGCTCACCGGCTCGGCCACCCGACTGGAATCAGGGCTGTCCAACGGGTACGGGTTTGCCGGGATCATCGTGGCCGCACTGGCCCTCATGCGTCCCTCGGGGGTGGTGGTGGCGGCCTTTGTGTTCGGAGCAGTGCAGGTGGGCGGACAGAGCATCCAGACCCTGGGAGTGAGCTCGGCCATCTCCGACATCTTGCAGGCCATGATCCTGTTCGCGGCCCTGGTGGCCGCGGTCTTCTTCAATTACCGGATCCGCTGGAGGGGACCAGCGGGACGGGAATCGTCAGACGATGAACAGGCCGAAGCAGGAGACGATGCCTTGACGATGGAAGGCGTCTGATGACTGAAGCGGATTCCTCCAAGGAAGGCGCCTGATGTCTGAAGCGGATTCCTCCAAGGAAGGCGTCTGATGTCTGAAGCGGCCTTGGTCGGGCTGTTCGTGGCCACGGTGCAATTCGGCACGCTGGTGTTCTTGGCGGCGCTGGGCGAGCTGATCGCGGAGCGGGCCGGTGTGCTCAACCTCGGGGTCGAGGGCATGATGGCCATGGGCGCGGTGAGCGGGTTCATGGTCGGTTTGGAAACCGGCAGTCCTTGGGCGGCGTTCTTTGCCGCTGCGGCGGTCGGCGCTCTGGTGGGCGGACTCCACGCTCTGGTGAGCGTGGTGATGGGCGCCGATCAAGTGGTGTCGGGTTTGGCCCTTACCATCGGTGGTTTGGGTTTGGCTGCCTATGTGGGCCGCAACGTGGTGGGCGAGCGTCCCGAGACGTTGTTCACCGATCTGGGCATTGCCGGGCTGGCCGATATCCGCTGGTTCGGCGACATTTTCTTCAACCAGCCTCCCGTGGTGTACCTGGCTGTGCTGCTGGGGCTGGCGGTGTGGTTCGTGTTGGCCCGCACCCGACTCGGACTTGCCTTGCGGGCGGTGGGAGAGTCGGCGCCCACTACCGATGCGGTGGGCCACTCCGTGATGGCGCTGCGCTCGGCGGCGGTCATGGTCGGCGGAGCGTTCGCCGGGGCGGCCGGCTCATTTCTGTCGCTGTACATGGCCCCGGGCTGGACCGAGGGCATGGTGGCCGGCCGGGGGTGGATCGCGGTGGCCCTGGTGATCTTCGGTGCGTGGCGGCCCGGTCGTCTGGCGCTGGGTGCCTTACTGTTCGGCTTCACCCTGGCCCTGCAACCCCGGTTGCAGACCTTCGACATCGAGATCTTGGGACTGGACGTAAGCAGCATTTCGCCGGCGCTGCTCGGCATCCTCCCGTTCGTGCTCACCGTGGTGGTGCTGGTGATCATCAGCTGGCGCCATCGACACCGCCCGTCGGTGGCGCCCGCCGCGCTGGGCCTGCCCTATCGCCGGGAAGAGCGCTGAGTCAATCGCCCTGAGCGGGGAGTAGGGTTCCCCGATGGCTGAGAACACCACGCCGGGCACGGCGCGCTCGTTCTGGCCCTATTTCATTGTCACCGGCTCGCTGTCGATGGGCTATGGCTCGCTGTTCACCCTGCTGGCCGAATTCCGGGAGAAGCTGGGCTTCAGCGAGACCGAGTTGGGGTTCATCATCGCGGTCGGCTTCTTGGCCGGCTTCATCGCCCAGGTTGGATTGGCCCGGTTCGCCGATCGGGGATACGTCCGGATACTCGTCCACGGCGGAGTGCTCATAGCCATCTTGTCCATGCTCAGCATGGCGATGACCGACGAAGTGTGGCAGTTCACCGCCGCCCGGTTCTTCTTGGGCGCGGGAACCGGTGCCACTGGTCCCGCGATTCGCCGAATTCTCATCACCAGAGAGCCTGCCAACATGGGCAAGAACCTGGGCACGATGGGGGCCTTCGACATAAGCGGCTTCGTGCTTGGGCCGGTGGTGGCCGGGCTTCTGGCCGAGTTCGTCAACTTGCGGGCTCCCTTCATATTCATGGCTGGTCTCTACGCGTTGATCTACTTCTGGATTTTCCGGCTGGATCTGTCGGCGGGACAGGTGGCTGCAACCAAAGTGCCGGTACGGCATCTCTTCCGCATCCGACCCCTCAATTCCGGGATGCTGGCTGGGGCCGCGTTCTTCACCACCATCGGAGTGTTCGAGACCTCGTGGGCGGTGCTGCTCGACGACCTCGGGGCTGGCACGCTGGTCATTGCTCTTTCCATTGCCCTGTTCGCCATACCGATGATTCCGCTGGCCCCTCTTGGGGGCAAGATCGCCCAACAGCGGGGACCCATGCGGTTGATGCCCTTTTCGATCATGGGGGCGGTGGCCTGCATGATGGTTTACGGCTACGTGGATTTTCTGTGGGTGCTTATCGGGGTGTCGGCCGCCCACGCGATCTTCGATGCCTTCACCCTGCCGGCCGGGCAACTGGCGGTGGCGGTGTCGGCTCCTCCTGAGCAGGCGGCTGCCGCTCAAGGGCTCTACGGGGCATTGGGCCTCGTCATTGCGGGGATAGCTGCGCTGGTCACCGGGTGGGTATACCAGAACTGGGGTGCCGAGGCGTTGTTCACCGGCTCCTCGATCGTCATGGTGGTGGCCCTGGCCGGGGCCATCGCGCTGGGTGAGGAGCTCATGGGCCCCGACGGCCGCTCGGCCAAGGAGCCCGCGCCGGCTAGTTCCTAGCAACTCAGTCGTGGCGCGGGTCGATCAAATCTATGCCGCAGGCTTCGAAGTCACTGAGGTTGAGGGTGGCGAGCGGCATATCGTGCGCTAGGGCAGTAGCGGCGATAAAGCTGTCCTTTATGGGCATCGGTCGTCCTGAAGTGCGGAGCTGGGCGAGCAGGTCGGCCCAGCGGAGCCCGGTTTCGCCATCCCAATCCATGCAGTGGATGAGTTGGACGACTTCATTGAACCACCGCTCAAGCCTGAGACGTCGCTTTCCTTGTGGAAGCAGCAGGATCCCGTATCGGACTTCCCCCAAGATCACGGGGTCCACGGCCAGTTCCCGCTCATTGCGGACCAGCCATTCGATTACAGCGGTATTCGGGTCTGGCCTGGTGGGCTCGCACAGCACATTGGCATCGACAAGTACCGTCATGCAGGGTCAAGCGAGTTGGTCGTCTCAGATTCAATAGGGGAAAACCAGCCTTGGGCTGGACAGGCCAGCAACTTGTCCACCAAACCCTGGTTTTTGGGCGGGTCGTCGGCTGACAGTCGATACTCGCCCCGTTCAATTCTCTCTACTCTGAAGGATTGACCCGGCCGTATGTCATCTTGCCGGCGCAATTCGGCGGGCAGAACGATTTGGCCCTTCGACGATATAACCGTCTGCATGGCAAGTAAGATACAGTCTTACCAGCGGACTGGCAAGACCTTGGGCACCGCGGTACTCACTGCACCCTCAAACCGACTCTGCCGGGCTGAGCTGCACAGGCAGGCCCGATTGCCAGACCATGCCGGTGAGGGGATCGACGTCTACTTCGGCGGTGGTGAGCGTGCAGACGTTGGGGTCGGCCCAGCCGTGGGGGATGGACACCGCCCCAGGGGCGATCTCGTCGCTGGTGCGGGCGGTGCCCACCAGCTCGCCGTGAGCGCTGCGCACCTGCACCGGCTGGCCGTCGGCGATGCCGTGGTCGGGGTGGATCAACACCTCGGGGCCCACATCGCCCAAGTCGCGGAGCTGACCGTTCATGGTGCGCATCTGACGGCGGGGCAGCAGCACCAGGGGCGCGGGGCGGTCGAGTTCGGCAAGCTGTGCCACCAGCGGCTCGGGGGCCAGTCGCCAGCGGCCTTCGGGCAGCACTCGGTCGAGAACCCAGCCGTGAATCGGGCGGGATTCGCCCACCAGTCCCTGTCGGGAGGCCAGCACGGTGGCGGCGTCGCTGCGGCCCCGCTCGGCGATCAGCGCCAGCAGGTCCTCATCAGTGGCGGTATCGGGATCGACACCCCGGGGCAGCACTCCAACGCCCAGCCGGCGGCCCAGGTCGGCGAAGACCTGCCACAAGAGCCGGCGGTCGGCGCCGGGCGGTACTACCGCGGGGGTGTAGTGGGTGGCGATGGCCGGCTGGTAGGCGTCCAGCATCCAGGGCAGGTCGGCTCGCTCCAATTGACCGGCCACCGGCAGCAGGTGGGTGGCCAGCCCGGTTGTGTCGGTTTCCACCACGTCGGCCACCGCCAGCATGTCGAGAGATTCGAATGCCGCCCGGGTCCGGTCTCGATCGGGGAAGGCGATCAGCGGGTTGCCGCCCACCACCACCAGCGCCCGCACGTTGCCGGCCTCGATCTCGTCTACCAAGGCAGCACACGGGTACTCCCCGAAGCGGCGGGGCAGCTCGGGACGGCTAGCCGGTCCGGGTTCGGGCTGGCCGTCGGAGGGCTGCCAATCACGCGTGTCGAGCTGCATCAGATAGCCGGGGTTGAACCACATCCCTCCCGGCTGGTCGTAGGAGCCGGTGACCACGGCCAGTGCCCACAGCAGCCACTCGGTCACGTTGGCGTGACGACCCATGGACACCCCGGTGCCCGACAGCACCGACAACCGGCGCGCGGTTCGCACCGCTTCGAGGAGATCGAGCAGGTCGGCGGGGTCCAACCCGGTTCCGGCTGCCGCACGGTCCAGCGTGAAGGGGGCCACCGCGGCGGTGAGGTCCTCGATCCCGACCGAGTGCTCGTTCAGGTAGTCCCGGTCAGCCCCGTCCACCAACAGCTCGCGCACCAGCCAGCCCAGGATGAGGTAGTCGGTGCTGGGGCGGGGGGCCAGATGGCGGTCGGCGAGGTGGGCGGTCTCGGTGCGGCGAGGGTCTACCACCCACACCGGACCCCGTTCTTGCTGGGCCCGCAGCCGTCGAATGGGATCGGCCAGCCCGTTGCCGTGGCCGTGGGACACCACCGGGTTCGTCCCCACCAAAAGGAGCATCCGGGCTGACTCCTGATCCCACATGGGGGTGATACCCGACCAGCCCCCCATGAGCTCGGCCACCAGCGGGCGCATGGGGGTGTCGATGGTGGTGGCGGTGTACTTCTGGCGGGAGCCGATGGCACCCAGGAACCGCTCTGCCGCCCGGCGGCCGTTGGCGTCGTACGCGGAGCCGCTGGCCAGGTACATGGCCACCGCGTCAGGGCCGCATTCTTCGATGATGGCGGCCAGGCGGCGGCCCAGGTCATCGAGGCATTGGTCCCAGCCGACGGTGTGATCGCCGATCTGAGGTTGATCCAGCCGATGAGGGTGATGGTGCCACTCGGGGAGTGCCCGGCCCTTCGGACAGGTGTAGCCCTGGGAGATGGGGTGGGCGTCGTCGCCTCTCACCTTCAATACCTGGTCGCCCTCGACGGTGACCGTGATGCCGCACATGGCGGTGCAGATGCGGCAGAAGGAGTGAACCTCCTGGGCCTTAGACAATGCCCCGGGCGCGGTCGATGCTCCATTGGCTCGCCGATGGAGCGTTGGAGCTGGTCTTGTCGGCAACCTCGGCCATGATGCCCTCCCGCTGGGCCATGCCCACCATGCTCTCCAGCCTTCCGGTGTAGTAGGTGGGCTGTTGGAGCATCCACACGATGCCCTCGGCGGAGACCGAGGTGTCGGCCCAGGTGGAGTGATCGGCGTCGGGAGCGTTCATCACAAAGCCCTCGCTGGCCACCGCGGTGTCGATGCGGAAGCAGTTCACCGCAATGCCGTCGTCGGCCAGGATGGCCGCGCTGGTCACGGTCAGATGTTCCAGTGCGGTTTTGGACATGCCGTAGGCCATAAGCGATGGGAAATAGGCCAGGCCGGCCGCCGATGAGACATTGACGATCCGCACGCCGCGCTCGGCCAAATAGGGTCGGCACAGCCGGGTGGCCAGCAGCGGGGCGGTGGTGTTGATGGCCATGGTCAGCTCATAGCGCTTTAGATCAATGTCGAGGTCGCCCACGAAGGTGACCGCGGCGTTGTTCACCAGGGCATCGAT
>JAJEDQ010000001.1 GCA_022821445.1 Acidimicrobiia bacterium | reverse complement strand
ATAACCCTCGACCCCGGCGGGCGCACCGTCGATCTGAGCCATGAGTCGGAGTGTGTGTACCACGTTTCTACTGGTTCTGGCACCATGGTCGACCTCGATTCCGACGAGAGCTACGACGCGACTACCGGGTCGATGTTCTTGATCGAGCCCGGAACCAACTACCAGTTCACCGCGGGTACGGCAGGGGCAGTGCTGTTAGGCGGTCCTTGTCCACCCGATCCCGCGCTCTATGCACACATAGGAGATTGAGCAATGGCCATCAAGCAATTCCATCGAGACGAGCCCGATCACTACATGCCGTTGATTTCCAACGACGCCCGCTTGGTGGTTTGGCCGGGAGTGGGTTCGGAGATGGCGAACATGAACTACGTCGTGCTCGAACCCGGCGAAGAAAACGTTCCCCATGCCCACTCCGAATCGGAGGACACGATTTTCGTCCTGGAGGGCCGCGGGTCAGTGGTCGATCTCGATAACGACTGCGTCCTCGAGTTCGAGGCCGGAGACGCGGTCCATGTACCAGTTGGGGTGAAGCACGCGGTTCGAGCCGATCGCGACAGCCGGATCGTCAGCGTTGGCGGGCCATGTCCACCCGACCGATACCTGCTCAAACTGAGTGGCGCCCTATGACGCGCCCCATCTCGATCGGGCTGGCCCAGATGGGCAGCCCACCGGGAGATGCAGGTGCCAATCGGACCGCGGCAGCAGAAGCTGCCAAATTGCTATTTGACCAGGGAGCCCAGTTGGTCGTTCTTCCCGAACTGGCCGTGCCCTGGTACACAGTCAACTCCGACGAAGTGGCTGGCCATGCGGAGCCCCTCTGGGGGCCCACCGTGGATGCTTGGGCCGCGGCGGCCGCCGATCACTCCGGTTTGATCGTCGGAGGCTTCTGCGAGCGAGACGGCGGCGAGTTCTACAACACCGCCGTCGTCGTCGATCAAACCGGGGTGATCGGCCACTACCGCAAGCTGCATCTGTTCGCTGATGAGAAGACGTGCTTCACGCCGGGTGATCGGGGTCTCCCCGTCGTCGATACCCAAGTGGGGCGTATTGGCCTGTGCATTTGCTATGACCTGCGGTTTGTCGAGGTAGTGCGGGTATTGGCGCTGTCGGGAGCAGAAATCGTCTGTGTTCCGTCGGCTTGGATCACCGGATTCGATGCCAAGCGATGGGACGCCAGCGGATTCTGCCCCCAGGCCCACGGCGCGGTGTTGCAGGCCAACCTCAATCAAGTATTCGTGGCCTGCGCGAGCCAGGTGGGGGAGCATTCGGGATTTGAGTTCCTGGGGTCGTCGGTCGTGGTGGACAGCTTTGGAAGAGTTGTCGCTGGTCCACTGGGGGGTTCCGAAAATGAACAGCATGTTGTTGATGTGGATTTGGACGAAGTGCAGCGCGCCCAGACCCGTGGATCGCTAATTCATCCCCGAGACGACCGGCGTACTGACGTTTACGGCGTGTCGTACGACGGCTCGATGCTGTGAAACCCGCAGCTTTCCAGTACGAGCGGCCTCGTGATGAAGCAGAGGTCCTCGACCTCTTGGCCGAGCATGGCGACGAGGCCAAGATTCTGGCCGGTGGGCAGAGCCTGGTGCCGATGATGAACTTTCGCTTGGCCCGGCCGGCAGTCATCATCGATATAGGAGCGGTACCCGGCCTTGGAGAAATTTCCAGGAAGGAAGAGACAGTTGCCATCGGCACCCGGGTACGGCATATCGAACTGGAGCGTCCCCCATTCAATGGACCGCTGAGCTCGCTGCTGGCCACGGCGGCACGACACGTCGGCCATATCCCCATCCGTCTGCGGGGCACCTTCGGCGGTTCCATCGCCCATGCCGACCCCGCCGCAGAGTGGTGTCTGCTGGCCCGGACATTGGATGCCGACGTCACCGTCGCGTCGACCCGCGGCGAGCGGGTGATCGCCGCTTCCGACCTGTTCCAGTCGGCGTTCATCACCTCGATCGCGGACGATGAACTCCTCACCGAAGTGCGCCTCCCCTGGCTTAGTTCCGACTGGAAGGCTGGGTTCTCGGAGTTCAGCCGCCGAGCGGGAGACTTCGCAGTGGTGGCAGTGACCAGCGCCGTCAGGCTGGCCGATGGACATGTCGCCGAAGCACGGATCGGGGCAGTGGGAGTCGGTGCCATTCCCGTTCGTCTTGCCCAAGCCGAGGCGGCGCTGGTAGGCCAGCCGCTAGGCCCGGTTGCCATCAACGCGGCATCTGACGTCGCCGGCCAGGAAGTCGACCCCCGGGCCGACATCCACGGCTCGGCCGACTATCGCCGGGATCTCGTGCGGGCGCTGATTCGGCGAGCGCTGTCATGACCATGACCGATCCCTGGGTCGGGCGTTCCATTCGTCGAGTGGAGGACCCGGCTTTGGTGCGCGGCGAAGGCCGTTATGTCGGCGATGTGGCGTTGGGGATGGAGGCGGCCCGCTTCGTCCGCAGCGCGATGCCGTCAGGAGTGATTCGATCTATCGAGGGGTCCTGCTACACCGCCGCCGACCTCGACGCGGCCGGTGTCGGGGAGATCGAGGCGCTGCTTCACCGGCCGGATTTCGTGAAGGTTCGCCAACCCTTGCTGGCCCGCGACCGAGTGCGGTATGTAGGCGAGCCCATCGCCGTCGTGGTCGGACGATCACCTGAGGAGGCCGAAGACCTGGCCGAGCAAGTCATCGTGGAGATTGACCCCGATGACGAACCGCTGGTCCACCCCGGCGATGCCGATTCCAACACAGTCATCCAGGCCCAGCTCGCCACCAAAGACATCGAACAAGCCCTCGACCAAGCGGATCATCTCGTCGAGGTGGTGTTCACATCTCATCGACAGGCCGCCTTGCCTCTCGAGACACGGGGCGCCAGCAGCGAATTCGACCGTCGGACCGGACGGCTCACCGTCCAGGCATCCACCCAGGCCCCGCACATCTTGCGGACCGCCGTCGCCGACCTTCTCAGCATCCCCGAAACCGACGTTCAGGTGGTGGCTCCTGATGTCGGGGGCGGATTCGGACAGAAGCTGCCGCTGGCCCGTGAAGACGTGGTGGTGGCATGGCTGGCGTTGCAGCGGCGGGGCAGCGTGGCCTGGATCGAAGATCGGTCGGAGAACCTCACGTCGTCGTGGCACAGTCGTGATCAGGTATATCGGGTCAAAGGCGGGTTCAGCGCCCAAGGGGACCTTCTGGCCCTGGATGCGGAGATCGCCTGCGACGTCGGAGCGTGGTCGTGCTATCCGTTCACCTGGGGGGTAGAGCCCTTGATGGCGATGGGGGAGATGTGCGGCCCTTACAAGGTGGCCCATTACCGGGTTCGGACCCGAGGCGAAGGCAGTTTCCGTTGCCCGGTGGCGCCCTACCGGGGAGTATCCCGACCGGTGATCACGGCCTCGCTGGAGCGGTTGATGGACACCGCGGCTCGCCGATTGCAGATCGATCCGGTGGAGATCCGCCGTCGGAACCTCGTGGCCGACTTTCCCCACACCACGGTGACCGGAGCGGCAGTCGATGCCGGCACCTATGTGGAATCGCTCGACCTGGCCGTCGAGCATTTCGACCTGGACAAGTTTCGCCGCCGGCAAGCAGAAGCCCGCAAACGAGGCGGACCGCTGCTGGGCGTCGGGATTTCCACCTTCGGGGAACGGACCGGATACGGCGCGCCGGTGTTCGCCACCCGGGCTATGGGAGTCACGCCCGGGTACGAGACGGTGACCATGAATATGGACCCATCGGGGTATGTCGAAGCGGCCATCGGGGCATCACCACACGGTCAGGGGCTCGAGACCACGTTGGCGCAGGTGATTGCCGACCAACTGGCCATCGACGTGTCTCAGATCCGGATTGTCCATGGCGACACTGATCGAGCCCCCTACGGTTGGGGAACCTTTGCCAGCCGCTCCATGGTGATCGCCGGTGGGGCGGCTCAGATTGCCGCCGGCCGCCTGCGGGAGCGTTTGGCGCAGGTGGCTGGGGCGGTACTCGAAGCTAATGCCGATGACATCGTCTTCGCTGACGGGCAGGCAATGGTGGCCGGGACTTACATCGGCGTTCCTATCGCGGACCTGGCCCGGATCGCGCACCACCACACCGAGCGCCTCGAACCCGGAACGCCGACAGGGCTGGCCGTGGAAGCTTCCTACGATCCCGCGGGCACGTTTTCCAACGCATGCCACGTTGCCGAGGTGGAGATTGATCAGGACACCGGTGCTACCACGGTGACCCGGTTCGTGGTCGTCGAGGATGCTGGCCGATTGATCAACCCGATGATCGTCGATGGCCAGATCCGCGGTGGCGTCACGCAGGGAATCGCCAATGCGCTGTTCGAAGAGGTCGTTTACGACGATGACGGGAACATCTTGACGGCTTCGCTCATGGACTATTTGCCGCCCACCGCCGCTGAGATTCCCGATATCGAGATACGGCATCTCGAGACAATCACCGATGCGACCATCACGGGGGCCAA
>JAJEDQ010000197.1 GCA_022821445.1 Acidimicrobiia bacterium | reverse complement strand
GGCCTCTTGATCGTCACACAAGTCGAAGATCTCATTGGCCAAACCCAAATAGGGCGGCGGGGGCGCCAACAGCCGCAATCCGCCGGGACTGTCCCCTTCACCGGGAACCACGCCCGCACCGTCGCCGCTGTCGCCGCCGCCCGTGTCGCCGACGGGACCGGACGGTCCGTCGGGCACCTCTCCCGGCCCCGGGATGTCGTCGCCAGGCCCCTGCGGCTGCCCTGTGCTGCTAGTGCCCGGCTGTACTTCGGGCTCAAGGGCGGACTGCGCGGCGCTGGCACCGCCGGGCGCTTGGCCGACCACCTGCACCGCGCGCTCAGAGTTCTGTCCGCAGCCGAACGCGACGAGCACCACCACCGCAACGGCGACCCGCCACAACGTGTTCCGCCGCGGTCTGCGGCGTTGGGTGCGGCTGGCTTTCCCGTCTCCCATTGGGCATCCCTCCCTAGTCAGAGCTGCTGCTGCCGGCGGCGTTCGTGCTCACCCAGCAGGCCTCGACAAGGGTGTCGTCGATCGTGCCGGGGCAGTTGTAGATCTGGAGGTCGCGTCCGTTGACCGTGCCGTCGAACCATCCCTCCGGGCCTTTGCCTCCGGCGCTCAGCCCGTAGTTGTCATCGCTGTTGTTCACGGTAAGCGCCCCGCCGTTGAGCTCGGCGATCTTCTTCTCGATGCGATCCTCGTACCGGGCGACGGTCTCGGTGGACAGCTTCTCCAGACCGTGGTAGGCGATTCCCTTTCTGGCGGGGTTGCTGTCGTCGTTGTAGGGGCTGAAGCGGGCTCCCTCGTCTGAGCGGACGGCCCGGATGATCGCCTTGGGTGCCTCGCCTGTGCTCGCGGCTGTTGTCGCAGGCCATGCCAGACCGGTCGAGGACGAGGGCCACGCTTTCGGCCACACCGCATACTTCGTCGAGAAGTCGGCAGATGTCTCGGTGTCGGTGAAGGAGATGAACGGCGCGGCATGGGGGGTGTAGGGGTTGTAGCTGCCGGTGTAGTCGCTGGGATAGGTCGTTCCTGCCTCGCAGCAGTCTAATGCGTAGCCCTCCTGGAGGCTCAGGTCGAATATGTAGCAGACCATTTCCGTTCCTGCGCTTCCCCACCGGCACAGCCGCTGCTGTGTGCCCCCGGTCGGGTCGGTCAGCTCTGGGATGGTCTCGACTCGGATGCTGTCGGTTGATGCTGCATATCTGGCGTTGTGGGTGTTCTCACACCTGCTGTTGCTGCACGCGAACCACCGGTCGAATGGATCATCTCCCCTGCAATACCTGTAGCGCATGTACTTGGCGACTTCGTAGCCGCCTTTGTCGACGTCGGCTCGTTCGGCGTGGCCGTGTCTGAGGGCGTCCACCTGGGCGTCGGGCTCGGTGAAGTTGTCGAGCTGCCACAAGCCGACGCCGGGGTTCCAGTGGGCCTGCTTGTGTCCGCCGAGCGACATGTGGGAGTACAGCTCGATGTTGTTCGAGTCGCTTATTCGGTTCACCATGTTGTCGCCCCTCGACAGCGTCATGGGTGAAAGGGCCCGGCTGGTGTCGCCCCCGTTCAGCTCCCACGCGGGTATGGCCAGCATCATCGACGCCAGCATGTTCTGGGTGATCTGGCTGTGGCCGCTGGCAGTGAGCTGGGTCTGGGAGCATGGCGCTCCGGTGGGGGAGTTGATGGCCTTTCGGGCTGCTCGCAGCACGGCGTCGTAGGCGCCTTTGGTGGTGCAGTACTTGCCGGTTGCGGAGCAGGTGGTCGATACCTGCGTCGTGGCCGCAGCCCGGGTGGTGCACGTCCGGTGTGGCCTGGCCTGTTCCCAGTCGCCGGTCGACGATGCCTGCCACCACAGCGGGAAGGTGTAAGACGTTGAGGGGCTCAGCGCTGCGAATGCCGCGGAAAGGGTCCGGGCTTCGAGCAGGCGGCTGTCGGCAAGAGCGCCCGCCGGGCCCGGCCGGGCAATGTGCCACCTGCTCGCCGAAGCGTTGGCGACCCACCGCAGATCGACGCTGCTCGAGGCGGCTGTGCCGCATACAGGAGGGGTCGGATAGGCAGCCAGGGCGGCGGTGGTGCAGGTCACGTCGGGGACCACCCTGGCCCAGGCGCCCGCCGCGGAGGGCTTCCACCAGAACAAGAACTGGTAGGCGGTATTGGGCGACAGCCCGTCGAAAGTCATTTCATGTGTCGCTGACCCGAGCGTGCGCCCGCCGACATGGGCGCGGCTGGCGGTCGCGGTGGCCGTGTCGGGCACTGTCGCCCGTCCGACGTACCATTGGTAAACCCCCGGACTCGCAGCCCTATTGAGGGTGACGCTGTCAGCGGTCGCAGTGCCGCATGTGGGCGGGGCGGGACTCTTCGTCGGCCCGGTTGTCGTGCACCGGGTGCTGGGCTGTACCTGCACCCACTCGTCGCCGCTGGATGCCTTCCACCAGAACAAGAACCGGTAGGCGGTGTTGGGCGACAGCCCTGTGAACTGCTTGGCCAAAGTTGTCGGCGCTAGCGAACTGCCGTCGGCATACGACGAGCCCGGCACGTCGCGGGCGACATACCACCGGTACACCCCGGCCGCCGGGCCCCAGCCCAAGGTGATGCTGTCGTCGGCGGCAGCAGAGCACACCGGGCCGTCGGGATTCGCCGGGGCTGCCAGAGTGGAGCACCGCTTGCCGGCTGGCAGCTGCCGGCGCCCGCCGTCGACGGCGAACACGCTCAGGTAGTAGTCCGTGGACGGGTCCAAGTCGAGGAAACCGACAGACGCGGCCGTGACCCTCTCAACCCGGCGCCTGGCGCCGTTGGGGGCAGCCGGCTCCACCATGGCAGTGAGGTGTCCGCCCCCGCCACCGCGTCCCACGAGAAAACGATCGAGGTAGTCATAGCGGAGCACTCCAGCCCCGCCGGCCTCGCCGAGAACGCGGTCTCGCACACCCTGTTGGAGGCTGTGCTCCAAGTCGTGGTCGTCCCGTCGTCGCTGCCGGCCTGGACGCTGAGCGCGTACAAGGTGGCCGCGCTCAGCCCGGTGAAGGTGTGCGAAGCGCTGTCTGCGGGAACGGGCAGCACCCAGGTTCGGCCCCCATCTTTCGACACCTGGTACCGGTCCACGCTGTCAGGTGCTGTCCACGACAGCTCAATCGAAGACGCCGTGGCCGCGCACCCCAGATCCGTCGGCACTGCCATCGCCTGAGGCGGCGAGTCGGTGTCGCAGCTCCTGCCCGCCGAAGAACCCCACGCCGTAGTCGCCCCAACAGTATTGCCGGCCCGCACACTCAACGAATACGACCTGTCCGCCACCAGCCCGGTGAAGGTGTGCGAAGTGCTCGTGATGGGAACAGGCGATTCCCAAGTAGCACCGTTGTCCTTGGACACCTGATATCGGCTGGGACTCCCGACCGCCCTCCATGAGAGCTCGATCGTCGTCGCAGTCGCGGCGCAAGCCAGCCCGGTCGGTGCAGCGGGAGCGCACACCGACACATACCACCAGCCGGTCCCGTCATTGCCCGTGTACTGGAACCGCCCGCCGTGGGCGCACCTCGTCGCCAACGTCGCGTGTGGCACCACCGGAGCGCTCGGACACGAATTGCCCACCCGACTCCGGCGGGCAAGCTCCCGATGCGGCGACTCCGTATACCACACGCACACACCGACTGACTGGCCCTCGGCCACATGACTCGAACCAAGCCCAGGAACCACCGCCGCAAAGTGCTCAGACACAGACACCGAGAACACCAAACCGCCAGCCAGCACCACCACCGCCAACACCGGCACCAACACCCGCCTCACGAACCAAGGAACCTACAGCCCCACCAAACCACAACAAGGTATTTCCGAGAAGGACATGTATCGTTCACCACAATCGGGCTTCACCCGAACAGCCCGGCGCTATTTAGCAGCACGCTGCTGACATATGAGATTTGCCAGAATGTCAGGGTGATCATCAAGGCTTTCGCGAAAACCGCTCAAACTGGGGATCGTCGTGGACAAGCCGGAATCGTCGCGGAGAGGCAAATGGCCCACTATCTGCACCGCAGGTTCGGCAAAGACCAAGACGTGCTCGTGCTGCACGGCCTGCGGCTTAAGGACCGCGAGCAACCAGAACACGATGGCTCTACTGGAGGGTGCCAGATCGATCATCTCCTCGTGCATCGCTGGGGGTTCTTCATCATCGAGAGCAAGTCGGTGACGGAAGAAGTACGGATCCGAGATGATGGCTCCGGCGGGGACGAGTGGATCCGGACATACGACGGCAAGGAACTTGGTATGCCCTCGCCAATCCAGCAAGCGCAAAGACAGTCAGATTTTCTGCGAGAGTTCCTCCAGCGGCACAGGAAAGACCTCCTTGGAAGACAACCCTTCGGGTTTCGCACCATCAGCAAAGTCGTCAACGGGACAAATCAACGCGGCTTCAAAAATGCGCCGATCCAGCTCCTGGTTGCCGTATCAGACAGGGGCAAAATTAAGCGGATGGACGGTTGGAAGGAGCCCAGCGAGCCATTTCAGGTCTATGTGGCCAAAGCCGACCTCGTTACCAACAAGATCGCTCAGGAGTTGGAGCGGCATCGCAAGGGCTCAAAGTCTGACAGCAGAAGGAAGCATGGTGACTACGGAGTTTGGAGCATGAAGGCAGTCGAAGTTGCGCCCGTAGCTGAATTTCTTGCCGCCCGACATGTGGGTTGATCAGCAGCGTCGCCTCTACGGCCCAACCGGACTGCTCCCCTCCGCCATCGCAGATGACCCAGTGCCGATGGCATTGGCGCTGGGTAGTCAGCATCGGCGACGGTTGCCGGGTCGTGGACAACCCAGCAGGAGATGGCGGTAGCCTTAGCTTCGGTGCGTTGATGAGCAAAGTCACTCGGCCTGAGCCCCTCGCTGGAGCACAAGCCAACGAGTATCAGGGAGTATCGGAATATGGCGACTACGAAGATGGTCTACTGGCAAGAAGGCGAATGTTGGCTCGGATACCTGGAAGAGTTCCCAGACTATTGGACGCAGGGAGAGACGTTGGACGACCTCAAGCAGCATCTGCGCGATCTCTCCGCCGATCTGACGAGCGACAAATTGCCAGGGGTACGCCGAGTCGCTGATCTTACGCTGGCATAATTGCTGCACCCGTGCATGAAACGGGTTCAGGAATCAGGCCTCCTCGGCCCTTACTTGGATGGTGTGCCAGCCGGTGGCGCCGTCGGGGGCGGGGTCGCTGATCTCGGGAGTCTGGGTGGTGTTGGTGCCGTCGGTGGCCCGCACCCGCACTTGGTGACGGCCGGGGGTGGCGTTCCAGGTCACCATCCACTGGCGCCAGGAGTTGATGGTGGTCTCACGGCTGAGCTCGGCCTCCACCCACGGCTCTTCGTCCACCTGAACTTCCACCTTCTCGATGGCCCGGCTGGGGGCCCAGGCCACTCCGGCAATCGCCGTGGGGCCGGGGTCGATGGTGGAGTCCCGGCGGGGCACGTCGATGCGGGACTGGGTCTTGATCGGCCCCTCCTTCGACCAACCGCGGGGAATCCAGTAGCCGTTGAAGGCCTCCCAGGTGGTGAGTTCGATGTCTGACAGCCACTTGGTGGCCGACACGTAGCCGTAGAGCCCGGCCACCACCAAACGGGCGGGAAAGCCGTGGGAGATGGGCAGCGGCTCGCCGTTCATCTGCACGGCCACCATTGCCACCCTGCCGTCGAGCGCCACTTCGGTGGGAAAGCCCGCGGTCCAACGATCGATGGAACGGCCCACGATCTGTGTGGCCCCCGGCTGCACCCCGGCCTCGTCCAGCACTCTGGCCAAGGGGACACCAACCCATTCGGCATTGCCCACCAGCCGACCGCCTACAGAGTTGGACACACACGACAGGGTCACTTGCTCTCGAACCAGGCCCAGGTCGAGCAGTTCGTCGAAGCTGATCTCCACCTCTTGTTCCACCATGCCGTGGATCTGAAGCGACCAGTCCGCCGGGTCTACCTGAGGGTACGAGAGGGCGGTGTCGATCAGATAGAAGTCCTCGTTGGGAGTGATGAGCGGGGCGATCCCGGCGATGTGGTCGAAGTTGGGCTCCCTTACTGGTTCGGCCGTGACTGAAGGGGTGGGCTCGCCCGTTGCCTCCGCGGTGGGCTCGGCCGTGGGATCGGCGTCGGGCTCGGCCGTGGCCTCCGGCGTCGCCCCCGGGGTGGCATCTGATTGCACGGGATCTGCCCCCGCCTGCTGGGTTGGAACCGGAGTGGGTCGGGCAGTCGGTGTGGCAATGGCGCGTCCTTGGAGGGCTTCGGCAACCCCCTCCCGGGCACCTTCAACGGTGTCGCGCCGTCGCAGCCACCGCCCGAGCAGGCCACCAGCCAGCGAAGCCCCGGCCATGATGCCCACCGCCCCTACGAAGCGGCGCCGGTCGTTGAAGCGGCCCCGGCCAACCATTGGCACCGGTTGCGCTTCGGCATCGGCAGGCTCTTCACCACCGGCAAACCGGGAGAAGAGGGCCAGCACGTAAAGGCCCATAAACACCGCGATCCCGAAGGCCCCCGAAAGCAGGCCCGACATCCATCCCAGACCATCGCTGGACAGGGGGTTGCGGGCCGCGGCCCACCCGCCAACCACGGCGAACACCACTAGTCCCGCGGGCATCACCCACCAGCGCTTCCGGGAGGGCCAGCCCAACACCGCGCCGAGCAGAATCGACACGATGACGATGCCCCACACCAACGCGGGCTTCTGGGCGCTGCCGAGGGTGTCGATGGACCAACGGGCAATGAAGCCGGGGGTGATGTCCACGATCTCTTCAGCCACCGAGACCACCAGCGACGGGATCTTGCGACTCAACCCCGACAGGATCTCGCTCAAGCCCAACGCACCGCCGGCGGCCACAATGCCAGCGGAGATCGCTTGGAACGGGGAGATGGCCGCTCGCCGCGGGGCTGAGGCGGCCGCTTCGGATTCGCTCATTTGTGCCTTCCGATCAGTATGTGGCCCGGGTGTTCATCATCCGGTTGCGTGGAACTAAGGCTATTGTGATTTTCCACCATGTGGGCCACAAAAGGCCCACTACTGGAGCCGAACTGTGGAACTCTCGCCGATCATTATCCCATGACGCCGCTGGAGTCCCTGGGCGTCGACCAGAGATGGCGGGAGTTGGCCCAGCACCACCAGGGACGATTGGGCCGGGTGGTGCGGGTGGACCGGGGAGAGTGCGAGGTGATGACCGACGACGGCCATGTCCGGGTTTCGTCCGATTCCCTAAGGGCGCAAGACGATGTGGCCCCGGTGACCGGCGACTGGATCACCGTCGTTCCCGACCTTGACGACAGCCACGTGGTCGAGCAGGTGCTGGAGCGGCGCACGCTGGTGGTGAGGCGAGACCCGGCCGAGCACGCCCGGGCCCAGACGCTGGTGGCCAACGCCGACGTGGTGGGCGTGGTACACGGCCTCGACCGGCGCATCAACCCGGCCCAACTGGAGCGCTTCTGCGTGGTCGGCTGGCAGTCGGGTGCGGCGGTGGCGGTGATATTGGCCAAGGCCGATCTTCGCCACCATCCCGAGCGGGATGCCGAAAAGGCCGCCGCCTTGGCGCCGGGGGCCACGGTGGTGGTCACCGCCGCGCTGCGGGGCGAGGGTCTCGACGACCTGACCGCCCTGCTGGAGGGGGGCCGGACCCTGGCGCTGCTGGGGCCGTCGGGGGTGGGAAAGTCGACGCTGATCAACGCGTTGGTGGGCGACGAGGTGCAGGCCACTCAGGAGGTGCGGGCGGGCGACGCCCGGGGCCGCCACACCACCATCGCCCGGCGGCTCATCGCGCTGCCCAGCGGTGGATCGATCGTGGACACGCCCGGCATACGCGCCGTAGGACCGTGGGATGCGTGGGAGGGGTTGGCCGCGGCCTACGCCGAGATCGACGCCCTCGACGACGAGTGCCGCTTCGCCGAGGACTGCTGGCACCAGGGAGAGCCTGACTGCGCGGTGGCCGGCAACGTGGACCCTGGCCGCCTGCGGCGCTACCTGGAGTTGGCCGAAGAGCTGGCCGACCAAGACCTCGAACTCGCCCGACGCCGCCGCAAGTAGCCCCCTCCGAGCTGCGTCAGCGGGCTTCGGCCTCGGCTTGGGCGCGAAGGCGGGTTTCCTCCTGCTCCTCGGTGCGGGCAGGCAGGTGGTGGGTGAGCCAGCCGCCGTCCACAAACATGGTGTGGCCGGTTATGTAAGAGGCCTCGTCGCTGGCCAAGAACACCGCAGCGTCGGCGATATCGCCGGGCTCGCCGAACCGGTTCAGCGGCACCATTTCAGCCAGTGACTTCTCCAGTTCCGGCACTGCCCGCAACCCTTCGGTCATTCGGGTCTTCATGTAGCCCGGCCCCACCGCGTTCACCCGGATGCCGAATTCTCCCAGCGCCATGGCCCCACTGCGGGTCAGCGAGATCACCCCGGCCTTCGAGGCGGCGTACGCCGGCGTCTGGGGGTTGCCCTCAGCCCCGAGGATGGACGCGGTGTTCAACAACACGCCGCCATTGCCTCGCGCCACCATGTGGCGAGCCGCGATCTGGTTGCACAAGAACACCCCGGTGAGGTTCACGTCGATCATCCGGCCCCAGAACTCGTCGTCTATGTCCAAATACTTGGGGGAGTTGGCGATACCGGCGTTGGCCACCATGATGTCGAGCCGCCCGTGGCGCTCCACCACCCCGTCCACCAGCGCCTGCACCGACGCCCGGTCCGACACGTCGCAGTGGGAGGTCTCCACGCCCAGTTCGCCGCCCACCTGCTCCATGGCCGGCTCGTCGACATCGGCAATCACCACCACCGCCCCCTCGGCGGCGAACTTGCCGGCGATGGCCTCTCCCAATCCGTTGGCTCCTCCGGTGACGATGGCCACCCTTCCGTTCAAGCGATTGCCCATGCCGACATCTTGGCAACGACTCCGGCGGTGGCCCAACGCAAACGGCGCCGCGATGTGAGCAGCACTACACGGGATGCGCTAGAAACCTCAGATGCCGAGCGCAACGCCATTAGCCAACAAGATCGCGGCCGTCACCGGTGGGGGCGGGGGAATCGGGGGTGGGATATCCCGATTGTTCGCCGAAGCGGGCGCCGCCGTCGTGGTCAACGACATCGATCCCGACCTGGCCAACGCCGCAGTGGGCGACATCACCGACGCCGGGGGGCGGGCCATCGCAGTGGTGGGCGACATCACCGACGCCGATGTGGTGGCCGAGTTCCATAGGGCCGCGGTTGAGTTCGGCGGCGGCCGGGTGGACGTGCTGGTGAACAACGTGGGCGACTACCGGCCAGGCCGGGGCACGTTCATCAGAACTGAGGAAGCCGACTGGGACGCCCAGATCAACATCACCTTCCGCCACGTGCTGCGCTGCACCCGCTCTTTCCTGCCCACCATGGTGGAAGGGGGCGGGGGCACCATCGTGAATGTGTCCACGGTGGAGGCCATGCGGGCCATGCCCGGCATCGCGGTGTATTCGGCTTCCAACGCCGCCATCATCGCCTTCACCCGATCCGTCGCCCTGGAGATGGCCGAGCAGAACATCCGGGTCAACTGCATCGCCCCGGACATGGCCGTCACCCTGCAAACCCCCCTCGACATGATGCTGCGGGACCGCCCCCTCGAGCAGGTGTCCCGGAACATCCCCCTGTGCCGCTTCGGCAACCCCGACGACTTCGCCGAGGTGGCCCTGTTCTTGGCCTCCGACCAGTCCCGCTTCATGACCGGCCAGACCATCCCGGTGGACGGCGGCACCATGACCGCCCAGGGCTGGTACCGCCGCTCCAGTGGCCGCGGCTTCACCAACCTCCCCGACGCCCCCTAAGCCTCTAGGGCCGCCTAGTCGAGCCCGTACTGGGGGAGGCGGCCGTTGGCGATCATGGTCAAGCTGCCGGTACCGGTTTCGTCGGGGTCGTCGGTGGTGACGGTGACCGGGGCGATGCGGTGCATGGGCGTGAACACCTCGCCTGAGGCTCTCACCACGTCGGCGGGATGGCTGACGTCCCAGATCTCGTGCTCTAGGTAGGACTCGCCCCGGTACACACCGAGGCCGAGTTCGTCATTCCACCCTCCGCTGTAGCCCAGTCCGGCCATGTCCACCGCCGAGCCCAGCGGCGTCGAGCCCAGCCGCAATGAGCGCCCGTCGTTCAGGCGCACCGCCATGTCGGCCGATGAGAACCGCCGAGTGCCCTCGAAGAAGTCCAGCGACAGATCGGCCTGGGTCACATGGCGGTCCACATCGGGGGCGTCCCGGTCTCGAATCAGCCCGGTGAGGTACACCCTTTCCGATCCCCGCTCCATGATCTGCACGTGGCCGGCCCGCCGATTGGTGGAGAAGAACAGGAAATAGAACAGCGTGCCAGCCTCGCTGTGCTGTCGGGGCGGGCCGGTGACCGGCTCGGGGATGCCCATGGCCGGGCGCACTCCCCAAGAGTGATCCCGACCGCCCCACCAGTCGGCCACTTCGAGGCGCTCATCGCCCACCTTGATCCAGCCGTCTACTACGCCGACTTGATTGAACCGCTGGTAGTCCTGGGTCACCCGGCCCCGCTCCCGCTCCACGTGGGGCTTCTCAATCTCAGGAGCCAGCTCGGCCCGCCACACCAGATCGCAGGCGATGGAGTGGTCGCCGGGGGCCAGGATCATCCGCAGCTCCTCCAAAGGGACCGTGGGCTCCACCCGCATCGGCCCCACTTCGGGCTCCAGGCGGGGACGCAGCGCCCGCGACGCCCGCAGATTGTGCTGGGTGCCACCCCGTACCATCACCACCCCGCCGTCGAGCACGTTCATGTTGTTGTACGACCCCATGGTGAACTGCACCGCGGCCTGCCCCGCCGGGTCGTAGATGGCGAACCAGTAGCGGTCGAAGAAGCGGGGGTCAGATGTGCCGACGTGCTCGAACGGCTCGGCGATCTGATGCCACAGGGTGTCGTCGAGTGGTCCAAGCATGGCTACTTCAGCCTTTCTATGGAGTCGGACAGGTAGGCCCGCACCGCCGGGGACGACTCAGACCCGCCCATGATCTCATCGGTCAGCCGGGCTCGGAGCCCTCGGTGATACTCCTCGGCGGTGGCCAGGTCGGGAACGCCGGGAACCGCTTCGTGCAACTCCGCGGGCTCGATGCCCAAGACCTCTTCCAGCGCCCGGATGTCGGCCACCAAGTCGGGCAGTACGTGGGGCCATCGAGCGGCAGCGTGTTCGAGCGCGGCAGCCGCGTATGTGATCTGCTCCTGGGCGTAGGGGTCGGAAACTTCGGGCGCCACCAATTCCTCCAACACAACACGGGCGCCCTCGATCTGCTCGCTCAACGCAGGCCTCATGGCTACTCCCACTCAATCAGGGCCAGTGGCCAAAGTCTCATCGTTGCTCCTCCTCGGTCTGGGCTAGGAGAACCTTGCCCAGCAGTCCGGTGCCCGACCACACCCGCTGGGTGCGGCCATCACAAAAGCTACGCACTCCGGTCATGGCGATGGCCGCCAGCTTGTAGTTGGCCAGCACCTGCCAGAATCGCAGCCTGGCCCGATCCACGACCCGTCCGGTGCGGGCCTCATAGGCCGACACCAAGTCGTCTACCTCCCACCGACCGGGGATCAGATGCTCGCGCCGACGGATCGGGTTGGTCACCCAGCCCACGTCTTCAGCCGGATCGCCCAGGTGGACGGTCTCCCAGTCCAACAACACCTGCACCCGGGGGCCGTCGAACAACACATTGCCCGGCTTGATGTCGCCGTGGACCACGGTTACTTCACCGGGCTCAGGCCGGTTGCGGCGCAGCCACTGCTCAATCTCAGCCAGCACTGGCTGGGGCTCAAGCGACTGGTGCTCAACAACCGCAGCCCACTCGTCGATGGCCACCGTGGCCGGGTCGCCCGGCACGGCCAACACCTCGTTCAGCCCGGCACGCCGCCAATCCAAGGCATGGATTTCGATCATCAAGTCCACTATCTGCGAAGCGATGCCAACCCGCGTGTCCTCGTCGAGCCCGCTGATGCCGCCTTCCAGAATGAAGTGGTCGTTGAGCCCGTCATAGCGGGTCATAACCAAGGCTGGACGGCCCAGTTCTGACCCGTCGGCATCCAGCCACACCACCTCGGGGGCCCGCACCGGCTGGTCGTGCAGCCGCCTCAGCACCTCGTACTCCACCGTGCGGTCAGTTTCGAGCACGCTGCCCACCGGATCCCGTCGAAGAAACAGCCGCCGATGGTACGACTGGTCGCCATCTTGCCAATGCAGATCGAACGGCCAGTTCTCGCGTGACTGCCCCCCGGTGGCCCGAGCCTCACCTTCCACCCGAAGCCCGTCGACATCCCCTAGGCGCCGCCGAATGAACCCCTCCAGCGCAGCGCCGAATTCACCGGTCATAGACAGAGAAGTTACCGGCAGACCGAGATGTGGAGCTGAGCGGACTCGAACCGCCGGCCTCCTCGTTGCGAACGAGGCGCTCTAGCCAACTGAGCTACAGCCCCAAGGTTGCCGCACAGATTAGTGGGGGTCGCGCCCGGGGAACGATTGGAATCAGCGGGAAGAGGACGAGGGAAAGGTCAGCGCTGGCCGCCGGAGGCCACGTCCCAAGATCGGGACTGCGGGGCATCCACGTCGATGGGGTTGAGACGCTCCTCGCGGGTGCGCTGGTGCTGCACCAGCATCATGGCGTAGCCCAGCAGGAGGGCGTCAATCAGCAGATGAACCACAAGGGCAAAGCCGCCGAAATAAACGGCAAAGACAAACGTGGCCAGCGCGCTGAATATGAGGGTCACCAGAATGCGGCGCCGACGGCGGCGGGCATCGATTGATGTGCGGGGAATGCCCCGAGTCGAATTGGACCCCATCTGAGAAGCGTACACCCGAGGGGGCAAAGCGATATTGGGCCGAAGAGCGACCACCGGTGCCGACATTGCCCCCCTCTCGGCGAGGCGGGGATGCACCGAGCGGGTGGGAAGGTTAAAGCCGAGTTGGGACGAACGACGCCTGCCCCTGAACTGGCCGTTGCGCGCTCGGCGGATCAGAGGCGGAATCAAAAAGGCAGCCCAAGCGGCTGCCAAGATCATTAGCAACACTGACGTCACCAATCTCGGGGGTCCCTTGCAGAGTTAATGGTAAGCCGTGACCGCGCGCTCAATGGTGGATAGTCGCGCCTCAACCCTTCTTGAAGGATGACCGGGCGCTTCGTGACCATCTGCCGACGGACATTACGGCTGGTTGACACTTGTTACGGTTCTACTACAAAAAGTCCACCCACGCCACCCGCTGTATCCGCCGATTGTTCGCAGTGGCGACTCAGTCGTCGTAGGGCGCGTCAGCACTCCCCGTGCGGCGGTAGTGGCCGGAGCGTCCGCCCGACTTCTCCCACAAAGCAACCTCGCCGATCACCATCTCCTTGTCCCGCGACTTGAACATGTCGTAGACGGTCAGCGCGGCCACCGAGCATGCGGTGAGTGCCTCCATCTCCACCCCTGTCCGATCGACCGTTTCCACCTCGGCCTCGATCTCGATGTAGGTGTCCTCGATCCTGAAGTTCACCAGCACCGCACCCACCAGCAGCGGGTGGCACAGCGGGATGAGCTCGGGGGTGCGCTTGGCCGCTTGGATGCCCGCCACCCGGGCCACCGCCAGCACATCCCCCTTGCCGATGGCCCCCCGGGCCACCGCCGACGCGGTGTCGGCGCTCATGAACACCTTGGCCCGGGCAATGGCCCGGCGGTGCGAGGGATCCTTGGGAGTAACGTCCACCATGCGGGCCCGGCCGAGGGGATCCAGGTGGGTGAAACCGGCGTCGGTCACCTCAACTCCTCCGTCCCTCCCAGCCCCATGTCACCTCAGCCCCCGATTTGGGACATCGAGCGACCAGGGCGGATGAAATGCACTTGGTTGATGGCGTGTCCGGCCCACTTGTCCTTCACCACATCGGAGATGACGGCGGCAATCTCGTCGTCGCTTGCTCCCGAGCGGATGAGTTTCCGGAGGTCGTGCTCGTCCACGGCAAACAGGCAGTTGCGGAACATGCCCTCGGCGGTGAGCCGCACCCGGTCGCAGCTTCCGCAGAAGGCGTCGGTCACGCTGGCGATCACCCCGAACGACCCCCGCCCGTCGGCGTAGTGCCACACTGCGGCCGGCGAGTGGGAGCGCTCCACCGGGGCCAGCGGGAACACCTCCCCCACTGTTGAAACGATCTCGTCGAGGGTGACCACCTTGTCGTTGCTCCACGACAGGTCGGCGTCCAGGGGCATGAACTCGATGAACCGGACCTCTACCCCTTTGTCCCGACCGAATCGGGCGAAGTCAACGATCTCGTCGTCGTTGATGCCCCGCATCATCACCGCGTTGACCTTCACCGGATTCAAACCGGCGGCCAGGGCGGCGTCGATCCCGTCGAGCACCCGGTCCAAGTCGTTGCGCCGGGTGAGTTGCTCGAACCGGTCGGCTCGGAGGGAGTCGAGCGAGATGTTGATGCGCCGCAGTCCAGCCGCAACCAGCTTGTCGGCCAAGAGGCCCAAGGTGGCGCCGTTGGTGGTGAGGGCCAAATCGACACCCAACGCAGCCAGCTTCTCCACCAACACCGGCAGGTTGGCCCGCACGGTGGGCTCGCCGCCGGTGAGCCGGATGCTGTCGATGCCGAACCGGTCGACCATGAGGACGGCGATGCGCTCGATCTCCTCGAAGGTGAGGAGGTCTTCCCGAGGCAGCCAGTCGAGTCCGTCAGCGGGCATGCAGTACGTGCAGCGAAAGTTGCAGCGGTCGGTCACCGAAATGCGCAGGTCCCGGTGGACCCGTCCGAAGCCATCGATCAGCGGCACGCTCACTCCCCCATTCTGGCCGAATGAGCGGCCGAACACACTGTGGAAAGCCAAACCGGCTTCGTCTAGCGCAGGATCAAAAGCGACACCGGGTCGCCCTCATCGAGCCCATCGCCGTCGGGCAGCACGGCCAGGGCATCGGCTGCGGCCATTGCTGACAGCTGGTGTGATCCCTGACCGCCGGCCGACCGGGCCAAGAACTCGCCGTCGGCGTAGTCCACTCGCACCCGGGCGAAGTGGGTCTTGCCATCGGGTCGGCGGCCCAGCCGCTCGGCCACGCGCCCCATCACCGGCTGGCGGTGCCAGGTGCCGGGAGAATGGCCCATCATCTTGCGCAGACCGGGACGGGCAAACAGCTCGAACGACACCATTGATGATACCGGGTTGCCGGGCAGACCGAACACCGGTACGCCCTCGACCAGACCGAAGGCCAGGGGCTTGGCCGGCTTGATGGCCACCTGCATCCAGGACATGTCGCCGATCTCGTCGAGCACCTTCTTCACGTAGTCGTAGTCGCCCATGCTCACCCCGCCCGAGGTCAAAAGGGCATCGCATTTCTCCACCCCGGCCCGAAGGCCGGCGGCAATCTCTTCCTCGTTATCGGCCATGCTTCCCAAGTCCACCGGATCGCATCCGGCCTCAGCCAGCAGAGCCAACAGCGTGTGCCGGTTGGAATCGCGGATTTGGCCCCTCTCCAACGGCTGTGGCCCCTCCACCAACTCGTCTCCGGTGGACATGACCCCGACTCGAGCCTTTGGCCGCACCCTTACCTGGTACATGCCCAGGCTGGTGAGCACCCCCAAGTGCCCCGGGGTGAGCACCTCTCCCGGACCGAACACCGTCTGGCCCACCGTCAGATCCTCGCCGGCCCGGCGGATGTGGTTGCCCGCGGGCACCGATTGGGCCACGGTCACTTCCGCGCCATCAGCGCTAGTCTCGCTCAGCTCCACCATCACCACCGCGTCGGCGCCGGGGGGAATGACAGCGCCGGTCATGATGCGGGCAGCCTGTTGGGCACCCACCGTGATGTCGGGCGGCACCCCCGCGGCAATCGTGCCCGCGACGGCCAGAGTCACCGGCGCATCGGCCACATCGGCCGACCGCACCGCAAAGCCGTCCATCGCCGTGTTGTCGAACGGGGGCACCAACTCAGGCGCCACCACCGTTTCGGTGGTCACCAAACCCTGAGCGTCGCCGACGGCCACGGTGACCTCGTCCAGGATGCCGCACCCGGCCAGCACCCGCTCCTGAGCCTCAGTAAGTGGGATCATCACCAAAGCGCCGATTCTTCTCGCTTCCACATGCGACGAATGTTCTCATGGTGGCGAGCGATTACCACCACCGCCACCCCGATCACCACCAAGACCTCCGCCGCAGGCCACCCCTGGATGGCCACTGCGGCCGGCGCGGCCGCCACCGCCGCCAGCGAAGCCGCCCCAGCCCGCTTGGTGACGGCCAGAGCCACTGCCCACACCCCGATGAGGATCACGCCCACCACCGGAGTCAGCGCCAGCAGCATCCCCCCGAAGGTGGCCACGCCTTTGCCTCCTTCGCGGTAGCGCCCCAAGGGGACGATGTGGCCCACCACCGCGGCCGCTCCGCACACCGCCCCTATCAACTGGTCGCCGAAAATCAGGCCCAGCCCACCGGCAATGAACCCCTTTCCCACATCGCTGAGAAGCACCCAAGCCGCCGGCCACCGCCCCGCCACTCGGTACACATTGCTGGCCCCGGGATTATTCGACCCTTCCCGAGTCGGATCGTGCCCCGTATACCTCCCCACCAAAAGCGCGCCAGGAAACGTCCCCCACGCATACCCGGCCAGCACAAGCCACAAAGCCCAGTCCACAGACCAACAATACCGAACCCCGCCAAATCCCCCCTCCCCTCTCTACCCAAGAAGTAGGCGAGCGCCCAACATAGGCAGGCTGGGGGGGTGGCCCGGCTCAGGGCGCCCGCCGCCCCTCTCATTCCCCACAAAAGGCGAGCGCCCACCATAGGCAGGCTGGGGGGTGGCCCGGCTCAGGGCGCCCGCCGCCAGCAGCTCTGCGAGGACGGCGGGCTGGGCCGGGAC
>JAJEDQ010000116.1 GCA_022821445.1 Acidimicrobiia bacterium | reverse complement strand
CCTTCGGCCACAACCCGGCTCATGCTGGCGCGGTTGGCCGATGCGAACACGTCAGCCCGGGCGCCGGCGCTGATTTGGGCGGCCAGCCGAGCGCTGCCCGCGAAGTTGAGCTTCACGTCGACATCGGGGTTGGCGGCCTCGTATTCCTCAGCCAAATCCTCGAACGCCTCCGACAGCGACGCCGCCGCGTACACCGCCACCGCGGTCTTGCCCTCACCCCCGCATCCTGTCACCAACCAGGCAAGAACCCCGGCCAAAACACCGAGGCCCAATCTGTTCATCTCAGACCACTAGGCCGCGGACTCGGTTTCCAGTTCCGCTGTCACCGACAGCTCCGGGCCCTCCGCGGTGAGCAGCTCCCGGCACCGCCCGGCGTCGGCCACGTCGTGGGCCACCTGCTCCAAGATGGCCAGCCGCTCGGCGGTGTCGGTGACGGTGGCGGTGGTTACCGCAGTGGCCAGCCGCACCTTGGCGTCGCTTTTGATGCGGCGGATCTCCCGCAGGGCGTCGGCGGCCACCGCGGCGGCCTCGGGGTTCACGTCGCCCGCCGCGGCCCGCAGCTCGGCCCCGACAGGCCAAGGCGAGCGGTGGACTGAGCCCTGTTGCCACCACGACCACACCTCCTCGGTCACATAGGGTAAAAACGGGGCGAACAGCTTGAGGTAGGCGATGAGGGCCGTCTCCAGGGTGGAGCGGGCCGACTCGCCCGCTGGCCCGCCCCGACCGCCGTAGGCCCGGTTCTTCACCAGCTCCAGGTAGTCGTCGGTGAACGACCAGAACGATGTCTCGGTGCTCTCCAGGGCTCGGGCGTAGTCGCCCCGGTCGAAGGCGGCGGTGGCGTCGTCGATCAGATTGGCCAGGTGGGCGAGCAGTGCCCGGTCGAGGGTCTCGGTGGGTTGGGCGTCGGCGGCGGGCTCCTGGCCGAGCACGAACCGGCTGGCGTTGAGGATCTTCACCGCCAGGCGCCGGCCCACCTTCATCTGGCCTTCCTCGAAGGCGGTGTCGGTGCCGGGCCGCCCCGACGACGCCCAGTAGCGCAGCGCGTCGGCGCCGAATTGCTCCAGGGTGCCCATGGGGGTGACCACGTTGCCCTTCGACTTGGACATCTTCTTGCGGTCGGGGTCGAGCACCCAGCCGGAGATGGCCGCGGTGGACCACGGCAACCCGCCGTGCTCGAAGTGGGCCCGGGTCACGGTGGCGAACAGCCAGGTGCGGATGATCTCGTGGGCTTGGGGGCGCAGGTCCATGGGGAAGGTGCGCTCGAACAGGTCGGGGTCGTCCTCCCAGTAGCAGGCGATCTGGGGGCTCAGCGAGGAGGTGGCCCAGGTGTCCATCACGTCGGGGTCGGCGGCGAAACCGCCGGGCTGGTCTCGCTGGTCTTCGGCGTAGCCGGGGGGCGTGTCGGAGGACGGGTCGATGGGGAGGCCGGCCTCGTCGGCGGCAATGGGGTGGTCGTAGTCGGGCTGGCCGTCGTCGTCCAGCGGGTACCAGATGGGGAAGGGCACGCCGAAGAAGCGCTGGCGGCTGATGAGCCAGTCGCCGTTCAGCCCGCCAACCCAGTTCTCGTAGCGGACCCGCATGTGCTCGGGCACCCAGTCGAGCTCCCGGCCTCGGTCGATGAGGGCGTCGCGCAGGGCTTGGTCGCGTCCGCCGTTGCGGATGTACCACTGGCGGGAGGTGACGATCTCGAGGGGGCGCTGGCCCTTCTCGAAGAACTTCACCGGGTGGGTGATGGGCCGGGGCTCGCCGATCAGCTCGCCCGACTCGGTGAGGAGCTCTACCGTCCGCTGCTGAGCACCGTGGATGGTGCGCCCGGCGATCTCGGCGTAGGGGGCGGGGTCGATGCCGGAAGGTGCGTCGGCCACGATGCGGCCGCCCCGGTCGACGATGGCCCGTACCGGCAGATTCAGCTCCCGCCACCAGGTCACATCAGTGGTGTCGCCGAATGTGCAGATCATGGCCGCGCCGGTGCCCTTCTCGGGGTCGGCGAGGGTGTGGGCCACCATGGGCACCTCCGCCTTGAACAGCGGGGTGGTGATGATTTGGCCGAATAGCGGCTGGTAGCGCTGGTCGTCGGGGTGGGCCACCACGGCCACGCAGGCGGCCAAAAGCTCGGGGCGGGTGGTGTCGATGGGCAGGTCGCCGCCGTCGGGCAGGTGGAACGCCAGCCTGTGGTAGGCGCCCGGGCGCTCCCGGTCTTCCAGCTCGGCCTGGGCCACTGCGGTGCGGAAGGTCACGTCCCACAGGCTGGGGGCCTCGCTCTGGTAGGCCTCGCCCCGGGCCAGGTTGCGGAGGAAGGCCCGTTGGGAGGCCCGGCGGCTGCGCTCGTCGATGGTGGCGTAGGTGAGCGACCAGTCGATGCTCAGGCCCAGGCGGCGCCACAGCTCCTCGAAGGCCTGCTCGTCGGTGGCGGTGAGCTGCTCGCACAGCTCCACGAAGTTGCGCCGGGAGATGGGGAGCTGGTCTTTGCCGGGTTCGTCGGGGGGCTGGTAGTCGGGGTCGGAGGGGAGGGAGGGGTCGCAGCGTACGCCGAAGTAGTTCTGCACCCGGCGCTCGGTAGGCAGGCCGTTGTCGTCCCAGCCCATGGGGTAGTACACCTCTTTGCCCTGCATGCGCTGATACCGGGCCAGGGTGTCGCAGTGGGTGTAGCTGAACATGTGGCCCACGTGGAGCGAGCCGCTGACGGTGGGGGGCGGGGTGTCGATGGAGTAGACCTGATCGCGGGTGGCGGTGCGGTCGAAGCGGTACGTTCCGTCGGCTTCCCAGATTTCGTCCCACTTGGCTTCGAGGCCCTCGAGCGCGGGCTTCTCGGGGACGTTGCGGGCGGTCATCGCCTGGTCATCGTACTGCCGTATTGGCGGCGGGTTGCAGTCGTTACCAGCGTCTGGCAGGCAGATCCGCAGTAAGTTCAGTTTGTGGGCATGATCCGGACGCTGCGGTCGGTGACGCGGTTTCGGCGCTTCGAGCCCAACCGGGCTCAGCGGCGGCTGAGCCGGGCAGCGTCGGTGGCCGACCTGCGGGAGCTGGCCCGGCGGCGGCTGCCGGCGGGGGTGTTCGACTATATCGACGGGGCGGCAGAGGACGAGCTGAGCATGGAGCGCAACGCCGCGGCGTTCGACCAGTGGGAGTTCGTGCCCCGGGTGCTGCGGGATGTATCGGCGCTGGATACCTCAGTGGAGTTGCTGGGCCGGCGCCACCCGGTGCCGTTCGCCTTGGCCCCCACCGGGTTCACCCGCATCGTGTGCCCCGACGGGGAGCTGGCCGTGGCCCGGGCCGCAGCCCGCAAGGGGATCGCCTACTCGCTTTCTACGCTGAGCACCCGTTCGATCGAGGAGATCAGAGAGGTAAGCGACGGCCCGCTGTGGTTCCAGCTGTATTTCTGGCGGGATCGGGCCCTGGTGGCCGAGTGGCTCCAGCGGGCCGCCGACTGCGACTACGAGGCCCTGCTGGTGGCGGTGGACACGCCGGTGTTCGGCCGCCGGGAACGGGACGTGCGCCGGGGCTTCACCCTGCCGCCCACCCTGGGCCCCGACACCGTGCTGGACGGCCTGCGGCGACCGCGGTGGACGTGGTCGCTGCTGCGGTCCGATCCCATCACCTTCGCCAACCTGACCGGAGTGCAGGGCTACGACGGAAGCTCCGCGCTGGGCCTGGCCGAGTTCGCCCACAACCAGTTCAACCAGGCGCTGTCATGGGACGACCTCGACTGGCTGCGAGAGCGCTGGACCGGAAAGCTCGTGTTGAAGGGCGTTCAATCAGTAGCCGACGCCCAGATAGCCGCTGAGCAAGGCGTGGACGGAATCATCCTCTCCAACCACGGCGGCCGCCAGCTCGGCGGCGCGCCCCCCATCCTGGAATTGGTACCCCAGGTGGCCGAGGCGGTGGCCGGCGACCTCGACATCATCTGCGACGGCGGCGTCCGCCGAGGCAGCCACGTCGCCATGGCCCTCGCCCTAGGCGCCACCGCCGTAATGTTCGGCCGCCCCTACCTCTACGCCCTCGCCGCCGCCGGCGAACCCGGCGTAGACCACCTCATCGACCAATTCACCGAAGACCTCCACCGCACCCTCGCCCTAATCGGCGTCCCCAAAACCACCGACCTAACCCCGGCGTCAGTCCGCTCGCGGACATGAGTTGCACCTACCGCCGAGCTAATTGGTCTGGTCTGGTCTGACCAACCCGGGGTAGGGTGGGTTTATGGTGATCAACGTTTACGAGGCCAAGACCCATTTGTCGAAGCTGCTCGAACGGGTTGCCGAGGGGGAGGAGCTCGTGTTGGGCAAAGCCGGCAAGCCTATGGCTCGGCTGGTGCCTTTCCGAGAGGTACGACAACCTCGGAAACCCGGTCGCCTGGCGGGAAAGATGTGGATTGCCCCTGATTTCGACGAAACGCCAGAGGACATCATCGCTGCCTTCGAGGGTGATCTTGAAGATGAGAACTGGGAATGAACCTCCTGCCCGACACCCACGTTCTGCTGTGGTGGGCCGACGAGCAGAAGATCTCCTCTGAGGCATTTGAAGCGATCGCTGATCCCGACAACATCGTCTATGTGAGTGCGGCCAGCATCTGGGAGATCAGCATCAAGCGGGCTAGCGGGAAACTTAAGGTTGACGACGCCATATTCGACGTGAGAATTGACGACTTCGAACCGCTTTCCATCTCCCACGACGACGCCCGCCTAGCCGGTTCTTTGCCTGACCACCACCGGGACCCGTTCGACAGGATGCTCGTAGCCCAAGCCTTGGCCCACGATCTTGTGCTCGTCACCCGAGACTCCCAATTGGGGCTCTACGGAGCCAATATCCTCCCCGCTTGATCTCGAATCCCACCTTCTCCACCCAGAACCCCAAAGACGCATCGGTGTCTTCCACATAAACAGCTGCCGTCGTAGCCGCAGCGTTCATGAGGCCTCCTTCATATCCCTGCTAATCGTCAGTTCTTGCAGACTAGAAGCGAATGAAACGGGAAGGAACTTTGGCCGTGGAGTTCGGCTACCATTGCCTCCGTAAGCTCCAGATGGGCCTCTCACTCTTGGTGATGCTCCTGGCAGCAGACTTCAAAAGGTGGGGTGGCGCTGAATCCGGTGCCACCCCACCTGGCTGTTTAGGGTGTTTGTTCGCTATCCCGCTCTCATCCCAACAGTGACTGCTGGATTTCGGTGCGAGGTGGCCAGAAGACTCCAAGAACGAGGAAGTTCCGCGGACGCTGTTCCATGTTTCCTGCGAACAGCACGGTGTCTCGATCCGGTGCCCAGAGCTCATCTACAAATTTCTTGCGCATCAGGTCCTTCCAGTTGCGGTTGTCTCGGACATGGCGCCAGAGGGTCACGGCTTCCCAGTCAACGATCGTTTGCTGGTGGCCGTTGCAGTGAGGTTCGAGGCATCGATAGCTGTAGCGAAATCTCCAGGGGACAATCTCAAAAGGCGACCTTCTGTCTTCAGGGTCTTCGAACAGCGATGGCTGAGCTGAAATTGCCTTGGCACGCTCTCGCCACTTGTCGAGCTGTTGCTTATCTCGCATATCGATCAGTAGTTCTGGAGGCTCAGTAGCACGGACTACAGAGAGCGAATGAGTCTGAGGGCCTGATCCCGACCGATTGCGCTCGATCAGGTCGCACATGGTTCGTTCGCCCAAGCTGGAAATCCGCTCCCGTCGGGTCGACCACCCATGATCGAGCCCGATCGATGAGCCCGTCTGAATTGAGCCCTGAATGGGAACCCAGGACTCCGGACGGCGATCGCTTCGTGGTCGCTTCACGCGAACTGTGATCTCTTGGTACTTGCGGAACTTGGAATCGTCAGCAAGATCTCGAAATGGGACCGGGTGAAGCCGTATCCACTCAGGCTGCGAACCCAGTCGCATGGCGGCGACACACATGCTCTCTTGGAGTGCAGGGGTCAAAACCGGCGCAGCCTTGACCAGAATCATGACCGAAAGTTCTTCTTCCACGGCCTTCTTGGTTGTTCAGACGGCTTGGAAACCGAGTCCAGGGTGCTCTTCTTGGACTGTTTCGATAATGCAAGAGCGGTGACACTGGCTGTGGTCCCGCTCGTAGCAAAGCAATGCTATCCGCGTGGTCCGAGCAAGTTGGACCAGATTTTCGAATGCGTCCGAGGCGCCGTTGCGGAGATGGCGGAGATAACTGTCACGGGCCGATTTAAGCCCTTGCCGGAATGGGTCGCGATTCTCTTTCGGGTTGCCAAGCTCCCGTTCGTGTCGGTAGTCGATCCCGGCTTCAGCCAACGCATTTGTTAGCGCCGTCTTCGAAAAGCCCTTCTTACGCGAGATCGCGTTCATGCGAACGTCGACCAGAACCCTCACCTCGTGGCGTTGCAGAACCGCGATTAGGTCGTCGATAGAGCGCTGCTCGTACCCGACAGAGAAGATGGTGGTGCTGCCCCCAGGTGCCGTCACGCCGGTGATGCTAGCCATCGAAATGCCACCAGCACTTATGGATCAACGGGCTGTTCCCGCAAGTGTCACTG
This sequence comes from Acidimicrobiia bacterium, assembly GCA_022821445.1. Lineage (GTDB taxonomy): Bacteria > Actinomycetota > Acidimicrobiia > Acidimicrobiales > Bin134 > Poriferisocius. Next base: position 22,452 of record JAJEDQ010000116.1, on the reverse strand, counting down.
CTACGGGGTAGCTTGCTGGCGTGAGCGATAGGGGCGGCGGGGAGCTGTTCATTGTTGACAACAGTGTGTCGGGGTGGACGGGGCTTGAGTACCTCCAGCAGTGGACCGATTTGGCTGATTCGTTCGACATCGCCACGGGGTTCTTCGAGATCGGGGCGCTGCTTGCCCTGGATGGCAAGTGGCAGCAGCTTGACAAGATCCGCATTCTCATGGGTGACGAGGTTTCGCTAAAGACCCGCAACGCCTTTGTTGACGCACTAAACCGCCGAGTTGGGCGGCTGGACAACAGTCTGGAATCCGAGAAAGACGACAACCCCTTCCTTGAAGGCGTGGAGGCAGTGGTCGAAGCCCTGAAGCAGGGCAAGATCGAGTGCCGGGTGTACAAGCAGGACAAGTTCCACGCCAAGGCCTACATCACCCACGCCAAACTCGACGTGGTTGGGGCCAAGGCGCTCGTCGGTTCCAGCAACTTCACCGGGGCCGGGCTGACCAAGAACGTCGAGCTGAACATCCAAATCCAGAGCGGCCGAGAGGTGGCCGAGCTCCAGGACTGGTTCGACATTCACTGGGATCAGGCCGAAGAGGTCACCGAGGACGTGCTGCGGACCATCACCCGCCACACCGCCGAGTTCACTCCCTTCGATGTTTACGCCAAGGCTCTCCATGAGTTCTTCCGGGGACGGGAACTCACCGCCGGCGAGTGGGATGAATCCCACTCACGGATGTTCCCCCACCTCGACCAGTACCAGCGAGAGGCCTACTGGTCGCTGATGAAGATCGCCCGCCAGTACGGAGGGGCCTTCCTATGCGACGGGGTGGGTCTGGGCAAGACCTTCGTAGGGCTGATGCTGGTAGAGCGGCTGGTGCTCCATGAGAACAAACGGGTGGTGATCTTCGCCCCCAAAGCAGCCAAGGAAGGCGTGTGGGAGCCGCATCTGCACCAATGGCTGCCGCACATCGGCGGCGTCGGAGGCGGCGCCGACTTCTCCAACCTCACTTTGTTCAGCCATACCGATCTGAGTCGCTCGGGCGATTTTCCCGAACGGTTCGACCGCATCTCCGAACTAGCTGATGCCGTGGTCATCGACGAGGCCCACCACTTCCGCAACCCCGGTCGACGAGGCCCTCGCCCCGAAAGCAACGAAGAGCCCGACCTCCGTTCCCGCTACTGGCGCCTCTTCGACTTGCTTGAAGGCTCGGCACGGCCAAAGCAGGTGTTCATGCTCACGGCCACCCCGGTCAACAACCGGCTGGCCGACTTCCGCCACATGGTGGAGTTGTTCAGCCGCCGCCGCGAGGGCTACTTCGCCCACAGCCTGGGAGTCCACAACCTCACCAGTCACTTCACCGCCATGGAGCGCGACTTGCAGGAGCTGTTGGGCACCGAGTCCGCAGCGCTCACCGAGGGGTTCACCGCAGAAGCTCGGGATGCTCTGACGGCCGACGAGATCTTCGGCGCGTTGGTGGTTCAGCGCAGCCGGGCCTACGCCAAGGCCAGTCAGATACAGGAGCGCGGGGAGTCCTCCGCGTTTCCCGAGCGCCGTCCCCCCAAGGTGGCCGATTACTCCATCCGATCTTCCTACGGGGAGGTGCTTGACCTGTTCGAGAAGGCATTCGAGAAGAAGAACCCGCTGTTCTCCCTGGCCATCTACTACCCGCTCCGCTACTACATCGGACCCGACGAGAGCATCAATCCCCTGGAGGAGAACCGCCAGCGCCAGGTAGTAGGCCTTATCCGCACCATGTTCCTCAAGCGGTTCGAGAGCTCGGTGTACGCCTTCGAGAAATCGCTCGATCTGCTGCTGCGGAAGCTGCTGGCCTTTGTCGAGGTACACAGCGAGACTGATTCGGAGAAGAAGCGCTACGACCGCTGGAAGCGCCAGCGTGCCTCGGTCATCGGCTACCGCCCTGAGAGCCAGGTCGGCCTGCCCTTCGCCGATGCAGACGACGAAGCCGACGCTGATGAGGATGTCATCCCCCCAGAGCTGCTTGATGCCGCGGCCGAGAGCCGGCTGTCCCGCCACGAATACGATGTGACCGAGATCCTTAGCGAGGTTTTCCTCGACCTCGACCAGATCACCCAGTTCCTAGAACTCACCAGCCGGTTCACGTCGGCACAAGACGACAAACTCAAGAAGCTCACGCGGTTGCTGCGCAGCAAGGACCTGGTGGACCGCAAGGTACTGGTGTTCACTGAATTCGCCGACACGGCCCGCTATGTCGCCCGCCACCTGAAGGAGGCAGGCGTCGACGGTGTGGAGCAGATTGACGGTGGATCGACAGTGAATCGGGCCGACATAATCCGCCGGTTCGCCCCCTACTACAACGCCAGCAGTTCAAGTGAGCTGGTTGCCGACGGCGACAGTGAGATCAGAGTGCTGGTGTCCACCGACGTGCTGTCGGAAGGCCTCAATCTCCAAGACGCCGGCCGGCTCGTCAACTACGACATCCACTGGAACCCCGTGCGGCTCATGCAGCGCATCGGCCGGGTAGACCGGCGCATGGACCCAGAGGTTGAGTCCCGGCTGGTTGCCGATCACCCGGAGCTGGCCGATGAGCGCGCCCAAGTGCTGTTCTGGAACTTCCTTCCGCCCGACGACCTCAAGAAGATGCTCACGCTGTACGAAAGGGTCACCCACAAGACCCTCCTGATCTCCAAGACCCTGGGCATCGAGGGTCGCAAGCTCCTCACCCCTGAAGACGACTATGAGGCGCTGAAGGAGTTCAACGCCTCATACGAGGGCGCCCGCACTGCCATTGAGGACATGCATCTGGAGTACCAGACCCTTGTGAAGGAGCACCCTGAGTTGGCCGAGCGGCTCGACGAGTTCCCTGGATCAGTGTTCTCTGGCCGCAAGAAGCTCAGCAAAGGGGCCCGAGGGGTGTTCTTCTGCTACGGGCTGCCCGCACTCGACACCGAGCAGCAAGCTTTCACCCTGGAAGCAGGTCCGACCAGGTGGTACCTGTGGGACCTCGACCAAGAGAAGGTCTTGGAGTCGCCAGGGGAGATCGTCGAGTGCATCCGCTCCAAGCCCAACACCCCTCGCCGCTGCACCACCGAGAGACCGACCTTGACCGAAGCCCGCAAGCTGGTGCTCGGCCATGTCAGAGACTCCTACCTCAAGCAAGTGAATGTTCCTCTTGATGCTCCCAAGCCCAGGCTCATGTGCTGGATGGAACTGAACTGATGCCTACCGAACTTCAGCGTCGCATTGAGGCACTGAGGGGCATACGCACATTCGTCCAGGTGTCGGTGTATCTCCGCGACGAACTGGGCTGGCCCCTAGAGGGGGCCGACTTGGAGGACGAGAGCCTCGACGACCTCACCTACGACTGGGATCCCGTCGAACTGGGCATCCCCGCTGACAAGCTCCGCGACCTCGTGCGCCTCCAGCAGATGCGCCCGCTGACCGCCGACCAGCCTTGGGGCGTGTTCCTGGTGCAGTTCGACGGGCCACGCCTGCCCATTACCCAGCTTCGGCGACTGCTACAAGGGCTGGTCACCCGCTCGCGACGTGCGGGCAGCGGCACCCGCCCGTCGTGGGCGCTGGACGACTTGCTCTTCATCGTGTTCACCGGCACCGACCCCGCGGTCGAGATGCACTTCGTCGCCTTCTTCGACGACGGCAACCGCCTTCCCCAAGTCCGGTCGCTGGCCTGGCGGCCGGCCCAGTCACCCCACCCACACCTGACCCGGTTGGCCGAGGAGTTGATGCCAAAGCTGGTGTGGCCGGCTGAGACTGACGATGCCGACCAGTGGCGCCACGACTGGCGGCGCGCCTTCAAGCTGCTCCCCGGCCAGGCCATCGGCGATGCTGCCCGACTGGCCGACCGGATGGCCCGCACCGCGATTGACCTGCGAGATCAGATCAGGGACACGCTGGCACGCGAGCGCCAGCATGTGCAGGCCCACGGGCAGGTCGGGCCATTCTCAACTCTCATGGAGGAGGTGCGCGCCCAACTGGTGTCCGATGTGGACGGCCCCAAGTTCGCCGACATGTGCGCTCAGACTCTGGTCTACGGCATCCTCACCAGCAGAGTCACCGACCCAGAGGGCTTTGGCGCGTCGCCCATCTTCTCCGCAGTCCCGCTGGCCAACCCGTTCTTGGCGGCCTTCTTCGAGCAAGTCCATGATGAAGCGGCCGCGCTCGATATGGCCGGCAGTGGGATCAACCAGCTCGTGGCCGACCTGCGGGCCACAAATGTGGAGTCGATTCTCGACCAGTTCGGGTCCACTGCCAAGGGTGGCGATCCTGTTATCCACTTCTACGAGGAGTTCCTGAAGAAGTACGACGCCAAGATGCGCGCCGACGCCGGGGCCTTCTATACCCCCCAGCCGGTAGTGGACTTCATAGTGAGAGCGGTTGACGAGGTGCTGCGTTCCCGCTTCGGCCTGCCGATGGGCGTTGCCGATCCGTCTTCTTGGCGTGAGACCGCCGAACGCACCGGTTTCGATGTGCCCGACGGCGTGGACCCTGACCGCCCGTTCGTCTCCATGGTCGATCCCGCCACTGGCACCGGCACTTTCCTGGTGGCCTGGCTCCGCCAAGCCAAGCAGTCGTTCCTGGCAGCAGGTGGTGCCCCTGAGGGCTGGCCCCAGCACTTGCGCGACCATGTTCTGCCCCAGATGCACGCCTTCGAGCTGATGCTTGGCCCCTACGCCATCGCCCACCTCAAGGTCGCCCTGGAATTTAACAGCGAGGGCTTGGATGACGGCGACCCCAAAGTGCTGCTCACCGACACCCTCGACCACACCCCCCGCCAAGGCCAGCTCCAAACCATGAGCAACCCAGTGGCCGAAGAAGGCGAGCGCGCCGCCGAACTCAAGGACTCCGAGCGCTTCACGGCAGTGATCGGCAATCCTCCCTATGACCGTGAGGAACGGGAGATCGGCAGCACCGGCAAGCGAAAGGGGGGTGTGGTCCGCTATGGAGCACCCGGCATCTCGCCGCTGTTCGACGCCGAAACCGCCCAACGGCGAGTGGCCACAGGGTCGGGAAGGTCCGGTTCGACCAAGCCCGTCCCTCTGCTCAACGCCGTCACCGAGCCCATGAGGTTGGCCGGGCGGGGCGTTCACCTCAAGAACGTCTACAACGACTACGTCTACTTCTGGGTCTGGGCTGCATGGCAGGCCACCGAGCAGCCCCGCGGCCCCGGCGTGGTCGCATTTATCACCGCTTCGTCCTATCTCGACGGCATTTCTATGGGCGGCGTCCGCCACCTGCTCCGCCAAGCATTCGACGAGCTATGGGTCATCGACCTCGGAGGCGAAGGCCGCGGCGCCCAGAAGGAGGAGAACGTCTTCGACATCCAAACCCCTGTAGCCATCGCCATTGGCATCCGCACGGGCTCAGAGCGCTCCGGAGATTGCACCGTCCGCTACCACCGCGTCACCGGTACCCGAGCGGACAAGCTTGCTGCGCTAGCCGAACTCTCCCTCGACGACGTAGCCGACGAGATCGAAGGCGAGGCCTTGGAGGATCTCACCCCCCGCAGCGATGCCCCGTACTACAGCTGGCCTCAGGTCACAGATCTCTTCCCGTGGATCAGATCGGGTTGCAAGCTGGGTCGGACATGGCCGATAGCAGAAACCAGGGGAATACTGGAACGCCGGTGGCGCGATCTGGTCACGGCGGTGCCCCGTGAACGCCAAGAACTGTTCGACGAAAGTCCCTCCGGGCAGAAGGCCGACAGCACGCCGACACCATTGCTCAACAAAGGCAAGAGACTGTCCTCGGTGCTCCTGCTAGACCGCGACGATCAGCCCGAGGGTATAGAACAGTGTGGCTTTCGGAGCTTCGACCGGCAGTGGTTGATTGCCGACCAGAGGATGATCGACCGAGCAGGTCCTGACTTGTGGCGGTCCCGCGGTCCTCACCAGGTGTTCCTGACGACCCTTACTTCGACCAAGTTCGGCCCCGGCCCAGTGTTAACTGCCACTCCCTACATCCCAGACTTTCATCACTTCAGCGGTCGGGGCGCTAAGGACGTCATCCCCCTCTACTGCGACGGCAGTGGCCAGATCGCCAACGTCACCAACGGCTTACTTGAAGCGCTGCCCACTCTCCTCGACACAGAGGTAACCGCCGAAGACCTACTGGCCTACGTCTACGCTCTCGGCGGCACCCCTGCGTTTGCCGAACGATTTGCTGCTGAGTTAGCTGAGGGAGCAGGCCCCATCCACATCCCTCTCACCACCAGCCCCGACCTCTTCCAACAAGCAATAGACCTGGGCCGCAACCTGCTCTGGCTGCACACCTGGGGAGAGCGGTTCGCCCCTCCCGATCAACCCCACCTCCCCGAAGCCCTCACCCAGGAGATCTCACCCGTAGAGGGAATGCCCGAGAAGTTCGCCTACGACCCCGACACCCAGACCCTCACAGTAGGCACCGGTACCTTCACCTCCGTCGCCCCTGAAGTCTGGGAGTTCGAGGTCTCCGGCCTCAAAGTTCTCCGCTCCTGGCTCGGCTACCGAATGAAATCCCGCAAAGGCAAGAAGTCCAGCCCCCTCGACGACATCCGCCCCACCCAGTGGACCCAGTCCGAAGAACTCCTCCGCCTCATCGCCATCCTCGACCACACCATCCAAGTCACCCCCGCCGCCGCCAAACTCCTCAACGACATCCTCGCCTCCCCCCTCATCCCCGCCACCGACCTCCCCACCCCAACCCCCACCCAACGCAAACCTCCTCGGAGCTAAGAGATGTCAGAAGAGTCCACATCCAATACGTACGCAGCATTAATGGCTCTTCTCTATGAAGCTGGGACCGGGGGGTACAGAAGGAGACGCTTATGGGCGAGGTTCCTAGACAATACGCGCTGATGCTTGGCTGGTGGTTCATGTTGCCGGAGCGCTGATATTTCGTCTTGTCGACGGCCCGTACCGCGGCCTTGTAAAATGATCAGCTATTAGCTTAGTTCTCTTGTCCATTACGGTGTCGGAATGGTTTGTGGTTCACAAGACGAATCTGGCACCTTCATTGCTCAACATTTTGAATGGGGTCATCCAGTCGACGCTTAGGTGCTGGCATGCATCGGGGATTTTCAACTTTCTCTTGGAACCAAGAGAGGGTTGCTCTTGAGTGACGACTACATGTCGATGGGCATGGGCATGGGCAACTATGAAAAAGTCGGCTCCCGTAAAAAACTTGTGGACAGCAGATGGGATGTAGTCGGAGGCATTTGCCCACCGAGCGACAGTCCGTAGACTTTGAGTAACCTGCGTATCGGGCTTCAAGAAGAATCCAGCATTACGATTTCGTGCCCACTCAGATAAGTCATCCTCTTTTGCTAATAGTTCATTGAGCACATTGTCAATACTGTAGACTGTTCCAGCTTGAAACTGGAGGTCAATCCAATCCCAAAACGCTGGGCAAAAGTCAAATCCATAGTGATGCTTCTTTGCTTCGATGAAGACGTTGGCATCTAGGAGATAAGCCATCTATTGGAGACCAACTCGGGTAACGAGTTCATCAAACGTTGCGGTTTTCTTGAATCCGAGAAGCGAGAACGCCTCAGTGTATGCTGTGCGTCCTTCCAAAGTGTTTGTCACAACAGCTCCGGCAAATCGTTTTCCAACCCTAGCCAAGGTGGTGTTGTAGAATTCGCCGCCGGGACTCTTCTTCCTATGAGCTGCAAGCTGTAGCACTCGATCTCTCTCTTGGTCAAAGGCAGACCAAAAATCTGAACGGGAAAGATATTCAAGTTCGTAGAGTCTACGCAAGACAGTTAATGTGCTGATTTTGAAATATCGCGCGAGGCGTTCTAATTCATAGGGCATGTCATCGGGAGCTCGATAATGCGCATGCATCTTATCCGAAGGAGCCAGGAATTCAGCAGCCGTCTGGTTGCACCACTGTTCTACGTCGGATATTTGATCTTCGCGGATATCGACCGAAGAGACTCCTGTCTCACCAAGCCATAGGTGAGCAAGCTCGTGGGCCAATGTGAATATTTGCGCTGCTTTGGTGTCAGCACCGTTCACAAATGCTAGAGGAGCAGTCTTGTCTACCAGTGCGAAGCCTCGAAATTCATCAGGGTCGAGCTTTCGATGCGTGTTGCTTCCTACGATGCCGTTCACCATCACGAGGACACCAGCCTCTTCTGCGCTTTCTCGCAACAGCCGGAAGGCTTCGTCGAAAGTGGTGCCTCGATTGCCGGTAGAGAAACCAAGCACGCTCGCCATCGCGTGTGCCCCCTCGGCCGGTGTTGCCGCCGTGGTCAGGGAGTCCACGAACTCAGGCTGCGGCTCCCCGTTGAGAGCGGCGTAGGCCTGGAACCACTCCTGGCGCTGCTGACATAGGTAGATGGTGTCGAGCAGGTCTGGCGTGGGCGCCCGTACCTCGGTGCCGGCGATGGTTCGAAAGTCACGGATCGGAATTCGATCTTCTGGAGGTTCGTCGAGGAACAGGTAGCCGATAGGGGTGCGGGTGGCCTTTGCAAAGGCTTCTAGCTGCTTGAGCGTGGGTTGGCTGGCACCCTGCTCCCAATCGGCCAACTTGGGGAACTTGCGCTGTAGTTCGTCGGCATCTACCCGTGAGCGCTGGCAAGCCCACCTGAGCAGCTCAGGAGAGACTTTGACCCGGACCCCCATCACTCCATCATGTCCAACCGGTCTTCTCCTGTCACGTCGGATGAGCGTACCCGCCCGCCGTACGTCAGGTGTGGGCGCCATTTGCACACATCTCCAGCCGTTTATCGTTGCGTCTTGGTGCCTCATCTCGATGATGAGAGCGGTGCCTGTGATGGCTTGGGCGGTCAGCTTTGTCAGCAGGCGTAGCCGACGGCGGCGGTGAGGGCGGCGCGGGTGGCCTGGGGGGAGATGTAATCGCCTTGGGGGATTCGGATGATTTCAGTGAGGTCCACTGACAGTGTTGTGGGCTCGGCGACGATGCAGTCGCTGAGCTCGGGGGTGAGGACCAAAACGGCTCGGCGACGCTCCGGGAGGCCGTATACCTCGTTCACGATGCCGCGCACGTTGTAGCCGCCCCATTCGATCTCCACGATCTCTCGATAGAGGGGTTCGCCGTCGTTCATGGTTGTTGGTCCATTCACCATGGCCGGGGGATGTGCAGCCTTGCGGCAAGCTCGATGGCTACCACCTCGTCAATCGTAACCACCAGCCGGTTTACCGAGGCTCTGTACTTTCTAAATGGTTCCAGAGTTGCGTTGACCGTTCCTGTGGCTGCCATCTGGTTCAGAGCCCCCTGGTTGCCGTGTCTTGCATGTGACGGCACGGGCGCCCCCCGCTAGGAGATTACAAGTAGTTACCACTAGTTACAGTATATGTCAATTCAGATGTTGCATGTGGGGACAACCCGCAGCACTCCAAACGTGCTCTGGACTGGCCCACGGTCCCTGTCCTAGTCACTGCTGGGTGCGGAGCCAGGGGCGTAGGGATTGGTGGGTGAAGCGGACCTTGCCGCTGGCGATGCGCTGCGCAGCCACGGCCAAGTCGGTAGCCACACTGGCTCCTTGCCTTTAACTTCTTATCACTTTTTAACTTTCTCTCACTTTGTCACTTCTTGTACCTAGTCTCGCTGCTGCCCCTCGGTGGTGTGAGTCCAGCCAGGTGGAGTGCTCTCTCCTCACGGCTGCTGGGTAGCCTCGGAGGGTGGTTGAGGCGGCTTTGTTTGATTTGGGTGGGGTGATTGTGGAGGGGCCTTGGGAGGGGTTTGCGGCTTATGAGCGGGAGAATGGGCTGCCGGAGGGGTTGATTCGGCGGATCAATTCGACTGATCCGGATACGAATGCTTGGGCGCGGATGGAGCGAGGGGAAGTTGGGTTGGAGGAGTTCGCTGCGGCGTTTGAGGCTGAGGCGGCGGCTCTGGGGTATCGGGTGGATGGGATGGCGGTGCTGAACGGGCTGGGCGGGGAGATTCGGCCGGAGGTGGCGGAGGCGGTGCGACGGTGCTCGAAGCGGCTGAAGACGGGGCTGTTGACCAACAACTACTCGCCGATGGCGTCGTCGGAGCGGTCGGCGGAGATGGCCGAGGTGATGGGGTGGTTCGACGTGGTGGTGGAGTCGTCGGTGGTGGGGGTGCGCAAGCCTGATCCGGCGTTCTACACGATGGCCTGTGAGGCGCTGGACGTGGCGCCGTCGGCCTGCGTGTTTCTGGACGACTTGGGGGTGAACCTCAAACCGGCTCGGGCCATGGGGATGACCACCATCAAGGTGGTCGATCCCGACGATGCTTTGGCCGAGCTGGAGGCTGCGGTGGGGTTTTCGCTTAGGGGTTGAGCCGGAGGGCGGTGTTGATCTCGGCTCGGAGCTCGGGGATGCCTTGGCCTTTGGTTGCGCTGGTCCAGATGATGTCGCCGGGGGCGACGCCGAGACCCTTGGCCAGTGCAGCTTTTCGGGCGCCCCGTTGGGACGATTTCACTTTGTCGGCTTTGGTGGCCACCGGTTGCAGGGGTACGTCGTGGTGCGCCAACCATTCCACGGTCTGGAGGTCGAGGGGGGTGGGGCCGACGAGGCCGTCCACCAGCAGGAGCACCTCCACCAGGGTCGGGCGGTCGATCAGGTAGCCGTCCATCATCCTCTGCCAACCGGCTCGCTGCGCCTTGGGGGCCTTGGCGAAGCCGTAGCCGGGCAAGTCCACCAGCCAGCGGCCGGGCTCGCCCTCCAACTCGAAGACATTGAGCAGCCGGGTGGCCCCCGGGGCTTTGGAGGTACGCGCCAGCCCCTTGCGGTTGGCCACCGCGTTCAACAGCGACGACTTGCCCACGTTCGACCGCCCCACCAGCGCCACCTCGCAGCGGGACTCAGGGAGCTGGCCGGCATCGCTGGCCGACCGCAGAAAGCGCAGCGCCAGCGGCTTGGACATTCTCAAAGGCTACCGGGCTTGTTGGCGTGCTTACGCGGCCTCAAACAAGACGAAGTCGGGTCATGTCATTGAGAAACGGATTGTCAGGGTTGTCGGGGGAGAAGCCGCAGATGATGGCGGCTTCGCTCTCAGTGAGGCCTTTCTGGATCAAGGCTTGACCGATTGCGGCGGCAAGTCGAGGTTGCTCAGGTGCCAGCTCGTCGCTCACCGGTTCATGGGTGCGCCAACCCAGCCTGCTGAACTTCTTGTAGAAGCTGGTGCGCTGTGTAGCGCTGATGGTCTTGAGTCGAAACGCGCGTTCGATGAGTGCCTGCATCGAAACGCCCCAGTGCCTCTTGAGGTCGTGCAGCTTGCCAGTGGTGAGATTGCGGAGTTGTGGCCGGATGGTGTCGGCGGGCATCAGGAATTCGGCGGCGAATGCCGAGGCATCGGCTTCTACGTCGTCAGGAACTCCTTGACTATGCAGGCAGAGGTGGCCTAGCTCGTGGGCCAAGGTGAGTCGACGGCGGTCGGTGGGAGGAGTCGAATTCAGCATGATGAGGGGCTGGTTACCGCTCCACTGGGAAAGACCATCGACGCGATTAGTACCGAAGTCGGCGACAATGATCAGGCAGCCGGCGGCTTCCATCCAGCCAGTCAGATCGCGCACTGGGCCGATGGGCATGCGCCATTGCATTCGCAGCAGGCGGGCGGCAGTGTCGGGCTCGTACTCGAACGGATCGAACCAGGGGACGGCCAGCTCAATGCGAAGCTCCACTGCGTCGAAGAGCCTTAGAGCATGTAGGCGATAAAGGTTCAGCTGGGCTTCGAGGCGGCGCCATGCTGTGGCTTTTGCGGTCGCTCGGCGCCGCATGTGAGCGCCGACCGCGAGTGCTCCCTGCATGCGGTCGGCGTGGTCCAACAAGTCGGGGGTGAGGCCGAGGGCGTAAGCGATGTCACCGAGAGCGCTCTTCGTTGGTTCTCGGAGATTGTGTTCGTAGCGAGACAGGGCGGCTTGGGTAATTCCAAGCTGCTCTGCCAGGGCGGCTTGGGTATATCCGCGGGCTCGCCGGGCCGTGGCGATGGCCTCTCCCAAGCTCATTGCTGGATGGTCCCCGACCTCCCATCGACGTCCGGGAGGTCAATTTGTGGTTGCGGTGGCACCGACGGGTCTGTGATTGGCACAGCGGGCGTCCCTTGCGTCGGTTCAGGAAGCTCGACCATCCATACCAGGTTGTCCACGCCGTCACGATAGGAGAGGACCGCTGGGCCGATCACACGGGATTCTGGTATCCAGCGATACCCGGCGATCAGTCGGACCTCAGTTCCGCCGTCTAGTTGCAGATCCAGTGACAGCTGCTCGAAGAATGCATTCGCTGACGCTGTGGGGTAAGAGGTAACGCGACCATGGGCGTCGTGGCGTTTGATGCGGAGTCGGTAGGTATCATCCACCAGGACTTCCCGAGTAGGCCCGTTGTCGACGAACTGGACTGTGTCTGAATCTTCCAGATTGGAGGTCAGGTGGGCCCACAACCGGTCATGGACCCAGTTGGCCAAGCCGCGCTCGCTTGCGTCGGCTACGAAATCTGGGAACGTTGAGCGATAGTCGTCCAAGTCGTTCCGGGCTTCAAGTACCACAGCACCCAGGGAATTGACGATTTTGTCGCCGAGTGCCTCAAGCACCTCTTGGGAATTTGGGTGCGATTTCATACCGGAAAATATACCACTCTTGAAATGCCGGATGGTGTACCTCGGGAAATGACCCTGAAGGAACCGGCTGCTAGCTGTTCATGACATCGATGTCGAGGAGGTCGCCGAAGCGCTCTAGGGCGGCGGCTCGGCGGGTGGGGATGTGCTCGGTGGGGAGGCCGTCCACCGCGGCGTACTCCTTGAGGGTTCGGCGGGCGATGGACACCTTGTGCACCTCGTCGGCACCGTCCACCAGCCGGGAGGCCCGGGCGTTGCGGTACATCTCCTCTAGGGGCATGTCGGCGGAGTAGCCCAGGGCGCCGTGGACCTGGATGGACCGGTCGATGGCGTTGTAGAGCATCTTGGTGCCGTACACCTTGATCATGGCGATCTCGGTGCGCGACGCCGAGGAGCCGTGCTTGTCCATGTGCCAGGCGGCGTGCAGGCACAGCAGCCGGGCCGAGGCGATGTCGATGCGGGTCTCGGCGATGAAGTCCTGCACCATCTGCTTCTCGGCTAGCAGGCTCCCGTGGGCGTACCGGGACAGGGCCCGCTCGCACATCATGTCCAGCGCCCGCTGCGACTGGCCGATCCAGCACATGGCGTGGTGGATGCGGCCGGGGCCGAGGCGCTTCTGGGCCAGCACGAACCCGTCGCCGGGATTGCCGATCAGGTTCTCGGCGGGCACCCGCACGTCGCGGTAGATCACCTCGGAGTGGCCCATGGGGTGGCGGGCGAACTGGCCGGGATAGGGGTGGTGCATGTTGGGCACGTCCCGCACGATCTCCAGGCCGGGAGTGTCGGTGGGCACCACGATCATGGACGATCCCTGGTAGGGGTGGACGTCGGGGTTGGTCACAACCATGGCGATCAGGAAATCGGCCCCCGAGCCGCCGGAGGTGAACCACTTGTGGCCGTTGATCACCCAGGTGTCGCCGTCGCGCACCGCCTTGGTCTCCAACAGCGTGGGGTCGGAGCCGGCAGTGTCGGGCTCGGTCATGGAGAATCCCGAGCGCAGCTTGCCGGCCAGCAGCGGCTCCATCCACCGCTTCTTCTGCTCGTCGTTGCCGCCGATGGCCAACAGCTCGGCGTTGCCCGAGTCGGGGGCGTTGTTGCCGAAGATGGCCGGCGCGATCGACGACCGCCCCAAGATCTCGTGCATCAACCCCAGCTTCACCTGGCCGAAGCCCTGGCCCCCCAGCTCGGGGTCGAGATGGCAGGCCCACAGCCCCCGGTCCTTCACCTCCTGCTTCAGCGGCGCGGTCAGGGCCCTCCACTGCTCGTCGGTCACCTCCAGATCGATGGTCTCCAGCGGCAGGATGTGCTCGTCCAGAAATGCCCGGGTCCAATCCAGTTGTTCCTGGAACTCGGGCTCGGTCTCAAAATCCCAGGCCATGGTGCTGATTCCTTCGGTTGGAGATGAGGGTTCGCCGGTGGGCTAAACGGCCAGCTGCGACAGGCCGGCGCCGTTGTCGCACATGATGCGGCGGATGTCGTCGTCGCTGAACCCGTCGAGGTCGTCCACGAACGACACCGGGTCGGCCAGCCCCTCGGCGTGGGGGAAGTCGGAGCCGAACAGCATGTGTTCGGTGCCGATCAGCCCGGCCAGCTCGTGCAGGTCGTCCTCGTAGTAGGGCGACACCCACACCTGGTCGCGGAACGTCTCCACCGGGTCCTCGTCGAAGGCGTAGCGGTGCTGGCCGTAGGTCTTGGCCAGCTTCTGGATAAGGGGCCTCACCCAGTACGAGCCGGTCTCGATGGTGGCCACCCGAAGGTTGGGGAACCGCACCAGCACCCCGTCGGCCAGAAGCGAGGCCATGGTGTCGCTGATGGGGGAGTGCGACAGCAGGCTCTGGAGGGGGTTGTAGCGGAAGGCCTCGGTCTCGGTGCCGAGCCCCCAGCGGTGGTTCATGAACGAGTAGCCCGAGTCGCCGGAGTGGAAGGCCACGCACACGCCGTGGTCGTTGAGGAACTGCCACACCGGGTCGTGGTCGGGATGGCCCAGGGAGCGGTAGTTGCCGTGGCCGTCGGGCACCGAGGTGGCCCGGAAGTTCACCAGCCGCAGGCCCCGGCCGATGGCCCACTCCAGCTCCCCCAGCGCCCAGTCCACATCCACCAGGCTCAAATACAGGGCGGTGAACAGGCGCTCCTGGTAGGAGAAGCCCCAGTCTTCGTTCAGCCAGCGGTTGAACGCCCCGAACGCCGCGGTGATGGCCCCGAGGTCGTCTTCCAGGCAGGCCTCCATGCCCACCCCCAGGGTGGGGAACATGAAGCAGCCGCCCAGGCCCTGCGAGTCCATGAGGGCCAGGCGGGCGTCGCGGTTGCGGTAGGCGGGGCTGATGGGGTCGAGCTCGCCGAAAGCCTCACGCATGTCGCTGGCCGAGGTCTTGGCCCGGAAGTACTCATCCAGGATGCCGGGCTTGGCCACCGGGTCGAAGGTGGGGTTGGGGATGAACCGGTTGATCCGACCGGCCACGATCAGCCGCTGCTTGCCGCCGATGTCGGCCCACTGCATGCAGCGCTTGGCCATCTTGGGGTCGATGTGGCGGGTGAAGGCGTCGGTGGCCTCGTAGTAGTGGTTGTCGGCGTCGAAGGCGAGATATCCGAGCTCGGTCATGGCTCTATTCTGGCCTGTTTGCTCGGCAATCGACCACCGGCGGGGCCTTGCCGGGGCGTTTTTCAGCAGACCACCACGATGCGCCCGGTGGTGAGGCGGTCCTCCATCTGCTCGAGTGCGGCGGGCAGCTCCTCGAAGGGCACGGTGCCGCCCACCAGCGGGGCGATACGGCCTTCGTCCAGCCGCCCGAAGAGCTCCTCGTGGATCCGGTCGCCCAGTGATCGGGGGTTGATGTTGAACCCGGCCATGCCGCCGTAGACCGCCGGGTTGCTGCTGTAGGCCAAAAGCACCCCTCCGATCGACACTTGGGAGAAGCACAGCAGCCTCGGGGGGAGGCCGACGGCGTCCTCGGCCTCGATCTTGCTGGCGAAGCCGATGATCATCAGCCGCCCGCCCCGAGTCATGCACCGCAGCGAGGCCTCGGTTACTTCGCCCCCCACCCCGTCGAACACCAGGTCGACTCCGGTACCGCCGGTGATGTCGCGCACCTCGGTGGCGAAGTCTCCTTCTCGGTAGTTCACCGCGGCCTTGGCCCCCAGGGAGCGCACGAACTCGCACTTGTCCTCGCTGCCCGCGGTGCCGATCACCCGGGCCCCGGCGTCCACGGCCAGCTGCACCGCGGCCGAGCCCACCCCGCCGGCCGCGGCGTGGATCAGCACCCACTCTCCGGGCTGGACCCGGCCCCGCTCGTGCAAACCCAGCCACGACAGGTGGAAGGGGAAGAAGAAGGCGGCCGCCTCGGTGTCGTCCAGCGACTCGGGGGCGTCGAACACCATGTCGGGCTGGCAGATCACCTTGTCGGCGTAGCCCCCGAAGGCGCTCTCGGCGGTGGCGTGCACCCGGCGCCCGAGCCACTCCTCGGCCCCCTCTCCCACGGCGTCCACCGTGCCCAGCACCTCCATGCCCAGGGTGTAGGGGAGCTCGGGGTTCACGGTGCGGTAGCGCCCGTGGCAGCCGTCGATCTCATTGAAGTTCAGCACCGTCCGAGTGGGCGCCACCCGGATCTTGCCCGGCTCCGGCACCGGCTCGTCGATGTCGTCCAGCCGCAGCGCCTCCGACGGCCTCCCATACTGATGAACACGCCAAGCTCGCACGGCAGCGCAGCCTACTGCGGTGGCGGCGACGGTCTGCCAGGCAACTGGACGGGGAGTAGGGTCGCTGGGTGGCTGATTGACCGGGGTTTCGGGCTTCGACTCGGGCTTTGCGGTTGCGCAACTTCCGGTTGTTCTGGTTCGGGGCCTTGGTTTCCAATACCGGGACGTGGATGCAGATCCAGGTGCCCCGCCTGCTGCCCGACGATCCGCCCCCCATCAGGGTGTTCGCCGATCTGCGGGAAGTTCTGGCCTACTGGAGAACCCAGCCGGGAATCCAGCGGGCGTTCAAGACGGTGCTCATCACCGCCGTTTGCGCCCAACCCCTCATCTTTCTGATCGTGGTGTTCGCCGAAGAGGAGTTCAACACCACCGGGTGGCAACTTGGCCTATTGGCCGCTGGCACCGGCATCGGATCGGTGATCTTCTTCCTGCTGGTGGCCGGTAGGGGCCAGTTCACCGCCCGGTCCCGACTGCTGGCCATCGGGCTGAGCGCCTACGGCCTGGCCCTGGCTGGATTCGGCTTGGCCCCGTGGTACGCCATGGCCATCTTGTTCCTGCTCTTCCTCGGCGGCTGCCACCTCGCCACTGCCTCCACGCTGAACACCGTCATCCAACTCCAAGTAGAGGAGTCCATGCGGGGACGGATCATCGCCTTGTACCTGATGGCGATCAACCTGGCCATCGGCGCCGGCACCATGATCCAAGGGGCGCTGTTCGACTGGATTGGTCCCCGAGTCACGGTGTCGATCAGCGCGGCCATCATCGTGGTGCTGGCCGCCTGGCTGGTTAGCACCCGCCGGTTCGCCTCCATGGACGTGGGCACCGCGGCCACCTGACCCGCAGGCGCTCACGGCGGGAGAGTACCGTCGGTTGGGTGCGAGTGCTGGTGGTGTCTCACTCCAAGACCGGGGGCACCAAAGCCATGACCGAGGCGGTGGTGGCCGGGGCCAGCCATCCCGACATCGACGGGGTGGAGGTGGTGCAGGTGGCCGCGCTGGAAGCCACCGCCGACGATGTGATGGCCGCCGACGGCTACCTGCTGGGCACACCGGAGAACTTCGGCTACATGAGCGGCGCGCTCAAGCACTTCTTCGACACCGTGTACTACGACTGCTTGGACCACACCCGGGGGCGGCCCTACGGGCTGTTCGTGCGGGCCGGCAACGACGGCACCGGCGCGGTGCGGGCAGTGGAGCCCCTGGTTACTGGGCTGGGGTGGAAGGCAGCGGCCCCGCCGGTGGTGGCCACCGGCGAGCTGACCGCCGCGAATCTGGAGGCCTGCCGAGAGCTGGGCATGACCTTGGCCGCCGGCTTGGAGCTGGGCATCTACTGAGTCCACGGCCCAATAGCCGCGGCCGCCCTCCCCTGCATGAGGGTCGGCCTGGAGCGGTTCGTAAGATCGGGCCATGAGCAGTTTGTTCGATCTGACAGGGAAGGTGGCGCTGGTCACCGGGGGGACCAAGGGCATCGGCCGGTCCATAGCCAAGGGCTATGCCATGACCGGCGCCGAGGTTGTGATCACCGGGCGGCGCCAAGAGGGCTGCGACGAGTCCGCCGCCGAGCTGAACGACGAGTTGGGCGGCCAATCGGTGCGGGGCATCGCCTGCCACATGGGGGAGTGGGACCAGATCGACGCCTTGGTTGATCGGGTGTACGACGAGTCGGGCCAGATCGACGTGCTGGTCAACAACGCCGGCATCAACCCCGCACCGGTCACCGTGGCCGACTGCAACGAGGCCTACTTCGACAAGGTGTACGCGGTGAACGTGAAGGGGCCGATCCGTTTGGCCGGGCTGGTGGCTCCCCGCATGGGGGAGGCCGGCGGCGGGTCGATCATCAACGTGACCACCATGGGGGCCTACGGCGGCGGCCCGGGGGTGGGGATCTACACCTCGAGCAAGGCGGCGCTGCACAACCTGACCCGGGCCATGGCTGGCGAGTGTGCTGGTCTCAATGTGCGGGTCAACTCCCTGGTGCCAGGGCCGTTCATGTCGGAGATGATGAAGGGATCTATGCGGTTCGATCCTGAATTTCCCGAGAGATCAGGCAAGGCCACCATGATGAATAGGGTGGCCGATTGCGACGAGATCATCGGCCTGGCTCTGTACCTGGCCTCGGATGCGGCCTCCTACGCCACCGGCCATGACTTCAAGATCGCGGGCGGTATGTGAGCGCAGCTCGTCAAACTCCGGCAGCTAGCCGGGTGATCTGAGCCTCCTGCGAATAGGACTGGGGACCCGCCGCCGGGCGTGCAGCCCGCACCGCCGCCACCGCTTGATCAAGGTCCATCCCCCGGGAGATCAGCACTGAGATGCAAACGATCCCGGCCCGCCCGTATCCAGCACCGCAGTGGACCAACACTCCGGTGCCCTGGTCAAGGTGCTGGTTGATGGCGTCCACCAGCTTTCGAACGTCGTCGTCGCCAGTGACTCCCTGATCGACCATTGGCACGTGGATGGCCTGGTGGGGGGCCGGATCGGCCATCCACGCCGGGTAGTCGGGATAGCGCATGGCGATCTCCGCGTCGGTGAGCAAACACACCATGACCCCCGCGCCCACGTCCTCTAGGGCCGCGGCAGGATCGGGGCCGGTCACAGCAAAGGCCGTGGCGTAGAGCTGCTCGCTTGCCCCCGGCACTGGGATCCGATGAATCCCTCCCGCCATCTGATACTGCGCCGCCCCCACCTGCACCCCGCCACCCTAACGGCGGGTCGAGGCACGGTTGGAAGGCGAGGCCAACCAAGGTAGGTTGGCAAGCGTGACGTCCACCGCGACAGAGATTGTCTTCGAGGTCAGTGAGGATGAGAAAGATGGCGGCTATTCCGCTAGTGCCATCGGATACGGCATCCACACGCAAGGAGAGACCATCGAAGAAATTCGCGAAAACGTCCGAGAAGCCCTCGAGTGCTATTTCGACGGGGAAGCGGCTCGCCCCGAAGTAATCCGCCTGCACTTCTCTCACGACGAGGTCTTGGTTCTTTGAGGCTGCCGCGCGATGTGCGCGGGGCCGATCTCCAAAGAGCGCTTCAGAAGCTCGAATACAAAGCCACCCGGCAGCGCGGCTCACATTTGCGCGTCACAACTCATCTGAGTGGGGAGCATCACGAGGTCATCCCCCTGCACAATCCCATCAAGGTCAAGACCCTGTCGGGCATTCTCAAGAGTGTTGCAACCCATCACGAGATCAGTGTGCAAGAGCTGCTGGAAATGCTTGATCTCTAACCAGAGGTGTTTCAAGCGGTCTCTAGGTGTTCTGTCCATGGAGGTTGTTAGCTCGGGCAGGTAGCTCCGCTATTGGGTGAGCCTCCGGTGCCAGTGTGGTGGTTGCGAACTGCCGCACTGAGCAAGGGAGGCTCAATGTCGCACGCTAATGCACCTTTCACCCCGGCTGGGCGTTTGTTGATGGTCCAGCGGATCGAGGGCGGGATGCCCCAGGCCCATGTGGCCGCGCAGATGGGCCTGTCGCGGTCCACGGTGGCCAAGTGGTGGAACCGCTGGCTGGCCCACGGCGAGGCCGGTTTGGTTGACCGGTCGTCTCGCCCGCGCCGGTCGCCTCGTCGCACCAGCGCCGCTGTCGAGGAGCGGGTGTGCCGGCTGCGCCGTAGGCCAGCATGGTGAACCCGGCAGGATCGTGGCCCCGCTGGACAGTCGCCCGGCGAATGAGGTCGGCCATTTGAGAGCAGGCCACCCCCACCACGGCGTCGGCGGCTTCGGGCCCCGACAGTCCCAGCGGAGCGGCCACGGCATCCTTCAAGGCCCGCTCCGCCGCCGAACGGTCCAACTCCAGCACCTAGCCTAGCTCGCTTAGGTAGCCCAGGGTCACGGCGGCATCGGTCAGGGTAGGGGCGGCTCCTCCTCGGCGGTAGCATGCCGGGCCGGGTTGGGCGCCAGCCGACTGAGGGCCCACTCGGAGACTGCCCAGCACCGGGTCGATCCAGGCCAGCGACCCGCCGCCGGTGCCGATCGACACCACCTCCACCACCGGATGAGCCAGCGCCCAGCGCCCGATCATGGGGCGTGTCGCCATGGTGGGTTCACCCCCGGTGATCAGGCCGATGGGTGCTCCCGTGCCGGTCAAAAGGGCGTTGAGCCCAACGGTGGTGGCATAGCCGATGGACTCGGCCCGTCCGAGCAAGTCGGCCAACGGCTGGTCCATCTCGGCTGCGGCCGCTTCAACTGCGGCCAGGGCGCCTGCGGTCAGATCGCCGGGAGTGGACAGCGCCTTGCCCATGGCGAGCCGGGCTCCTCCCGGGCCGGAGTCCACCACCACCGCGTCGGTGAATGTTCCCCCGGTGTCGATACCGATGCGCACAGCCCCGAGAGGCAGAGAAGTCAGGCTGAACGCAACCTCAGCGGTTGACGCCCTTGTTCCGGGTGGCCAATCCGGCCAGGTCGCGGTCTTTGCCCTCGTGGCGCCCTTTGTCCAATGATCGAATCGAGATGTCGTGGTCGGCGGCCGAGGCCCGCAATGCACCGACGGTGCAGTCGGCCCGTTCCCGGTGGGCGAACGGGTCGTACTGGTACCAGGCCATGGCGTTGAGATGGGTGATCTTGTCCACCTCGTCGTCGGGCACCCCGGTCAGCGTCTCGTCCAGCAGCTCGGGGGCATCTGGCCAGGTGGAGTCGCTGTGGGGGTAGTCCATCTCCCAGCAGATGTTGTCGATGCCGATCTCGTGGCGCAGCGCCACCCCAACCGGATCGTTGATGAAACAGGTCAGGAAGTTGCGCCGGAACACCTCGCTGGGCAGCAGGTTGTCGAAGTCCTGCCCAGTCCACAGGTGGTGCATGTCGTAGGTGCGGTCGGCCCGGTCCATGAAGTAGGGGATCCACCCGGTGCCGCCTTCCGACAGGGCGATCTTCAAATCTGGGAAGCGGCGGGGGATGGGCGACCACAGCAGGTCGGCGGCCGCCTGGCTGATGTTCATGGGCTGTAGCTGGATCATCACGTCCATGGGGGCGTCGGGGGCGGTGATCACCATCTCGCCCGACGAGCCCAGATGGATGGAGCACACCGAGCCGGTGTCGCTGAACGCCTCCCACAGCGGGTCCCAGTAGTCGTTATGGAAGCTGGGCTCGCCTAGCTTGGCCGGGTTCTCGGTGAAGGTCATGGAGTGGCAGCCCAGCTCAGCCACCCGGCGCACCTCGGCGGCGCATTCCTCCGCGCTCCAGATCATGGGCAGGGCCATGGGGATGAACCGGCCCGGATAGGCCCCGGCCCACTCGTGGATGTGCCAGTCGTTGTAGGCCCGGATCAGATCGGCGGCGAACTCCTTGTCGGGGTGGTTGGCGAACAGCCGGCTGGCGAAACCGGGGAACGACGGAAAGCACATCGAGCCCAGCACCCCGGCGGCGTCCATGTCCTTGACCCGGTCGTGGACGTTGTAGCAGCCGGGGCGCATCTCATCGAAGGCGGTGGGCTCGATGCCGTACTCCTCCTTGGGCCGGCCAGCCACCGCGTTCAGGCCCACGTTGGGGATGATGGCGCCATTGAACGACCACACGTCGTCGCCCGACTCGGTGTGGATCACCCGGGGAGCCTCATCCCGCCACTTGGCCGGGAGATGGTTGTCGAACATTTCGGGGGGTTCGCACAGGTGGTCGTCCACGCTGACCATGATCATGTCGTTCAGATTCACAGCGTCCTCCACGGGTTTACGTCGCTCGCCAGTGTGACCCCAACGATACTTGGCGCAGTAACATTCGCCAGCCGAGCTATCCCCCCAACAGCCCCAGGAGGCCCCCGATGTCCAACCCCATGAGCTACGAAGGCCGCAACGTTGTGGTTACCGGCGCCTACTCCGGCGTGGGCGCCGCACTAGTGGAGCTGCTGGCCGATCTCGGGGCAGCGTCGATCACCGCACTCGACATCAAAGAGCCAGCCGGGCCGATCACCCGGTACATCCCCACCAACATGGGCGACCCGGTGGCGGTGGACGAGGCCGCCGCGGCCATCGACGCCCCGGTACACGTGCTGTTCAACAACGCCGGCATCGCCGCCACCTTCTCGCCCGAAGACGTGATGAAGGTCAACACCTTGGGGCTGATGCGCCTAACCGACGCCCTGTTGCCCAAGATCCCCGCGGGGGGCGCGGTGGTCAACACCGCATCCATTGCGGGGATGAACTGGCCGGCCCACCAGGCCGAGATCACCGAGTTGCTGTCCATCGACGACTGGGACAAGGCGGTGGTCTGGGTGGAGGAGCACCCCGAGGTGGTGGCCGACGGCTACATGTTCTCCAAGGAGTGT
>JAJEDQ010000043.1 GCA_022821445.1 Acidimicrobiia bacterium | reverse complement strand
CTCACCAACACCATCGACACCTGGACATCGCACTGGAACCAAAACCCCCAACCCCTCGCCTGGACCAAACCCGCCAACGACATCATCGCCAAAACCAAACGAGCACGAACCGCCCTAGCCAAATCCGCGACACACCACTAGCTCTGGAAGCCATAACGTGGAGCACTGAGAGTTCAGTGTGGATATCCTCCTGAAGACCCGACTTTTTTGCAAGGTAATGGGGCAAGAAGTCTTCTTCTAGGCCAATGATGACTACTCGGTCGAACTGTTGACCCTTGCCAATATGTCCGTTGAGTAGGTGTAGCCCAGGGCCGACGGGATCTTCAG
Organism: Acidimicrobiia bacterium; assembly: GCA_022821445.1. GTDB lineage: Bacteria > Actinomycetota > Acidimicrobiia > Acidimicrobiales > Bin134 > Poriferisocius. The sequence continues at coordinate 31,269 of JAJEDQ010000043.1, read as the reverse complement.
GGCTAGAAGAAATGCGAATCCCGGCGACGACCTCGGCGAGGGGGATCTCACTCACGACATCACGGATGGTGTCAAAAACCTCGTTCAACTCATCGAGTGAGTCGAGGTCCATTTGATCGATTTCAGCTAGGCAAAGGAAATAGAACTCCTGGATTGCTTGGTCCGCTGGCAGTGCTGTGTCAACCTCTGATAAGTGGCGGGTGAGAAGATCGACAATTAGTGGCTTGTGTATCGGGAAGTCCCAAATCTCGGCTTGGAGGTTCGTCTGTCGTACGCGGTCATCTACCCACCGGCGGCGTGGTTTGGTCCTAGCGATAACAGCGATGCTGATCGAGGGATCTTCGTCGACCCATTGCTCCACGGTTGAGACAACCCACTCAGCTTCTTGTACTGCGTTTTGGCTGCGCAGCGCGACGAGCCGACCGAGTCCTTCCCAATCATCCTCACTAGCCGAGAGAATTTCTTGGCCACCAAGCGAAGCGCTCAGGGCGCTGACTGCCCTGAGCACAGCCGGACTGGAGCGGAAGGACTCAGTCAGTTCCAAATGATGAGTGCAACGCTTCTGAATTTGCTCAAAAACCGCTTCCGGTTGAGCGCCTGCGAACCCATAGATGCCCTGTGCTGGGTCTCCAGTCCACAACGTCCTGTGGAGACCGATAGGCGCTATCAAGTCGAAATGCCCGAGTGACAGATCCTGCACCTCATCCACCACGATGAGTGCGAATCGCTGATTATACAGTGACATAACTCTCGGGTCCTGAAGCACTAGCAGAGCAAGACGAAGGAGGTCATCGAAGTCAGGTCGACCAGCTTCCCGAAGACGTCTCTCGTATTCGATTGCCGCTTGGAGTCCGTAGTTCTCGAGATTCTCGAGTACAGCCTCCTTGTCGTACGGTCCAATCTTGCAGGTTCGCAGCGCTCGCCCGAGTTCTGCCTCATCACACGAGTATTCGTCGCGGATTGATTTCATCAAACCGGCTTGCCAGCCTCGTTGGGGCGCTATCTCTAATGGACTGCAACCAATCGATGTGCAGTGGTGCTGGTAGACATGGAATGCCCAACCATGGAAGTTGGTCACAGTTGCCCAGTGCCACCATCGGGGCCCTAGCTGATGGCGCAGGCGGGACCTGAGGTTGGCCTTTGCCTTGTTTGAGAAAGTCAGTCCTAATGCACGGTGAGGCGGCTTGAACTCGTCTCGCCTGATAACCGCTGACACCCATCGGGCGATACCCTCTGTCTTTCCACAGCCAGGCGGTGCGGTGAGAAGGGTTTCACTAACTGGATGCTCAAGGTACCAGTCCCTTGGGGTTCCCTCAGCCATTGCGAGCAGCCTCAACGGCATCATCAACAACCTGGACTAGAGGCGTGAGAGACCGTGCCGCAGGTTCGGTCATCGCCGCTGCCAATGCAATTGCGACACGGATCTTGTTGTTCTTCCTCCCGCACCACTTTTGATATTCCTCAAAGGTGACAGCTGAGATTTTCGGCGCATCAAGCTGTCCAAGGATGTAGCTCTTCTTGAAGTGCCCCGAGGTGACTAGAAATTTGGCGTGTCGCGAAACGCCTAGGCACATGATGCACTCACCTTCGAGGTCGGGATTCGCAACCTGAAACCGGTGATCACTTAGGTCCGCCTTCTTGACCCTTAGGGCCTTGGCGACCAATCGGGCTTCGGCTTGATCGACCAAACCAACCAAAGGGACACCAAATCCGTCCGCACCGAACAAACGGATTGTTGGGGAAAAGTTGCCCGCGCCACCAACCTCAATGACCGAGAGGCCCAGTCGATCTAAATCACTGCCGCAGGCCTTGGCAACGGCTTCAACCAGTAGCCGATCCGCTATGCCTTCGACCAGGATGGCGGCACGACTTGTAACAGGCTCGAGAGTCGCGGTGGTCCACCAGTGCTCCACCAACTTGGGATCGTCTGCGAACTGATCAATTGGAAGCTGTCTTGGGCTCCTTCCAGCGGCTAGCGCGACGACATCGGTGGGCGAGAAGCGTTCGAGAACTGCGGGAGCGTGAGTGGCGACTACCCGCTGCCCAGCCGAAAAATTCAAGCGCTGTGCAAGTTGTGCCTGTGCACGCGGATGGAGATGTATCTCAGGCTCGTCGACGGCAATGATCGATGCGGAGCCCTTCGTCAGGAGTTGGACGGCGACGGTAGACATTGCGCGCACGCCGTCGCTTTGTTGTCGTAGTGGCCGGTTCCGCCCTTCAGGGTCCTGCAGATGAACGTCTACGTCTCCTAGGGGATCAACCTCATCTGCGTTAGGCAGCCTGAGAAGCACGTCCTCCTCCGAAATCTCTCGCGGAAGAAGCTCCCCGAGGGCGTAGGCAATCTCCTTCCGGAGGTTCTTGAGTACATCCGCCGAGTCAATTGCGCTGTGAAGCTCTTCCACAGCCCTTTGGATGTCTTCTTCGGAAGCTCCAAGTTCGAGTCCAGCAAGTAGCACCCGGATCGCAGAACGCCTATTGGAACTCAATTCCCGATCCGGTGACCGATTTGCCGGCAGATACGCCCAGCCAATCGCTTTCAGTTCTTCAGGCCTGGCTCTTGTCCGCAGGCCTGGTTTGAGAAAGACGCGTTCGATGACGATCTCGTCAGTGCCCGGTTCCACCTGGGCGGTGAGGCGAAGTGTAAGGCTGGTCGGCGTATCGGCATCCTCTGGAACCAAAATATGATCTGCAAGGGCAGCTTGATCTTCTGTGCTGAAATCGTCAAAAACAATCGTGACCTGCAGAGGAGACGAAATGTCTCTTAGGGCATCAGCATTCAGGATTGAGTAGAGATGGGCCTGAGAACCGCACAGCATTGCGTCGAGAAGGACAAGCAGCGAGGTCTTGCCGCACTCGTTGGGGCCAACTAGAACGAGGTGTCGTCGCACTTCGATTTCAAAGTCGGTAATTGCCCTGTGGTTCTGCACTGCTAGTTTCGAGATGCGCACTATCAACCTCCGTTCAGAACAATGCCCTCGGCGTCACTCGGCTGAGTCCTAACCCACCACTGCAAGTGCCCGCGAGTAGCGGTCTAGATATTCATAGCTAGTACACAGAGTGGTACACATTTCCAGTTCTTTATGGCGTGTTGGACATTGGGGGCGGGTGACTCGCAGAGCGGTGCAGTGGCTGCAATGAGTCCGGCGACCACTGAATCCGACTTCACAGTCGTTCAAGTTTTCTTGGTGGTCGATGTGAGCGTCGAGTGACTGAAACGCCGTGAAACTCAATTTTGTAGGAAGTCTGGCCTCCACCTCTTGGGCGGACTGCAGCGGTAGTCCCTATGCGCTCGCCTGATGATCTCAGTGGGCAGCGGGCCAAAGTCCCACTCAGTTGTACTTGTAGGCGCGGGCGGCGTTGGCGTAGAGAACTTCTTCTTTGTCGGACTCGCTCATGTTGTGGACCAGTGTGGAGCGCTTTGAGGTGGTGATGGGCGACCCCGCCTCCTGGGCCGCCGACCCCGAAGGCTTCGAGGCGCTGCTAGCCAGCAGAGACATCGCCAAGCTCCCCGACCCCCCCATAGACCTCCACAAAGACCTCGAAGACCGCCGCCACCAGTAGCGAGGCGGCTGCGATGCCCCACCGGGGCTTGCGGGTGGCGATGGCGAAACCGAAGGCGAAGCCGGCGAATTCGATAATGGCCAGGCTCAGTGCGGAGTGGAAGAAGAAGTCGGCGTGCTCGCCGACCACGTTGGAGTGGAGGTCAGGGCTGTCTATGACGAAGTGGGCCAGGTAGCCGAACAGGAACGCCGCGGCCATCGACACTGCGAACAGCCCGGCGCCCAGCCGCACGTCCTTGCGCAGTGTGACGAAGACCGCGGCGAGCGGCATGAACGTGGCCACCACGTAGATGAACACCTGCTGCATGGCGGAAAGGGACACGTCGGCTTCAATGTGGCTGTAGCCGTGGGTCAGCTGGACCACCAGGTGAACGAGGGCCAGCACCAGCAGGGTGAGCCGCTCAAATCTCGCAGGCGTCTCCATTGCATCCTGGTTTCTTGCGCCCGAAGTAATTCCGGATCGGGGGGATATAGAGAGCCAGCCCCGCCAAGATGTAAGCGGGCACTTGTAGGCAGATCTTCCTGGTTGCGTAGATGCCAGTGAAGATCTTCTGCGTCTTGGGATCGACCACGACAATCTCGCCCGGGGGCACAGGTCCGATGGGCGAATCGACGGTGGAGAACTCAATGCGACCCAGCCAGTCCAACTTCCTGGCCAGCGCCGCCTATCGGGCGCAGTCGGGGCAGCCTGCGTTGTAGTAGAGCGTGATGCCCATGGGGATATCTCCTCGACCCTGAGGTTGTTTCTCTGACCGAGGCTATGGCACCCCTGAAGGTCGGTTGAACTTGTAGGTGCGGGCGGCGTATTTGGCCTGGCTGGCCATCTGTTGATATCATTTTTGATATCGTATGGGAGGTAGAGGTTGAGCCGGAGGTCGAAGAGTGGATCGACGAACTGCCGGTAGCGGAGTTCGCTGTTGTCGCTTCCTTCGTAGAGCGTCTAGCCGAGCGGGGAAGCGAGTCATGAGGAGTGCTGATGAAGCGCAAGACGTTTGATGAAATGAAGCGGCGTCGTTTGGAGGCGATGAACGCAGGTGAGCGAGCCGCGTTCGATGCGGTCCATGACGCTGCCCGTTTGGCCATCGAAGTCGGTGAGCAGATCCGGCAGGCTCGAGAGACAGCCGAGATGACTCAGCGGCAGTTGGCTAGTGTGATGGGTACGAGTCAAGCAGCGGTAGCCCGGCTTGAGGCCGGAGGAACCTCTGCTACCCTCACCACCCTCCATAAAGCAGCCGCCGCGCTCGACCTGAGAGTCACCGTCGCTTTCTCACCCACCGACTAGCTGCGTGGTTCGGCCCGAGGAGGGCTCAGGTTAGTTGTACTTGTAGACCCGGGCGGCGTTGGCGTAGAGGACTTTTTCTTTGTCGGGGTCGGTCATGTTTTGGACGAGTTCGGCGATGATCTTTTGGCTGTCGGGCCACAGGGTTACCGAGTGGGGGTAGTCGGACGACCACATGGACATGTTCACCAGGGTCTGGTTGCCGCCGGCCATCTGCATGTGGCCGTTGTGGTCGTCGAGGCCGGTGACGAACACGTTGGTGCCCAGGTAGCTGCTGGGCTCGCGCTCCATGGGCGAGTCGGACCAGGCCGACTGGGTGTGGTACTCGTCGTCCATGGTCTGGTACCAGAACGGCACCCAGCCGTAGTTCACCTCGGCGGCCACCACCTTGAGGTTGGGGTGGCGGTCGAATATGCCGGCGAAGATCATGTAGGTGAGCGGGCGCACCGCGCTGAAGAACCGGTTGACGATGCCGGGCACCGACACGTTCTGCTCCACCAACTCGTCCCAGTCGGAGTCGGGCGGTTTGCCGCCGAAGGTGCGGTGGAAGGTGACCGGCACGTCCATCTCTGAGCACGCCTTCCACAGCGGCTCGTAGTACGAGTGGTTGTAGGGTCGGGTGGGCATGCCGGGGATGAACAGCCCCTTGGCCCCCTTCTCCAGCACCCGGTCGACCTCGGCCAGGGTGACGTCCATGCCGTCCTCGGTGGGCAGCATGGGCAGGCCCCGCAGCCGGTCGGGGGCCGCGCCCTGGAACTCGTCGAGCACCCAGTCGTTGTAGCTCCGCATGCAGGCCACCGCCAGGCCCCGGTCGGGCTCCAGGTAGGTGAAGATGGAGTTGGCCGGATACACCACCGAGCCCCACACCCCGTCGATGTCCATGTCGGCGCAGTGGGCGGTGCCGTCGTAGTTGCCCGGCATGATCTCCTCGAACTTCATGCCCGAGAGCTTGTAGTCCTCCTTGGCCACCCCGGCCATGGCCTCGATGCCGAAGCTGCGCTTGGGCGGCCCGCCGTCGAACGACCATCCGTCGCCACCGTCGGGCGCGGGCATCATGCGGGGGATGCGGTCTTTGTACTCCTCGGGCACCCGCTCGAACACGTGGGGCGGCTCATTGATATGGCAATCGGCCGAGATGACTCTCACGGCCAAAACGGTAGTCGGCGGCTGCGGTTTCGTGCCGCGGCGGTGCTCGTCGTCTGTTGCCGCTGGCCCGGGCGCGGGTACCGTGGCTGGTCTATGAGCACGGAAAGCGGCTCTCTGAGCGCGGAGATGCGGCCATGAGCACGGGGATGCGCCGTCCGCACGAGCTGGACTACGAGGCCATCCAGCGCCTGTTCCCGCCCCCTCCGGAGTACTTCGAGACAACCTTCTTCGAGGATCCCGACACCATCGCCCACAAACAGCTCCTGCGCCTCCAAGACCGGGCCCATCGGGCCTGGCAGGTGCCGTTCTTCCGCAAGCGGTGGGAGGCGGCCGGGTTCCACCCCGACCAGCTCCAGACCCTCGACGACCTGTGGAAGGCCCCGGCCTACACGGTGGACGACATCCGGGCCTCCATCAACGAGAACCCCCCGCTGGGCGACTACCAGAGCATCGGCCTGGAGGACGCCCGCAGCGAGCCCATGCGGCTGTACGTGTCGGGCGGTACCACCGGGCGGTCCCGGCCCACCCTCTACACCGCCTGGGACCGGGAAGTGGGGGCCATCACAATGGCCCGGGCGCTGTACGCCGAGGGGATCCGCCCCGGCGACGTGGTGATCAACGCCTGGGCCTACTCCACCCACAACGGGGCCCACGCCTTCGACGAGGCGCTGTACCGCTGGCTCAACTGCGTGGTTCTCACCACCGGCACCGGCAACGTGACCTCCACCCGCAAGCAGGTGGAGCTGGCCCATGAGTACGGGGCGGCGGCCATCTTGACCACCGGCGACTACATGTTGAAGATGGCCGAGACCGCGGTGGAGATGGGCCTAGACCCCAAGACCGACTTCAACATCCGGGCGCTGCCCGGCGGCCACATCGGCGACGTCGAGCGGGTCAAGGAGGTGTGGGGGGTGACCCCCGCCCAGCCCTACGGGTTCCACGAAGTGCAGAACGTGGCCATCGAGTGCCCGCTGCGCAACGGGCAACTCCACATCTTCGAGGACTGCTTCGTGGTGCAGGTTGTAGACGTGGAAACCGGCGAGCAAGTGCCCGACGGCACCCAGGGGGCGCTGGTGATCACCGAGATCTACAAGACCGGCTCGCCCCAATTCCGCTACAACATCATGGACTTGTCGTTCCTCTATCCGCCGGGCCAGTGCGAATGCGGCTCATGGCTGCGGCGGATGGGGCCGTTCGCCGGGCGGGGCGACAACATGGTCAAGCTGCGGGGGGTGAACGTGTGGCCCGAGGCCATCGGCGACGTGATCGGCGATGTGGCCGGGGTGACCGAGGACTTCTTCTGCCGGGCGGTTCGAGCCGGCAACCGCGACGAGATGATCGTGATGGTGGCCAGCGACGCCTCGCCAGATGAGTTCGGCACGGTGGCCGAGCAGGTGGAAGACCGCATTAAGGAGGTCATGAGTGTGCGGATGACCGCCGAGGTGGTGCGTCCCGGCGAGCTGGACGAGCTCACCGGCATGGCCTCTGGCGCGGCCAAGCTGGTGCGGTTCAAGGACGAGCGACCATGAGCGACTCGGTGCTGGCCGGCGGTGAGCGGCCATGAGCGTTGCCGCGCCGATCGAGGGTGCCATCGACTACTGGTGCAACCGGTTCTTCCCCGAGCAGGCCGTCGTGTGGAACGCGGCGCTGGAGGCCACCGGCATCGCGGTGAAGGTCCGCACCCACGACGCCGACTCCTTCTGTGACGCCGACACCATGGTGGCCCGCATGGACGAGCTGGGCATCGCCGCAGTGATCCTGCCCGTCAACCATTTGCCGGCCCATCCCGAGGTCACCGACTTCGAGTTGGTGGCCGCCCAGCCCGACGACTTGGATCGGCTGGCCAAAGACCACCCCGGTCGGTTCTTCGGCCAGTGGTCGGTGGATCCCCGCACCGGCATGGCCGGAGTGTCCGAGGCTGCCGCCATGTTGGATCAGCCGTGGTGCGTGGGCCTGCACACCCATACCCACAGCTTCGACCGCCGCTTCGACCACGCCGACTACTACCCCTATTACGCCCTGTGCGCCACCAGCGACGTGCCCTTCGTGATGCAGGCCGGCACCTCTGGCGGGCTAATGCCCAGCGAGTGCGGGGCACCCATCAGCATCGACCGCCCCGCCCTCTATTTCCCCGATGTCCGCTTCGTGCTGTCGCACACCGGCTGGCCGTGGGTGGCCGAGTGCATCGCCATGGCCCTCAAGTTCCCCAACGTGTACCTGGGCACGTCGGTGTATCCGCCCCGCCACTGGTCGGCCGAGTTGGTGGCGTTCATCAACGGCGCCGGGCGGCGCAAGTGCCTGTGGGGCACCGGCTTCCCCACCGTGGGCCACCGCCATGGCCTCGGCCAGCTGAGCGAGGTAGAGCTGGGCGACGAGGCCCGGGCCAACCTGCTCGGAGGCACCGCCCGCCGAGTGTTCACCCGCCTGGTATGACTTTGCTGGCGATAGTCGCCGATGGGTTTTTGGCAGTGTCCGGGCGGCGGGTCCTGTCCGGGTCCAGCCCACCGTCCTCGCTGGCGCTGCGGGCGGCGGGCGCCCTGAACCCGGCCACCCCCCGCCCTCGCGGGATGTCCCCACCCGGTTGGTTTCTGCCTTGGTACTCGGGATGATTGTTCCTGAGCCCGAGGTCAAGGGGAAGTTGGCGGCGGCGGGTGTAGCGGTTCCGAAGGGGGTCAGCGTGGGCTTCGCCGAGGTTGTGGCCCAACCGTCGGTGCTGGCCGCGGCCGCGCAAGCCGAGGGGCTGGCCGGGCCGCTGGTGCTCAAGGGTTGGGGCGGCGGGCTCGTCCACAAATCGGACGTGGGGGCGGTGCGTCTGGGGCTGGCTCCCTACGAACTGGACTACGAGGCCTCAACGATGGCTGCGGAGGCCGCGGTGGCGGGCGTGCGGCTCGACGGGTTCTTGATCGAGGAGCAGGCCGAGGCCGGGGTCGAGCTCTTGGTCGGGGTGGTTGACCGACCTCCGTTCGGCCCGGTAGCCGCTTTGGGTTTGGGCGGCACACTCACCGAGGTGCTTGACGAGGTGGTGCTGCGACTGGCCCCCATCTCTCGAGCCGACGCCGAGGCCATGGTGACCGAATTCAAGGGGGCGGAACTGCTGGGCGGGTTCCGGGGGCAGCCACCGGTGGACATGGAGTCACTGATCGAACTGGTGCTGTCCGTGGCGGGGCCTGAAGGAGTAGCAGTTGAATTGGGCGGCTATCTGGTCGAGTTGGAGTGTAATCCGGTTATTGCCATCCCCGATGGCGCCATCGCCGTGGACGCCCGGCTTATCACGCGGGATGCGCCGGACAAGGCGCGCCCTGAAACGCCCCCCACCGACTTCGGGCCCCTGTTTGCCCCCCGGGGCATCGCGGTGGCCGGGGCCTCCACCAGTCGGCCCGGCTTCGGCAACACTTTTCTGACCGCGTACAAGGAGCTGGGCTGGGGGCCCGGCACTCTGTGGGCCGTCCACCCCAAGGCAACCGAGATCGACGGTGTGCCCGCGGTGCCCACGGTGGCCGACATCGACGGTGACGTCGACTACGTGGTGGGGGCGGTGCCCGCCGCAGCCTGCGCCGATCTGGTGAGGGGGGCGGCGGGCAAGGCCAAGTTCGTCCACGTCATCAGCGGCGGGTTCCGGGAGGCCAGCGAGGAGGGCACCGACCTGGAAGATGCGCTGGGCGCGGTGGCCCGAGAGTCGGGAGTGCGGGTGCTAGGCCCCAACTGTCTAGGGGCCTATAGCCCGGCTGGGCGGCAGACCTTCCTACGCAATGCCCCCACCGAGGCCGGGCGGGTGTCGATGATCTCCCAAAGCGGCGGGCTGGCCGGCGACATGGTGAAGGGCGGGGCGATCCGAGGTATCCGCTTGTCCAAGCTGTGCACAGTGGGCAACAGCGTCGACGTCACCCCCGGCGAGCTGCTGGGCTGGCTGGTGGACGACCCCGACACCGCCATCATCGGCCTGTATCTGGAGGACCCCCGTGACGGTCGCCGGCTCACCGACGCCCTCCATGCCGCCAAGGGCCGCAAGCCGGTGGTGATGCTGGTGGGGGGCCGCACCGCTCAGGGCGGGGGAGCGGCCGTGTCGCACACTGGGGCTCTGGTGGCCGACCACCGGATCTGGGACGCCATCGGCGCGTCCACCGGTGCCAGCATCGTGAGCACCATCGAGGATCTGCTCGCCGCGATCGCCTACCTCCAGCGCTGGGCTGACGCCGACATCGGTGGCGACCTCGACACCCTGGTACTCGGAGTTGGAGGGGGCGCCTCGGTGCTGGGAACCGATGCCGCCGACCAGGCTGGCTTGATCACCACCCCCGTGAGCGATCAGGGCCAGCAGGCCGTGCGGGACCTGGGCTATGGGGTGGGCACCAGCATCCGCAACCCCATCGAGATCGGCTTCGGCCCGGTCTCGGCGTCCGATGTGCTGGTGCGGGCCCTCGACCCCATCTTGGAGGTCCAGCCCTATCCCGACGTGGTGGTCCACACCAACGTGCAGGCCTTCTACAGCTACGCGGGCGACGGTATCGAGCGCCTGTTCCCGATCATCGAGACCACCGCGGCCCGCGCCTGGCCCCACTCCCGCCTATCCCTCGTGCTCCGCAACCTCGACTGCGCCCCGCCCGAGATCGCCGCCCGAATCCAGCAAACCTGCCTTGATGCCAACCTCCCCGCCTTCACCCGCTTCGCCGAAGCCATGGCCGCCGTAGCCACCGCCAAACGCCATGCCCGCAACCGGATAACAGGTGGAGGCGAACTTCTGCGGGACGGGCGGCGGGGCGAAGGGTCAGGGGCGGGCGTCGAGGGCTTGGAGGGGGCTGTCCCAGTTGAGGATGGCTCGGTCGATGGTGGCCAGCTCCCAGCCTTCGGACAGGGCGGTGGCCACGAGCAGCCGGTCGATGGGATCGCCGGTGGGGAAGCCCTCGTCGTGGAGTGATGCGGCCTGGATACCGGCTTGGATGGCAAGGGGCGCTTCCTTGATGCCGTTGGCTGAAGCAGACAACCACAGATGGGCAACATCGATCTCTGCCGCTAATCGCTTCTTTTGGTTCAGCACTCCGATCTCAAAGAACGAAAGCGGGGATATGGCTACTTGGCCGCGGGCGTTGGCCTGGTCGATGCGCCTCATCGCAGCCGGGGCCAAGTCTGCGTCATGGCCGGCATAGAGGCGCAAGAGCACATTGGTGTCGAGAAGGATCATTCGCCAACAGTGGAGTCGGGTTGGCTGTCCCAGGCGGCCAGCAGGTCGCTCTCCCACTCATCGAACAGGTCTTCGGCCTTGATGTCGAACCCGAGAGGAATATCTTGAGCTCTTTTGCCGAATCCCAGCAGCGTCTCGGGGATCTTGGCTGGAGCGAGAGGGGCGACTTGGACTACCGGCTCCCCGTAGCGAGTAAGCACGATCGGCTCCCCGGTGTCGCGCACCCAGTCCACCATGGCGGAGAATTGGGCGCGGAATTGGTTTCCTGGAACCACGCGAGACCCTTCTGTCTGTTGCTCTTGAACCTTGCTGGCTTTTCCATCATGCTGGCTCATCGGCTGGGTACCTCGGGTTTTCCGGTATGCGCCTAAATCCTACATATGTTGTACGACACCGTACAAAAAAATTGGCAAAAAGAGAGGACATTGTGCCTGCGGAGAATGAGTTTGAGGGGCGCGTGGCGCTGGTCACGGGGGCGGCGGGGGCGGCCATTGGGTCGACCACTTGTCGGACGCTGGCCACTTTTGGGGCGGGGATTGTGGTGCTGGACAACCACGGGCGCCGTACCCATGAGACCGCCGAGGCGCTGCGGGAGGCCTATGACGTGCCGGTGATGGCTGCGGTGGCCGATATCGGCGACCGGGAGCACATGGCCAAGACCATGGACGAGGTCTACGCCGAGATGGGGTCGGTGGACATCCTGGTGAACAGTGCGGCGGTCAACGTGCAGGGCAGCATCTTCGACTACAAGCCCGAGGACTGGGACTGGGTCATCGGCGTGGACCTCACCGCCTGCTGGTGGCTGATATGGCGCACCATCGGGGCGATGCGGGACCGGCAGTGGGGGCGCATCGTGAACGTGTCGTCGGTAGCGGCCTATCTGGGGGGCAACGGCCGGGAGGGGCCGTACGCCGCGGCCAAAGCGGCCCTCAATGAGGTGACCCGAGGAGCGGCCATCGAGGGCGGGCCGTACAACATCCGGGTCAACGCGGTGGCCCCCGGCCTGATCCGCTCCAAGTGGGTGGACGCCCAGGCCGAGCACTACGAGTCGTTCCGGGAAGAGACCCCGCTTCGTCGCCACGGCGAGCACGAGGACGTGGCCAACACCATCGCCTTTTTGTGCAGCGACTAGTCGGCCCATATCACCGGCCAGGTGATCAACATCTCCGGCGGGTGGTACCTCACGCCGTGAACCTGAATACCGGCCGATGAGCGGGATCGGCGGACGGATTCGAGCCGCGGCCCCAGCGCAGGGAGAGGTGGACCGCAACGCGGTGGTCCTCATCCTGCTGGCCGTCGGCACCGTCATCGCCATCCGCTATGGCGGGCTGTCGTCCACCACCGACTGGCTCACCGCCACCCTCGACGGCCTAGCCCTCGACGGGTTGGCCGACCGGTTCGAGGAGGCATTGGGTGCTTCCGAGCACGCCGGGTTCAACCGCCGCATGTACTGGGGGCTGTTCCGCTGGGTGGCGTACGTGGTGCCCGCCGTGCTGGTGGCCCGCTTCGTGCTGCACACTCGGCTGCGGGATCTCGGACTCAAAGCCGGCCCCGAACTCCGCCGCCACGCGCCGCTCTACCTGGGCCTGTACCTGGTGCTGGTGCCGTTTGTGGTGGCGGCCAGCTTCAACGGCGAATTCCAGGACACCTACCCGTTCTACGAGCCGCCCCCCGGCATCGGCTACTGGCCCCGCTTCTACATCTGGGAGGCGGTGTACGCCGGACAGTTCCTGGCCCTGGAGTTCTTTTTCCGCGGGGTGCTTGTCCACGGCCTGGCCCGCCGCTTCGGCGCCATGGCCGTGTTCATCGCCCTCATCCCCTACGTAATGATCCACCTCACCAAGCCCCTGGCCGAGGCTCTCGGCTCCATCGTCGCCGGCACCGTCCTCGGCTTCCTCAGCCTAAGAACCGGCTCCGTCTACTTGGGCGCCGCCCTCCACTTCGCCGTCGCGTTAACGATTGATCTGCTGGTCTTGGCCATCCAGTAGCTGCTGGGCCGCTCCTAATACCCAGAACGTAAGCTGAACCCCATGGCCGCACTCGGCTACCGCACGTTTGACTCCGACAACCACTACTACGAGGCGCCCGACTGCTTCAGCCGCCACATCGAGTCTCGGCACAGAGAAAAAGCGATAACTGCTTCCCAGCGAGCCGACGGGGAGTGGGAGGTGAAGGTGGGGGACCGGCCTTACAACTTCATGCATGTGAAGTTTGACAAGACCAACGCTCCCGGTTCCATGTACGAGATGTTCAAGGCCAAGCGCGACAACCCCGACCTGAGTTGGGGCGACTCCTACACGGCGGAGAACATGCTCCTGTCCTACAAGCAGCCCGACGCCCGTCTGGAGCTGCTCGATTCCCAGGGCGTGGAGTGGGCCATTCTGCTCCCCACCTTCGGGGTGTCGGTGGAGGAGTACATGGTGGACGACATCGAGCAGACCTACGCCAACCTGCGGGCATTCAACCGCTGGCTCGAGGACGACTGGGCCTACGCCTACCAGGATCGGCTGTTTACCCCGCCGCTATTGTCGCTGCTGGATCGGGAGCACGCCATCGAGGAGCTCGACCGGGTGCTCGAAGCCGGAGCCCGCATCGTGCATTTGCGCCCCTGCCCGTGGGGCGGAGAGGGCCGGTCGATCGCCGACCCCTACTACGACCCGTTCTGGGCCCGCCTCAACGAAGCCCTGATCCCGGTGGCGTTCCACATCTCCGATCTGCGTTATGGGGATCTGGCCGTGCGCATGGGCGACGACCCGGTGGCCAACGTGCGGGAGATGTCGGCCTTCCAGTGGGCCTTCCTCCACGGCGACCGCCCCATCATGGAGACATTCGGGGCGCTGCTCTACGGCAACATGCACGAGCGTTTCCCCACCCTCAACTTTTTGAGCATCGAGAACGGCTCCGACTGGGTCCACTACCTGCTCACCCTCATGGACAAAAAGAAGGGCATGGCCCGCTTCGGCCCCTGGCCCGCCGGCCGCCCGGCCGGGCGCATAAGCGAGATCTTCAAACAGTGCTGCTTCGTGTCCCCCTACCCCGAGGACGACGTGGAGGCCCTAACCGAGCGCATCGGCCCCTCCCAGGTCCTGTTCGGCTCCGACCACCCCCACCCCGAAGGCATCGCCGATCCCAACTCCTTCATAACCCTCATCGCCAACCGCTCCGAAGAAGAACAACGCCAAATCATGCGAGACAACGCCGCCACCCTCTTCAACGTCACCTAACGCTCACCTCGCTCAAATCTGCACAAATTGAAAGTGGCACTTGCAGATTGTAGCTACCCTGGTAGCCTATTGAGGTGATTGAGCGCGAGATCACGCCGATTTTGCTGAGGCTGTTCGACCAATATCCCTTCGTCACGGTCACTGGCCCGCGCCAGTCGGGAAAGACCACGCTGTGCCGAACAGCCTTCCCTGACCTTGAGTACGTGAACATGGAGGCGCCCAACCAAAGGGAGCATGCCCAGAACGACCCAGTGGGCTTTCTCGCCCAGTTCAGCGAGGGCGCCATTCTCGATGAGATCCAGCGCACCCCCGATCTCTTGTCCTATCTCCAGGTGTTGGCCGATGACAGGGGACGCAATGGGCTCTTCGTCCTGACGGGCAGCGAGCAGTTCAGGCTCTCGGAGGCCATTAGCCAGTCACTGGCCGGACGCACCGCGCTGCTCCGCCTGCTTCCGTTCTCGCTGGCCGAGCGCAGCCGAGCGGGGGCGAGCGGCGAGATCGACGACGTCTTGTATTCCGGGTTCTACCCACGAATCCACGATCAAGCCCTCGAGCCGCGCCAAGCGCTCGGCGATTACTTCGAGACGTATGTTGAGCGAGACGTGCGCCGGATCGGCGAGATCCGCAATTTGGCCGGCTTCCAGCAGTTCGTTCGGATGTGCGCTGGTCGGGTGGGTCAGATCGTCAATCTGTCCTCTCTTGGGGCAGACGCCGGGGTTTCCCACACCACGGCGAGCCAGTGGATGACGGTCTTGGAGGCGAGCTACGTCGTCTTCCGCCTGCCTCCCTTCTTCACCAACATCCGCAAGCGCTTGGTCAAGTCACCAAAGCTGTATTTCTACGATGTAGGTCTGGCCAGCCATCTCATTGGGATCGAGCGGGCGAAGCATCTGGCCACCCACCCGCTGCGGGGACAGCTATTTGAGAACGCAGTGGTGATGGAGGTTCTCAAGCACCGCTACAACCGGGGACACCGATCGAATCTGTCGTTTTTTCGCGACGCCCGAGGTTTGGAGTGCGACCTCCTGTTGGAGAGCACCGAGAGTATCGACGCCATCGAGATCAAGTCCGGTGCCACCTTTGCCTCCGACTACTTCGACTCACTCGACCAGATTTCCCAAGTACTGCCCCAAGTCTCAGCCAAAGCAGTTGTCTACGGTGGCGCCGACCGGCAAACCCGCCAAAAGGGCGAGGTCGTCCCCCTGCCCTCCCTCCCCGATTTCCTCAACCGGCTTGCTAGCGCGGGGGGATGAAGCCTCCGTCGATGATTATGCATTGGCCGGTGATGTAGCTGCCGGCGTCGGAGGCGAGGAGGAGGGCGGCGCCTACTAGCTCGTCGGGGTGGCCGATGCGGCCGATGTGGCTGAGGTCGGACATGCGGGCCATGGCCTCGGGGCCGGTATTGCGGGTCATGGTGGTGTCGACGGTGCCGGGGGCGATGGCGTTCACCCGCACGCCGTGGGGGGAGTACTCACCGGCCATCGAGCGGGTGAACGACAGCAGGCCGGCTTTGGCCGCCGAGTACATGGAGGTGTTGCCCGCCGGAATGTAGGCCCCCACCGAGATGACGTTGATGACCGAGGCGTGGTCGGATTCCAGCAGCGCCGGCAAACAGCGCTGAAACAAGAAGAACGGCCCTCGCAGGTTCACGGTGAACGAGCTCTCCCATGCCTCGGGGGTGATGTCGGTCATGGGCAGGCCCAGCGGGTTGGCCGCGTTGTTCACCAGGATGTCGATCTGGCCGAAGTGCTCCAGGGTGGCGTCGGCCAGTTGGTTCACGCTGTCGAGGTCGCCCATGTGGACGGGCACGGCCAGCGCCTCGCCGCCCGCCTCGGCGATCTCGGCCACGGCCCGGTCGCAGGCGTCGGCCTTGCGGCTGGCCACCACCACCTTGGCTCCTTGGGCGGCGAAGCCGTGGGCGATGGACAGGCCGATGCCCCGGCTGCCCCCGGTGACGATGGTCACCCGCCCCGAAAGGTCGAACATCTGGGCGGCGTCCAGCGACGCCGCATCAGGTCGAGGGGAGAATCTGGGATCGGTGGCGGTATCGGTGGTGGGATCAGCGTCGGTGGAGTCGGCCATGGCCGCACCCTAGATCTAGAACTGAATCGACCTAGAAGTGATAGGGGAACTGGGAGAAATCAGCCGGACGCTTCTCCAGGAACGAGTCCCGCCCTTCGGCGGCTTCGTCGGAACCGTAGGCCAGGCGGGTGGCCTCCCCGGCGAACACCTGCTGGCCCACCAGTCCGTCGTCGATGAGGTTGAAGGCGAACTTCAGCATCCGCTGTGCGGTGGGGCTCTTGGCATTCACCGCCTCGGCCCACTCCAGCGCCGTCTGCTCCAGCTCGGCGTGGGGCACCACCGCATTGACCATGCCCATCTCGTAGGCCTCGGCTGCGGTGTAGGCCTTGCCCACGAAGAACACCTCACGGGCCCGCTTCTGGCCCACTTGGCGGGCCAGGTAGGCCGATCCGAAGCCACCGTCGAAGCTGGCTACATCGGCGTCGGTCTGCTTGAACATGGCGTGCTCGGCCGACGCCAAGGTCATGTCGCTCACTACGTGCAAGCTGTGGCCCCCGCCGGCCGCCCACCCCGGCACCACCGCGATCACCACCTTGGGCATGAACCGGATGAGCCGCTGCACCTCCAAGATGTGCAGTCGCCCGGTGCGGACATCGTCCACCGTGTCGGCGGTCTCTCCGCTGGCGTACTGGTAGCCGTCGGCTCCCCGGATGCGCTGGTCGCCCCCCGAGCTGAAGGCCCAGCCGCCGTCGGTGGGCGACGGCCCGTTGCCGGTGAGCAGCACGGTGCCCACATCGGGAGTCATGCGAGCGTGGTCCAGCGTGCGATGCAACTCGTCCACCGTGTGGGTGCGGAAGGCGTTGCGCACCTCGGGACGGTCGAAGGCAATCCGCACCGTGGCCTGGTTGACGGCGCGGTGATAGGTCACGTCGGTGAGGCCGAACCCCTCCACCGGCTTCCACAGTTCGGCGTCGAACAGCTCCGAGACCATGCCCAAAGACTACGGGCGATGGGGTGGGGGCAGGTACTCGAATCCGGCCGGAGCGTCGTCCCGCCAATCTTGATAGGTGTCCTTGGCCTTAGCGGTAGTTCTCTTGCGGACGGTCTTGGCCACCTTCTTCTTGGCTTTCTCCGCCGATTGGGTGAGGGTGTAGTACTGCATCTCCTTGAACGCCCGGCGGCGGCCCATCTCCACCAGCGCCCGAGCCGCGCTCAGCGTTTTGCCCGTTCCCAGGGGCATGGCCACCCGGCCGGCGAACATCAGCGCCGAGCGCCAGTCGCCTTGGCTCAGCGCATACAGCGCCCGGGTGGTGTCCACGATCTCGCCCACCACCGGCAGCACCCCGGCTGCCTCCATGGCCCAGAACCCCACGTCGTCCCAGCCGAAGCCGTCTTTGCGGTGGTAGGCGCCGTGGGCGACGACCGCGGCGGCCGCCTCCCGCACCTCAGGCGGCATGCCGGGATCGGCAGCGATGGCTTCGAAGTCGGCCTTGGACAAGAACCGGTCGGCCTTGGTGGGATCGCCCTGGGCCGCGGTGTCGATGGCCGCCAAGTAGGGCAGAAGGGTGGTGTAGGCCGACATCTTGGCCTCGAAGGCGTCGAGGTCTTCGAAGCTGATGCGCCCGTCGCCGCCGCTGACCGAGAACCCCTCGGTGGGGTCGGACAGGTAGTCGCGGTTGTTGCGAGCCGTGTCCACCATGGTGAACAGGCTGCGGTTGGTGAGCAGGATCCGGGCCGCCTCGCCCAGGTCGTCGGTGCGGGTGACGAAGCCCTCCAAATCGCCCCGCGACACGATGTGGTCGCCGCCCCACGCCTCGGGAGCGTCCCTCAGGATCTCGATGGCCCACAGGGCCAGGTTCAGCCCCTCGGGGCCCAGCAGGATCATCTGGGCTCTCTGGGAGATGTCCACAGAGTCGACGCGAAGCTGCTGGCTGATCCCGCCTAGCGACTGCTCCACCGGATACTGCGCGCCCCCCAGCCAATACTCCACCTCGGCCACCACCGCGGCCCACCGCTGGTGCCGCCGGTCGATCTCATCGGCGGCGGCCAGATAGTCGACGGCTAGCTCAAAGGCTGCCTCGGCATCCATTCCCACGGTGGGCATACATGGAATATAGGGAAATTATTTGAAACTGGCTATATGTAAATAATCAAGCAGCCCTGCCGGGGCCAGGTCCGCCGTTGCGCGAGAAGGACCGAGGTGGGCGGCGCAGCAGATTCACGGCCATGGACGACGCCCGCGTGGACCACGGAACGCACTCGCCCTGCTCGTTTACCGGGACGCCTTCTCGGGCCACGATCCTCCACCCGGTGTACGCCACTACCACTGCATGGGCCCCCACTAGCGCCAGGAAAAAGGTCCAGGGGGCGGTCAAAGACATGACCACCCCGCCCACCACCGGTCCGATGATCGACCCCACCCCCGCGGTTCGCACGAGCGCAGCACTGGCGCCGTTCAACTGCGACGACGGCACCCAGTCGCCAGTCAGGGCAATGGCCAGCGAATAGAGCGGGAAAGTGGTGCCGCCGAAACAGAAGACAAGCACCAGCGACAGCGCCGATCCCGGCTCGACCAAGGGCAGGATTCCAGCGATGGCCGCGGCCGCGGCAGCAGCCGCGAAGATCACCGCCCGACGAGACACCCGATCGGAAATCGACCCCACAGGCCATTGGAAGGCGATGGCCCCGGCGGTGGCCGATACCAGGAACAGCGCGATCCGGCTCGTGGGCAGCCCCTCGTAGGCGGCATATACCGCGCCCACCCCTAGCAGCGTCCCGTGGCTGATGCCGGCGCAGAAGGCGGTAACCACTCCGGTGGGGGCCAAAGAGATGAGCTGACGCAGCGACAGCGGCTCGGGCACGGTCAGCGGGGGAGCGCTGGTGGCCGACAGCGTGATGGGAACCAGCGCGGCGGAGATGAGCACCGAGGAGATCACAAACAGCTCGAAGCCGGCGGGGTCGCCTCCGTTGAGCAGCAACTGGCCGAGCGTAAGCCCGCCCATCGACGACACCATGTACATGGACAGCAGCCGCCCCCGGGTGGCGTTGGTGGCCATGTCGTTGAGCCACGACTCCACAACCACTAAGACGCCGGCTATGCACAGGCCGAACAGCATCCGCAGCAGAGCCCAAGCGGCGGGATTGATCCACAGCAGATGCAAGATCGACACTCCGGAGGCCATTGAGGCCAACGCGGCGAACACTCGGATGTGGCCCACCGCGGCCAGAAAATGCTCGGCCAGTCGCGTCCCCATCAAGAATCCCAAAAAGAAGCTGGCCATGACGATGCCGCTGACCGCGAGGCCGAACCCCTCCGACTCGGTTCGCACGCCAAGCAGCACGCCCTGGAGACCTCCGCCCACCTGAATGAACAGCATTCCCACCAGCAAGGCCCGGGCTGCGCCCAGGCCGCGACTCGTGGGTCCGGTCTCGATTAAGGGACCGCCGACGACTCCGCCGTCGTCATCCTCTAGCCACCCGACGGCGTTCTCGGCCACTGCCGTTTAGCCTACCGACGCGCCCCCGGATTCCAAGATGAATTTCGCCATTCCAGGGAGCATCCTCGGCTTCACCAATTTCAAGGCCCGCCAGTTCTACCTGCTCGATCTGATGCCGTCGGCCGTGATCCTCATCAGTATCCTTGGGGTCACCATGGATGTGGCCATGCGTATGGCTGAGAAGCGGCTCATCCCCTGGCAGGGCAAGAGTTGACCAACCCCGAACCGGCCGCGGGCTACGTCCCCATAACCGAGTCGTGGCGTCAGCAGGCGCGCGCCTCGAAAAAGCGGGTGGTGTTGGCCGACGGCGACGACGAGCGAGCCCAGGCCGCAGCCCGCTATCTGGACCAGGAGGGCCTGGTCGATCCCGTGATCCTCGACGACCCGGCGAGCTTTTGCTCTCCGGCGGTGCAGGCGCAGGCCGCGACGTCACCGAAAGCCGAGAAGATCGACCAGGGCGACCCGCTCCACGTCGCCACACTCATGGTGGCGGCTGGCGAGGCCGATGCCTGCGTGGGCGGCGCGAGCCGGCCGACGCCCGATGTAGTGAGGGCGGCCTTGAACTGCATCGGCCCGGCACCGGGAGTCGACACCATCAGCAGCTGCTTCCTGCTGGTGCTGCCCGACGGGACCCCGATCACCTACGGCGATTGCGGCGTGGTCCCCGATCCCGACCCCGACCAGCTCGCCTCCATCGCCATCTCGACGGCAACCACCCATGAGCAGCTGGTGGGGGAGAAGGCTCGGGTGGCCATGCTGTCGTACTCCACCAGGGGGAGTGCCGGCGGCTCTCGAGTGGAGCGGGTTCGCATGGCCACCGGGATCGTGCGCCGGCGGATGCCTTCGCTGGCCGTCGACGGGGAGATGCAATTCGATGCGGCCTGGGACCGGCAGGCGGCGGCGGCCAAGGCACCCGACTCTGAGGTGGCCGGTCGAGCCAATGTATTCGTATTTCCCGATCTCGACTCGGGAAACATCGCCTACAAGATCACCGAGCGCCTCGCCGGAGCCCGGGCGTACGGTCCGCTGCTTCAGGGAACCGCCGGTGTGGTCCACGACCTGTCGCGGGGTTGCAGCGCCGACGACATCGCCACTGTGGCCGTTATCGCGGCTTGCCAGGCCGCGAAGGGCCGTGCCTGAGGTCATTAGGCTCTAACAAATTCGCTATAGCTGCTAACTTGCCTTCCGTCCACCCCTGGGTGTTGGGAACGGGTGAGGAAGGACGGAATCCGGCGATGGCCACCCACTGCCCCACGACCCCGAGGACACCTTCGACCACCTCGAGCAACTGCTGTGCGCCGGAATCCAGCGACTCTCCCGCAACCCCCAGATGAGTGCCGAGGAGACGGGATGACTGGCAACCCTCAAATGAGTGCCGAGGGCGTGGGGTGACCCGACTCGGATTCCTCCTCGACAGCGAGAGCTGCATCGGGTGTCACGCCTGCACCGTGGAGTGCAAGGCCGAGCACGACGTGCCCCTTGGCGTGAACCGAACCTGGGTGAAGTACATCGAGACCGGCACGTTCCCCGACGTCAAACGGCACTTCTCGGTGATGCGCTGCAACCACTGCGATGACGCGCCGTGCATCTCCATCTGCCCCACCAATGCCCTGTTTCGGGCCGACAACGGGGTGGTGGACTTCGACGACGACAACTGCATCGGCTGCAAGGGGTGCATGAACGCCTGCCCCTACGACGCCATCTACATCAATCCGGTCACCAACACGGCCAACAAGTGCAATTTCTGCAACCACCGAATCGAACAGGGCCTTGAGCCGAGTTGCGTGGTGGTTTGCCCCACCCACGCCATCAAGGTGGCCGATCTCGACGATCCCGCCGATACCACTGTTCAGATCATCGCCCGCAGCGACACCGCGGTGCGGGCACCGGAGCAGAACACGTTGCCCAAGGTGTACTACCGAGGGGCTGACGCGGCGTCTCTCGATCCGCTGCAAACGGCCATCGCCGACGACGGGATGATCTGGGCCGACACCACTTCCCGGCACCCGACCGCGGTGGACGGAGGCGATGGGGTGGTGGCCCGCACCGCCTACACCACTGCCCATGAGATGACGTGGAAGGCAAAGGTCTCCAGCTATCTGGTGACCAAGGCGGTGGCCGCGGGGGTGATGATGGTGGCCGCGCTGCTGGTGGTGCTGGGCCATGGCCGCGAGCAGGCCACGGTGGGCGTGGTGCCGCCGGTGGCGGCGGGAGTGTTCCTGGCTTTGACCGCAGTGCTGTTGGTGGGTGATCTGAAGCGTCCGGAGCGGTTCTACTACCTGATTACCCGGGGTAATCGCCGGTCGTGGCTGGTGAAAGGCGCGGCGGTGCTGGGGGCGTTCGCCGCGGTGAGCGCGGCGTGGTTTGTGGCTGGTGTGGCGGAGTCGATAGGAGCGCTACAAGTGCTGGCTGCGCCCGCCGCGCTGTTGGGGTTGGCCACCGCGGGCTACACGGCCTTTTTGTTCGCCCAGTGCGAGGGCCGCGATCTCTGGCAGTCGCCCCTAGTGCTGCCCACGCTCTTGGCCCAGGCGGTTGTCGCCGGGGGTGCGGGATATGCGGTGATGGAACTGGCGGTGGACGGGCCCGATTCTGTTGCTGTCCAGTGGGTGCTGCTGGCGGGGGTGCTGACCACCGCGGTGCTGGTGACCGCTGAGCTCTTGGGACGGGGAACGCCCCATGTTGAGGCCGCAGTGGCGGCTATGGCCCGGGGGCGCTACGCCCGGCAATTCTGGATCGGAGGGGTGGCGTTGGGGCTGATTGTGCCGGCCGTGCTGGTTGTGGTCAGCCTGGCCTCAGATTCCGGGTCGGCTCCGGCCGCGGTGGCCGGAATCTGCGCGGTGGCGGGCATGTGGTGCTACGAGGACAGCTTCGTGCGGGCGGGCCAGTCCGTACCGCTCTCATAGGGGAGGGTCGGGTTATGACCGAGCTGCACAGCTATCCACCCCACGAGACGGTGATCGCAGCATGACCGAGCTGCACAGCTATCCGCCCCACGAGACGTGGCACGATGCCGTGTCGCTTGATGCCAAGGCCTGGCCCCGCCGGGTTGAGCACCACCACACCCTGGTGCCCACCACCTGCTTCAACTGCGAGGCGGCCTGCGGGCTGGTGTGCCATGTGAACCATGCCACCGGGCGCATCGACCGCGTCGAGGGCAACCCCCTGCATCCCGCCAGCCGGGGCCGCAACTGCGCCAAGGGCCCGGCCACCCTCAACCAGATCGACGACCACGAGCGCATCCTGTATCCGCTGCGGCGTGCCGGGGAGCGGGGCTCGGGCCAGTGGGAGCGGGTGAGCTGGGACGAGGCCCTCGACGACATTGGTGGACGTATCCGGGATGCCATCGCCGAGGGCCGCCAAAACGAGGTGATGTACCACGTGGGCCGCCCCGGCGAGGACGGCTTCGCCGAGCGGGTGCTCCAGTGCTGGGGAGTGGACGGCCACAACAGCCACACCAACGTGTGCAGCTCCAATGCCCGAGTCGGCTACCAGAGTTGGATGGGACACGACCGCCCGTCGGCGGACTTCGCCAACGCCGAGGTGATCTTCCTCATCTCGTCGCACCTGGAGTCGGGCCACTACTTCAACCCCCACGCCCAGCGGATCGTCGAAGCCCAAGGCAACGGGGCCACCGTCATCTGCGTCGATCCCCGGCTCTCCAATACCGGCTCAAAGGCCGACTACTGGCTGCCCGCCTGGCCCGGTACCGAGCCCTTCTTGCTGTTGGCCATCGCCCGGCTGATGGTGCTCAACGGCACCTGGGAGCGCGACTTCGTGCGGCACTGGACCAACTGGGAGGTCTATCTGCGCGAGCGCCACCCGCATCGGCCGATGGAGTTCGACTCGGTGGGCCCGGCCCTGGCTGACGACTACGCGGCCTATACCCCCGAGGAGGCCGAGCGGGTGTGCGGGGTGCCCGCGGCCCAGATCATCGAGATCGCTCAGATCATCGGCGCCCATCCCACCAAGTTCGCCTCCCACAACTGGCGGGCCGCCGGCGCGGGGAATCTAGGCGGCTGGCAGACGGCCCGGTGCCTGTTCTTCCTCAATGTGCTCACCGGCTCGGTGGGCACCGTGGGGGGCACCACCGGCAATGGCTGGAACAAGTACAAGGCACCCCACCCCACGGGAGCGCCCCCCTTCGAGCAGTGGAACGAGCTGAGCTGGCCTCAGGAGTATCCGCTGGCCCATCACGAGATGTCGATCTTGTTGCCGCACTTCCTGGCCGAAGGCCGAGGCCGCCTCGAGGTGTACTTCAGCCGGGTGTACAACCCGGTGTGGACCAACCCGGACGGATTCAGCTGGCTGGAGGCGCTCAAAGACCCCGACAAGGTGGCCTGCCATGTGGCGCTCACGCCAACCTGGTCGGAGACGGCTACCTTCGCCGACTACGTGCTGCCCATGGGAGTGGGGGCCGAGCGCCACGATGTGGCCAGCTTCGAGACCCACGCCGGGCGGTGGATTGGATTTCGCCAGCCGGTGCTGCGTCGCTACGCCGAGATCCGGGGCGCCGGGGTGACCAGCGGATCGCGCACCCACGAGTTCAACCCGGGCGAGGTTTGGGAGGAGAACGAGTTCTGGATCGACCTGTCGTGGCGCATCGACCCCGAGGGTTCCATGGGCATTCGCCGCTGGTTTGAGAGCCCCGCGGAGCCCGGTACGCCGATGGGCGTGGACGAGTACTACGGGATCATGTTCGCGGGCGTGCCCGGCTTGGCCGAAGATGCCGAGTCGGCCGGCCAAAGTCCGTTGGAGTTCATGCGCGACCGGGGGGCCTATGCCCTCGATGGCGACATGTACCAGCCCTACGAGCGGGAGGTGGATCCCGCTGAACTGGATGGCTGCCACCTCGACGACTCCGGCGTGTACCGCCGCTCCGGCACACCCGGCACCTGGTCGGGTTCGGCGGAAGACCTGGCCGCCCTGGAGCTGGCCGGCCTCGGCGATGGCTCCCCGGCGGTGCAGGTAGACGGTGCTCCTAAGGAGGGCTTTCCCACTCCGTCGCGCAAACTGGAGCTCTACTCGGAGACGCTGGCCGACTGGGGCTGGCCCGAGTACGCCACCCCAACTTGGATTCCATCGCACGTGCACTGGGAAAACCTCGACCTCTCCGGCGACGAGCGCATCCTGATTCCGACGTTTCGCATCCCCACTTTGATCCACACCCGCTCAGCCAACAGCAAGTGGCTGTCGGAGCTCAGCCACCGCCATCCACTGTGGATCCACCCTTCCGATGCCGAGGCACTGGGCATCGAGGTGAACGGCCTGGTTCGGCTCACCACCCGGATCGGCCACTTCGTGATCGGCGCGTGGCGAACCGAGGGCATCCGCCCCGGTGTGGTGGCCGCATCGCATCACATGGGCCGCTGGCGCCTAGATGCTGAAAGCGGCGGGTCATGGGCCGGCGGCGACGTCGACATCATCAACGACGGCACCCAGTGGCGGCTCAGCCGCAAGGGACGCCCTGAACGCCATGCCAGCGCCGACGACGACACCGAGCGAATCTGGTGGAGCGACACCGGCGTTCACCAGAACTTGACCTTTTGCGTGCAACCCGACCCGGTGTCGGGCATGCAGTGCTGGCACCAGCGGGTGCGGGTAACGCCCGCTCAGCCCGGAGACGCTCCGGGCGACGTGGCGGTTGACACCGCCGAGGCCAAAAAGGCCTACCGAGAGTGGCTGGCCATGACCCGTCCCGCCCCCGGTCCGAACGGTCTGCGCCGGCCCCTGTGGTACTCCCGTCCCCTCAAGCCCAACCCCTCGGCCTATGCGCTCTGATTACTTCTTCAGGCGGATTCCAATTCAGTGGAGGATAGAGATATGACCCGAATGACCCCCAGCGAAGCGTTCGTGGAGACCATGGTCGCCCACGGCGTCGACACCATCTTCGGCATCATGGGCAGCGCGTTCATGGATGCCATGGACATCTTCGAACCGGCTGGCATCGAGCTGGTACCGGTGGTCCACGAGCAGGGCGCGGCCCACATGGCCGACGGCTACAGCCGAGTCAGCGGCCGCCACGGAGTGGTGATCGGCCAGAACGGGCCGGGCATCTCCAACTGCGTGACCGCCATCGCCGCCGCGTTCTGGGCCCACAGCCCCGTGGTTATTGTCACCCCCGAAACTGGGACCATGGGCATCGGCCTGGGCGGCTTCCAGGAGGCCAACCAGCTCCCGATGTTCGAGGAGTTCACCAAGTATCAGGGCCACGTCAACAACGAGCACCGCATGGCCGAGCTGACCGGTCGGTGTTTCGACCGAGCCCTGTCGGAGATGGGCCCCACCCAGCTCAACATCCCCCGCGACCGCTTCTACGGCGACATCGACGTGGAGATCCCGGCGCCGCAACAGCTCGATCGAGGTCCGGGAGGCGAGCGCACCCTGAACGAAGCCGCCGAACTGCTGGCCAACGCCTCGTTCCCGGTGATGGTCTCCGGCGGCGGGGTGGTGATGGGCGACGCCGTGGCCGAGACAGTGGCGCTGGCCGAGCGGCTCGGCTGCCCGGTGGTGAACAGCTATCTGCACAACGACTCCTTCACGGCGTCGCATCCCCAGTGGTGCGGGCCTCTCGGCTACCAGGGTTCAAAAGCGGCCATGCGCTTGATCTCGCGGGCCGATGTGGTGCTGGCGCTGGGCACCCGGCTCGGCCCGTTCGGCACCCTGCCCCAGCACGACATGGACTACTGGCCCAATGACGCCAAGATCATCCAGGTGGACGCCGACAACAAGATGCTCGGCCTGGTCAAGCGCATCGACGTGGGCATCTGCGGCGACGCCGGTGCGGCGGCCACCGCGCTTCTTCAACGCCTGGAGGGCCGGGAGCTGGCGTGCGACGCCACCCGGGTCCAGCGGGCAGCCGGGATCGCCGACAACAAGGCCGACTGGGAGGCCGAGCTGGACGACTGGATCCACGAGACCGACGACTTCAGCGTGGACATGATCAAGCAGGCCACCGAGGAGCACTACAACTGGATGCATCCCCGCCAGGTGTTGCGCGAGCTGGAGGAGGCCATGCCCGAGCGGGTGATGGTGTCTACCGACATCGGCAACATCAACTCTGTGGCCAACAGCTACCTGCGCTTCGAGGAGCCCCGATCGTTCTTCGCCGCCATGAGCTGGGGCAACTGCGGCTATGCGCTGCCCACCATCATCGGGGCCAAAAAGGCCGCACCGGATCGCCCCGCGGTGGCCTACGCCGGCGACGGGGCGTGGGCCATGAGCATGGTGGAGACCATGACTGCGGTGCGCCACAACATCCCGGTGACCGCGGTGGTGTTCCACAACCGCCAGTGGGGCGCGGAGAAGAAGAACCAGGTGGACTTCTACGGCCGCCGGTTCGTGGCCGGCGAGCTCGACGGCGGCGAGGACTGGTCGGAGGTGGCCCGGGCCATGGGCGCCGACGGCATTCGGGTGAACGAGCTCGAAGAGGTGGGCCCGGCGCTGAGCAAGGCCATCGACGCCCAGATGAACGGTGGCCGCACCACCGTCATCGAGGCCATGTGCACCATGGAGCTGGGCGACCCCTTCCGCAAAGACGCCCTCAAGCGCCCCACCCGCCATCTAGACAAATACAAGGACTACGTCTGAAAGGCAGGGTAGAAGGCCCAGCATCGACGGGGTAGGGTGGACTCGGCCCGATCCCGGTCCGGTGCCGAGTACGAGGTCGAAGGACCGGACCGGGTGGGCCGAACCACCCTTCCGGTCAGGCTATTACGTGTTACCCATGTTCAGTCTCTTTTATATCTTTTCAAGTCATGCCGGTTGTACCGATCACAGGCACCGACGTGATGTCGAGGATTGAGGAGCTCACCGCACGGGGGGTGATTGCCAAGCCATTAGGCCCCGAGAGGGCCAAGTCCTCAGACCGGGAATTGCCGCGTGCCGACAGCCCCAACACACCTAGAATTCGTCTCTCAACGTAATGCGGGTTGCGGGCCCGCACACCCGCCCACGTAGCTCAGTCAGGACAGAGCAGGGACCTCCTAAGTCCAAGGTCGCAGGTTCGAATCCTGCCGTGGGCGCTTCCCGGTGGTGAGTTTGGCCGACGCCCGGGCCAAGGCGTTCGAGCTTCGCGCCGCGGCAGCCGGCGGGCGCGACCCTTTGGTGGAAAAGCGCCGGGGCGACATCCCCACCTTCCGGGAGGCGGCGGAAAGGGTGCACGACGCGAACAGGGCGCGGTGGCGCAGCGACCGGACCGCGGTGCTGTGGTGGGCGTCGTTGGAGAACCACGCGTTCGCCATCATCGGGGACATGGCGGTGGACCGCATCTCGCAGTCCGATGTGCTGCGGTGCGTGGAGCCGATGTGGGCGACGCGCACCGAGACGGCCCGCAAGGTCCGCCAGAGGATCCGCACGGTGCTGAGGTGGTGCCAGGCGCACGGGGCTACGTGCAGTTCAACATGGCCGGCGAAGTGATCGACGGCGCTCTGCCGACGATGCCCCGCGTCAAGTCCCATTTCCGCTCGCTTCCCTACACCCAGGTCGCAGAAGCCCTTGAAACAGTGGCCGGGTCCGGCGCGTCCGCGTCGGCCAAGCTGTGCCTGCGATTCGCTGTGTTGACCGCGGCCCGCTCCGGCGAGGCCCGCAACGCAACCTGGGACGAGATCGACTTCGACGCCCGCGAGTGGAGGATCCCCCCAGAGCGGATGAAGGCCGCATCCGAGCACCGGGTGCCCCTCAGCGACGCCGCCCTCGAAGTGCTGGACCGGGCCAAAGACTGCCACGACGGCTCAAACCTGGTGTTCCCGTCCCCTCTCAAACCCGGCAAGCCCCTGTCCGACATGACGCTCACGAAGATCCTCCGCGACACCGGCCTCGCCGACCGGGCCACCGTCCACGGCTTCCGAGCATCGTTCCGCACCTGGGCGCTGGAGCAGACCGACACGCCCTGGGCAGTCGCCGAGGCCGCATTGGCCCACAGCCTCGGAAACTCAACCCAACAGGCCTACATCCGAGGCGACGCCTACACCAAACGCCGCAAGCTCATGGACCAATGGGCCCAATATCTGGAGGGGTCATAGGCGAGCCTCCTCACCCCCTTTGCCGAGCTCTACAAGGCTCAGGGATTGACCTGGTGATCCCACCGAGCTGAGAATGGCGCAACGCGCCAGCCTGCGACGCCCCGGCAGGTACCCGGACAGGTGAGTCCGGCGCACCAAAGGCTGCACATCCGGCTCGGCTGCGACGAGGGTGGCTCCGTGTGGGGTGTCTGGTGGGTTACAGGTCGATGCCGAATCCTGGGTCGGGACGGGAGAGCTCGTCTTGTTGCAGTTGTTGTTGTTGGAGTTCGGCGATTTGGGCTCTCAGCAGCGGGAGGACTCCGCGGTCTTTGTCGCGGTTCGCGGTCTCTTTGGATGTGACGATGTCGGCCAGGTCGGCGCACAGCACGCGGATGGGTTCGCCGTCCGCGTCGATGGTGACGGGGTTGGCTGAGCGGAGCAGATCGCGGTAACCGTCGAGGCCGGCGGGGTCGAAGACCAGGTCGAAGTCGCCATGGGGGCAGGTCATGTTCCACACCGGGGTGCGGGCCAGGCCCAAGGCGTCGGGCAGCATGTCGAGAACCAGGCCCCGGTATGTGGCCTTCGCGTCCAAGTCCTCGAGGGCGAGGACGATGCGGTCGAGATTGTCGGCGCTCAAATCGGGAGTGAAATCGATGTCCTCGGTGACATAGCCGAGATCGAAACCCTGGGCCTGGACGGCCCATCCGCCGATGGTCACGAAGTTCACCTTGCGGCGAACAAATACGGCGACAATGCGGGCCAATCCCTCGCTAGGGCCAGACATGATCAGCGCGACGCGGCGCGGGTGAACGCGGCCCTTGCGTCTGACATCCGCTGGTGGTAGCCCTGCGGGTCGGCGAGAGCTTTGAGGTGCAGGGCGTCGTCGTGGGCGTCGTAGACCTCCAAGCGAGCCACTAGGGCGGCACCCATCGCGGCGAGCACGGTCTGCAGCTCAGTCACCGTCAGTTTCACAGCGCCCGACTCCACCAGCGCGACATCTTCAGCTTTGAGGCCGCAGGCTCGGGCCAACTCGTCCTGCGACATCCCGGCACGCGATCGCTCGTCGCGCACCAAGATGGCCGACCAGCCGCCTCCGTCGCGTCGCGTCGGCCCCGCCCCAAACCGGTGGGCGGGTGCCTGGCCGGTGCCGTCCCATTCCGGCTGAGCGCCCTCAAGGGGCCCCGGCCGCCCAGCCCCAAACCGGGTGGCCATGTCGCACGCCTGCTGGTGGGCAGCACCCAGCCGCTGCACCTCTCGGCCGTCCACACCGACATACCGGTTATCGGGCCCTTCGCCGGGCCCCGCTCGGACCTCGAAGCCCACTGAACTCACCAGCCGGCCGACCGTGTCCAACGTCGGATCTACACGGCCCGACTCGATATCAACTACCAGCTTCTCACCGCACCCGGCAGCTGAAGCCAACCCGTAGGCAGTGATCCCCAAAGCGGCACGCGCCGTGCGCACCAGCGACGACGCCAGACCCGACGCGACACCCACAGGCTCGCCTGCACGTCCCAACCGATGCACCGTCACCCCAACAACCTCCGGCAGCCAAACCGGCTACCGCCACCGACACAGCAGTACACCTGGCAAACAGAACAAAACACAACGCCAGCCAACACCGGCCAAAAATGGCTGCCGCCATGCCCCGGATAACTCCCTCGCCTCACAACTCAATCCTAACAACCCGCCCCAAGAACCCCGGCCGGACCAGCGACCGCGCCCCGACCAGGTACATCGCCAGCCTGAAAACAAACCAAAATGAGGACAAGTCACGGGGCGACGTCACCGACGGCCGACGGCCAAAAGCTGCGAACACGCCCGCCATCATGCAACACCCCGCCGGTCGCGACCGGTCGCAAACCCCCCACCAACCGGCTCCGACCGGTCGCAAACCGAAAAACCCGCCAACAGCCTGCCTCGGCCCAGAGCACCTCCGCAGATCCCCCCGCATCCGCAACCCCCAAAGCACGCAGCCCCACCAGCCGCCGCCGACGCCTACGGGCACAAGAAGGCGACCCGACGACCACCGCCCAAGAGATCGGGCTTGCCACATCATCCACCCAGGAACCCACCAGACCCAGCCATCAGCTGACAACGACCAGACCCATCCCAACAAGCAGCCAGCAAGACATCCAACGCCAACAATCACCGAAGACCAGACCAGACCAGAACCCCAGAACCCAACTGCCAACGACCACCCGAGCCCCCAACCCACAACCTTGAATCACGCCGGGTTTGGTAGAGACTGTTTTTGTTGGGCCACGGCCGTGGCGGCTGTGGTGTTTTGATAGTAGGCGGTTTCACAGTCGGCGGGGGTGGTGTACGTGTATCGGCCGGGCAGGAGCTGGCTGTGGCTGCGC
>JAJEDQ010000226.1 GCA_022821445.1 Acidimicrobiia bacterium | reverse complement strand
GGAACGCGTCAAACCACCACGTTGACCAACTTGGGCAGGCGGGCGATAACCCGCCGAGGCTCGCCGCCGTCCAAGTAGCCCTGCACCCTCTCTGACGCCAGCGCCAGCGCCTCGGCCTCGGCCTCGGCGATATCGGCGGCCACCTCGATGCGGTCGCGCACCTTGCCGTTCACCTGCACCACCATGGTCACCGTCTCCAGCACCAGCTTGGCATCATCGGCAGTCGGCCACGGTTCGGCGTGGATGTTCCCGCCCCTGCGCATCTCCCACAGCTCGGCGCAGATGTGGGGCACCATGGGCGCCATCACCAGCAGCAAAGAGTCGATGGCGAAGGCCAGCGTGTCGCGGTGGGGGCCATCGTCGGCCTGCACGTAGCGGTACAGCTCGTTGGTGAACTCCATGCAGCCGGCCACCGCGGTGTTGTACGACCAGCGGTCGAACTCCGAGGTGATGCGGTGGATGTGCCGGTGGGTTGCCGCATCGATGGCCTGATCGGCTTCGGAGACAGGGCCGGAGCGGGCCGGGTTGGCCCGCTCCGCGGTGCCGGCGGCCAGCCGCCACAGCCGGCCCAGGAAACGGGCGCAGCCCTCGAGGCCGAAGTCCTCCCAGTCCACGTCTTCGGCCGGGGGCTTCACCTGCAAGATGGCCAGGCGCAGGGCGTCGGCGCCGTGGGCGTCGATGATGTCCTCGGGTGCCACCAGGTTGCCCTTCGACTTGGACATCTTCCCCCCGCCCATCCGCACCATGCCCTGGGTGAACAGCCGCTGGAAGGGCTCCCGCAGCCCGGCGGGGGCCACGCCCAGATCAGAGAGCGCTCGAGTGAAGAACCGGGCGTACATCAAATGCAAAATGGCGTGCTCCACCCCGCCGATGTACTGGTCCACCGGCAGCCACCGCTCCAGCGCCTCGGTGCTGAACGGCAGCTCGGAGTTGTGGGGGTCGGCGAAGCGCAGGAAATACCAGGAGGAGTCCACGAACGTGTCCATGGTGTCGGTCTCCCGCCGGGCCGGATCGCCGCAGTTCGGGCACTCGGTGTGCATGAACCCGGGGTGGTCCACCAGCGGGGAGCGACCGGTGGGCATGAAGGCCACGTCGTCGGGCAGGCCTACCGGCAGGTCTTCGTAGGGCACCGGCACCGCCCCGCACGCCTCGCAGTACACGATGGGAATGGGGCATCCCCAGTAGCGCTGGCGGGACAGCAGCCAGTCGCGCAGCCGGTAGTTCACCTTGCGCTCGCCGATGCCCTGATCTTCCAGCCAGTCGATGGCCGCGGCCTTGGCCTCTTCCATCCACAGTCCGTTCAGCCAGTCGCTGTTGATCGACGGCCCGTCGCCGGTGTAGGCCTCGCCGTCAAAGCCCTCGGAGGGCTCCACGGTGCGGATGATGGGCAGGCCGTAGGCGGTGGCGAAGTCCCAGTCGCGCTGGTCCTCACCGGGCACGGCCATGATCGCCCCGGTGCCATAGGTGGTGAGCACGTAGTCGGCCAAAAACAGCGGGATGGGCTGGCCGGTGAACGGATTGATCACCCGGGTGCCGGTGTCTACCCCCCGTTTGTCAGCTGGGCCATCTGCCGAGAGACGCTCGAATTCACTGCGCTCGCCCACCGCGGCGATGAACGCCTCCACCTCGGCTCGGCGATCCTCGGTCACCAGCTCGGGCACCCGGGCGTGTTCGGGGGACATAACTGCGAAGGTCATGCCGAAGCTGGTGTCGGGCCGGGTGGTGAACACCGGGATCCCGTCGACGTCGTCGCGGGGATTGCCGTCGTCATCGGCGATGGGCAGGGTGAAGTCGGCCCCCTCAGAGCGGCCGATCCAGTTGCGCTGCATGGTCTTGACCCGGTTGGGCCAGTCCAACCCGTCGAGACCCTCCAGCAGCTCCTCGGCATAGGCGGTGATGCGGTAGAACCACTGCTCCAACTCGCGTTGCTGGGCCAAATTGCTACAGCGCTCGCAAGTGCCGTCGGCCAGCACCTGCTCGTTGGCCAGCACCGTCTGGCAGCCGGGGCACCAGTTCACCGGAGCGGTGGCCCGATACACCAGGCCGGCCTCGTAGAATTTCAAGAAGATCCACTGGGTGAAGCGAATGTAGTCGGGGTCGTGGCTGCTCAGCGTCCGGCGCCAGTCGTACACCGCACCGATGCGGTGCAGCGACGACGACAGCCGCTCGATGTTGGCGTCGGTGTGCTCTCGGGGGTGGGTGCCGGTTTTGATGGCGGCGTTCTCGGCGGGCAGGCCGAAGCTGTCGAAGCCTATGGGCGACAGCACCCCGTCGCCCTGCATGGTGCGGTAGCGCACCAGCAGGTCGCCGAACGTGTAGTTGCGGACGTGGCCGATGTGAGCCGGCCCGCTGGGATAGGGGTACATGCTCAGCACGTAGTACGGCGGCCGGGGATCGTCGTTGTCGATGTCGTAGGTGGCGTCGTCAACCCAGCGCTGCTGCCATTTGGGCTCGATAGCCGCTGGGTCGTAGCCGTCCATCGCCGCTAAATCTACCGAGCC
>JAJEDQ010000238.1 GCA_022821445.1 Acidimicrobiia bacterium | reverse complement strand
GTTCCAAACGGTCGGCGATCACCCGAAAGTAGGGCAAAGGCTCGCCGATGGGATCGGGAATCTCGTCGGAAGCCCGGCCGATGAACCGGGTGCTGGTTTGGGATTCGCGCTGAGCGTGCAGTTGGGCGACCCACGCTTGGGAGTCGGCCCCGCTGCGGTTGCCCACCTGGTCGGCAAGACGGCTCAGCTCGGCGGGCAAGAAGGTGGCCGCCGCCTTAGCCTCGCTGCGGGCCGCCACGGCCCAGCCGTGGTTGCGAGTCATCGCCACGATCAGATCGGACTCGTCTACCAGATACTCCGAGAGGCGGCGGCTGCGGTGGGCCGACAGGTCCAGCCCCCGCTCGGCCATGGCGGCTATGGCGTACTCGTGGGCGGGCTGCCCGCTACAGTCCATCGTCCCGGCCGAGCCCACCTCCACGTCGGGGGCCAGATGGGCAAACAGCACCTCGGCCATCGGCGAGCGGCAGATGTTCCCCGTGCAGACAAACAGAACCTTGATAGGGGCAGTCTACGGCTTGGACAAAGTGACCCTTGAACGACAATCCGTAGACCAATATGATGGTGCCAGCAGTCGGAACTGGC
This sequence comes from Acidimicrobiia bacterium, assembly GCA_022821445.1. Lineage (GTDB taxonomy): Bacteria > Actinomycetota > Acidimicrobiia > Acidimicrobiales > Bin134 > Poriferisocius. The sequence goes on along the minus strand of JAJEDQ010000238.1, from coordinate 2,860 downwards.
ATCGTCTCCAGACACAGGGTTCCTCACATAGCCAAAGGGAAGGAAAACCCGATGCCGGTCACCGAAGTGCAACGCACCGAGCTGGTCAACGGCCTCGTGGAGGTCCTTGGAGAGGAGCGCACCGAAACCCTCATGCAGTGCATCCTCCTCGAAGGCCGAGATCAGCTGGCCACCAAGGACGACCTCAAAGCCCTCGAAATCAAGCTTCGAGGCGAGTTCGCCGAGTTCAAGAGCGAGATCAGAACCGAGTTCGCCGAGTTCAGGAGCGAGATCAGAACCGAGCTTAGAACCGAGTTGGCCAAGATGACCCGCCAATTCGCCCTCATGCTCGTCGGGTTCATGGTCACCATGTGGGCCACCATGATCCCTATCGCCCTCGCCACCTGATCCACGAGCCAGCAGTAGGGCTCTGAGCATGCCCAGTTTCTATGCTCGTCCCATGACAGGTCCAATGGATGGGGTGAAGGTTGTCGAGCTAGGGGTGTGGGTGGCCGGCCCCGCTGCTGGCGGCATTTTGAGCGACTGGGGGGCCGACGTGGTCAAGATCGAGCCCCCCTCGGGCGATCCGTCCCGCACGTTCCAGCGGATGCTGGGCGGGGACATGCCCACCAATCCCGTGTTCGAGTTGGACAACCGCTCCAAGCGATCGGTGGTAGTAGATCTGGCCCAGGCCGAAGGGCGGGCCATCGCGGCGGAGATCATCGACGACGCCGACGTGTTCCTCACCAACCTGCGGCTTAGCGCGCTCGACCGGCTGGGGCTGGACTACCAGTCGTTGGCCGCCCGCAACCCGGGACTGATCTACTGCGCCATCACCGGCTACGGGCTCGAAGGGCCCGACGCCGACCGCCCGGCCTACGACATCGCCGCCTTCTGGGCCCGCTCAGGCATCGCCGCCCAGCTCACTCCGCCGGGCGGCGCTTTGCCGTTCCAGCGGGGCGGGATGGGCGACCACAACGTGGGCCTGGCCGGAGCAGCGGCCATCAGCGCCGCGCTGTACCACCGGGAGCGCACCGGCGAGGGCCAGATGGTGTCGTCGTCGTTGTTCCGGGAGGGCATGTACACCATCGGCTTCGACATCAACGTTTTGTTGATGTGGGGCCTCAACATGGCGGTGGGCACCCGGGAAGCCATGGGCAACCCAGCCATAAACAACTACACCGCGGGCGACGGGCGGCGGTTCTGGGTGGTGGGCTTGGAGGGCGACCGCCACTGGCCCCCGCTGGCCCGAGCCGTGGGCCATCCCGAGTGGATCGACGACGAGCGGTTCGCCACCCCCCGCGACCGGGCGGTCAACGCCGCGGAGCTGATCGCCGCTCTCGACGAGGCCTTTGCCACTCGCCCACTGGAGGAGTGGGCCGAGATCTTCGCCACCGAGCCCGACATGTTCTGGGCGCCGGTGAACACCCTCGACGACTTGTTGGCAGACCCCCAGACCGGCCCGTCGGGCGCATTGGTGGAGGTGCCCGACGGGGCCACCGGCACCACCATGCTGGCCACCCCAGTCGACTTCCACGGCACCCCATGTGCGCCTCGCAGCCTGGCGCCCGAGTTGGGGGAGCACACCGATGAGGTGCTAGCCGAGATGGGCCGCACTCCCGATCAGATTGCCGACCTGCGGTCGAGCGGCACCGTGGCCTGAGCCTTCTCGAACTTCCAGCCATAGGATGTCGCCGTGCCTTTGACCAGACTCGACGAGACGCTGCGCCATCAGATACCCACTACGTTCGATCATGTGGGGACCAGCGACCCCCGGTTCTTCGACCGGTACTGGTTCTCGTGTTACGACCCGGCCGGATTGCTCACCATGATCATCGGAGTGGGGCTGTACATGAACATGAACGTGTTCGACGGCTTTGTGGCCTGCCAGGTGCCCCGGGACGACGGGGGCAGCAACCAGCGGAACTTCCGCTTCAGCCGAGCGCTACGCCCCGACATCGACCGGGTGGGGGTGGGACCGCTCGACGTCGAGATCGTCGAGCCGTTCAAGAAGGTCCGCTTGACCGCCTCGGGTGACGATCACCCCTTCGACATGGACCTGACCTGGACTGGCTTCCTGCCCCCCAAAGAAGAAGACCACCACTTCAGCCGGGTTCGGGGCCGGGTCACCCAGGACTACCGCCGCTATACCCAGGTGGGCCGAATGGACGGCGCGGTCACATTGGACGGTACCGACTACACGGTGGAGAGCTGGTGGGGCGGTCGGGACCACTCCTGGGGAGTGCGACCCCAAACCGCCGGACCAGAACCGGTCACTGGCGAGGACGGCATCGACGTGCGTGCCCAGCACGGCTCGGTGTTCTACTGGCTGCCGTTCTCGTGCTCCGATTTTGGCGGCCATGTGCAAGTCCACAGCACCGGCGACGGCCGCCAGCACTATCTGGACGGAGTGATCGGACAGTCCGACGGTTCCGAAACCGAGGTGGTGGCCGCCGAGTTCGAGGTTGACTTCTGGGACGACACCCGCCGCTGGCGCCAGGTTCGCTCGCAGTTCACCGACTCCGCCGGCGAGGTCTACGAGATCGAGACCAACCAGATCCACCGCGACTGGGCCATGATCGGCACCGGCTACGACTGGGGCTGGGAGGACGGCGGCGGCCTGGGGGTCTACCGGGGGGAGTACTACTCCGAGACCGACACCTACGACCTCTCCCACCCCGAAAACGTGGTGCTTCCCTCCGGCGAGGTCCGCGTCCCCGGCCACCGCGAGGCTCCGGCGGTGGGCACGGTGAACGGCCAGCCGCTGGCCGGCCACCAGATCGTGATCTGCTCAGGGCGAGTGCCCTTCTTGGGCCTGAACGATGATGTGAGGCCATGGTGAGTCAAGAGCAGTCTTTTGCCAACCAAGTGGTGATCGTCA